>CAZFJU010000149.1:0-11202 GCA_964518995.1 uncultured Gammaproteobacteria bacterium
CTCTGGCGGCGCGCTGCGGCGTTGAAAACTGGCTCGAAATGCTCGCGGTCGGCTCAGTTCTCGCCGTCGAAATGCATGCCGACGATGCTGTACCCGGCATCGACATAGACGATTTGCCCTGTGATGCCGCCTGCGAGGTCCGAGCAGAGGAACGCCGCCGTGTTACCCACGTCATCGGTCGTGACGTTGCGCTTCAGCGGCGCTGCTGCGGCCGTTTTCGTTAGCATCTGTCGCAGCCCCTTTACCCCCGACGCCGCGAGCGTGCGAATCGGGCCGGCCGAGATCGCATTCACGCGGATGTTGCGCGGGCCGAGATCGCATGCGAGGAACCGGACGTTGGCCTCGAGGCTCGCCTTTGCGAGCCCCATCACGTTGTAGCTTGGCAGCGCGCGAGCGGCGCCGAGGTAGGACAGCGTGAGGAGCGCGCCGGCGCGGCCTTGCATCAGCGGCTCTGCGCGTTTTGCGAGCGCGGCAAGGCTATAGCTGGAAATGTCGTGTGCGATGCGGAAGCCGTCGCGATTGACGGCGTCCAGGTAGCGCCCCTCCAGCTGATCGGCCGGCGCGAACGCGACCGAGTGCACGAGGATGTCGAACCCGTCCCACCGAGCGGCGAGCTGGGCAAAGAATGCGTCGATTTGGCTGTCGTCTCCGACGTCGAGCGGCAGCACGAGGTCGCTGCCGAGCTCATTGGCGAAGCCGCGTACGCGTTCGGCGAACTTATCCGTCTGATAGCTGAAGGCGAGCTCGGCGCCTTCGCGCTGCATCGCTTTGGCGATTCCGTAAGCGATCGAACGGTTGCTTGCGACGCCGACGATCACGGCGCGCTTGCCGGCTAGAAAACCCATGGCTCAACGACCTCGTTAACGAATGCCGAATGCGCGGACGGCAAAGCCCGTGCGGAGTAGAGCGCGTTCGCGCGCCGCGTGCGTTCAGCAGTATACGTAAATTTCGCCAAATCGCGGCCGACTCAGGTGCTCTGCTCGAGCACGTTGACGAACATCACGAGCCGGTCGCCGGGCTGAAGGTGACGGGACGTCGACACGGCTGCGCCATTCCACTCGAGCAGTTCCGAGAGGGTGACACGGAAGCGCTCCGCAATGGAGGAGAGTGAGTCGCCGCGCCGGACGACATAGTTCACGCGGCGCGTTTGCTGCGGCATGAACGGATTCGCCGCGCCCGACGCGGCGGCGAGCACGACTGGCGCCGCACTCTCCGTGACCCATACGACGAGTTCGCGTCCGACGGCGAGCGTGTCGCCGGGGGCCATGCCGTTCCAGCCCGCAAGCGAGCGAACCTCGACCCCGTACTGCTGCGATATCGACCACAGCGAGTCGCCGCGCCGCACCCGGTGGGTGGTCCGCTCGCCGCTGCGCTCACGGTTAAGTGTGCTCGCGAGCCGCGCGTCGGCCGACAGCGCGTAGTCGTCGTACGCGGCGCGGGCATGCGGAATCATCAGATGGTCGCCCGAGCGAATGAGGTTCCCGCGAAGGCCGTTCACATCGCGCAGCACGGCGGGCGTTGTCGAATACGCCGCGGCAATCGTGCCGAGGGTCTCCCCTTGACGAATGCGGTGGCGCGTCCAGCTCACGCGTTGGCCGGCCGGCAGCTCAGCGACGGCCGCGGCGAAGCGCTCGGCATTGTCGATTGGCACCAGGATCTGATGCGGGCCGTCCGGATCGGTCGCCCAGCGATTGATGCCCGAGTTGAGATGGTAGAGCTCGTCCGTTGAGACGCCGGCCAACTGGGCGGCCAGCGCCATGTCGATTTGCCCGCCGGTGTCGACGACCGCAAGATACGGCTGATTCGGAACCTTCGGGAGCGGGACGCCGAGCGCTTCGGCATTCGCGACCAGGTTGCGGATCGCGAGCAAGCGCGGCACGTAGGTGCGCGTCTCCCGCGGCAAATAGCTGCGGATGCTCCAGAAATCGCGGCCGCGGCCGTCCGCGGCGGCGCGCTTCAGTGCCCGGGCGACGTTGCCTTCGCCCGAGTTGTACCCGGCGACGGCGAGCAGCCAGTCCTCATCGAACATCCTGTGCAGGATCTCGAGGTAGTCGAGAGCGCCGCGGGTCGACTGAATGAGATCGCGGCGGCCGTCGAACCACCAGTTTTGCTTGACGCCGAGCCGCTTGGCAGTAGCGGGAATGATCTGCCAAAGCCCGGCGGCGCGGCCGTGCGAATAGGCAAACGGATCGAACGCGCTCTCGACGATCGGCAGCAGCGCGAGATCCGCCGGCATGCCGCGCGCGTCGAGCTCCTGCGCGATGTAGTGCAGATAGGGGCGCGCGCGCGTCAGGACGCGTTCGAGGTAGTCCCGGTGCCTCGCGAAGTACTCGAGCTCGCTGACCAGCGCGGCGTCGGTCGAATCGGGCAGCGAGAACGACGCGCGGAGCTGCTCCACGAGATTCGCCGGGCGCGGCGCAGGCACGGGGTCGAGCTCGATCTCGGGGGCCGGTAAGCGGTGCGGCACCGTATCGGTGCGCAGCGGCACGATGACCGCGGGGTCGCCGATGACCGCGCTTGCGAGCGGGGAAACCAGCGAGCGCTCGACGCGGGCGTCGGTCGTCTCGTGAGCGGTGAACGGCTGACACCCGGCAACAAGGGCGGCGACGAAGAGGCCTGCCGCAGGCCTCTTTCGGGCCACTCGGGCCGGGGGTCGAATACAGGGCTCGTCCTCGTGGTGCGTCGACCCGCCGGCTTCGTATGCATGCGTCATCGGGGGAAATCCTACGGATCGCTCAGGGGGCGGCAAACGACGGCGCCCGCCTGTCGCAAATGTGCGCGATGTCGCTTGATTCTCCTGTCTCCGTTTAGCGACACGATGTTCTCGGGGCGCGGCGACGCGTCCCGCAGCCGCCTTCGCCGGCTGCTAGACTAAGAGCAATCGACCACCCAAGGTCCCGGGAGGACCGGATGCCCGATAGAGCGCCGTCCAGACCACAAACGCTCGGCGACTGGCTGGCGACGCCGCTCGGCCGGCGTTGTCTCGCGAACGAGCAGCGGCTGACGCGCCGTGCGCTCGAGCGAGTGTTTGGCGAGCAATTGCTGCAAATCGGCTGCTGGGGCACGGCAGATACCTTCATCCGCCACGCCCGAACTCAGCGCAAGGCGCTGATCGACTGGCGCGCCGGCACCGGCGCCGATCTGATCTGCGACCCGGCCGCGCTGGCGGTCGCGTCGGACAGCATCGACGCCGTCGTGTTGCCGCACACGCTCGAGCGGATCCCGTCGCCGCATGCGCTGCTTCGCGAGGTCGACCGCGTGCTGCGGGCCGATGGGCAACTCATTGTATTGACCTTTGCGCCGACCGGCCCATGGGGCGTGCGGCATCTGCTGTCGCCCGGCGGCTATCCGGCCGGGCAGAAGCGTATGATCCGCGAAGGCCGTCTGCGCGACTGGCTCGAGCTGCTGAGCTTCGAAGTCGGCACGGCACGGCGCTACTGTCACACTTTGCCGCTCGAGCAGTTCCGGCGTTTCGGAACATTCCCAAAAGAAGAATGGGCGCAGCGCTGGCTGCCGATGTTGTCCGGCGGTTACCTGCTGCATGCGCAGAAGCGCGTTCATCCGTTGACGCCGATCAGGCCGGTATGGCGTCAGCCGCGACTGAAGGCGGTAGGAGGGCTCGAAGCTTCGACGCGGGTCTCGCAGGTCGCGCGTATCAAGAAAAGATCCGAGCGTCAGTGAAGGAAATCGAGGCCTATACGGACGGGGCCTGCCGCGGCAACCCCGGGCCGGGCGGTTGGGGCGTCGTGCTGCGTCATCGCGGCCGCACGCGGGAGCTGTGCGGCGGCGAGCCGCTGACGACCAATAATCGCATGGAGATGATGGCGGCAATCCGCGCGCTCGAAGCGTTGAAAGAGCCCTGCCGCGTGCATCTTTATACCGACTCGCAGTATCTGCGTAAGGGCGTGACTGAATGGATGCCGCAGTGGATCAAGCGCGGCTGGCGGACGGCGGCCAAGACGCCGGTAAAGAACCAAGATTTGTGGCTCGAGCTCGATGCGCTGATCAAGCGTCACGATGTGAGCTGGCATTGGGTGAAAGGGCATTCGGGGCACGTCGAGAATGAGCGCGCCGACGCGCTCGCGAACGAAGGCCTCGAGAAGTCGCAAAAAGGGCTCTGACCCCAATTAGCCAGGTAGAAGGGGTCTGACCCCAATTTAGCCCCAATTTAGCCTTCGTCCTTTTTATTTGCTGCCAGGGTCGGCAATATACGGACCGCTATGGGGGAGCAGGGAAAATGACGCGACAAGTCATCCTCGATACCGAGACCACCGGGCTCGAGCCTGCCGCGGGACACCGGATCATCGAAATCGGCTGCGTCGAGCTGGTCGACCGGCGGCCGACGCGCCGAACCTTCCATCGCTATCTGAATCCCGGCCGCGGCGTCGAAGCCGGCGCGCTCGACGTGCACGGCATCGACGACGAATTCCTCGCCGGGCAGCCTCGCTTCGCCGAGGTCGTAGACGAATTCCTCGATTTCGTCAGCGGCGCCGAGCTCGTCATTCACAACGCCGACTTCGACATCGAGTTCATCAACCACGAACTGCGACTTCTCGGCCGCACCATGCGCGACATCCGCACCTGCTGCGGCGTGCTCGACACACTCGCGCTCGCGCGCCAGATGCATCCTGGCCAGCGCAACACGCTGGACGCGCTGGCGAAGCGCTACGATGTCGACAACTCCAAGCGCGAGCTGCACGGTGCGCTGCTCGACGCGCAGATTCTCGCCGAGATCTACCTGACGATGACGGGCGGCCAGGTGAGCCTGCTGCTCGACGGCGACGTCGAGCGCCAGGCCGCCGAAACTGTGCTGGCCGCGCGTATCGCTCGCGACGGGCTCGTCTTGCCAGTCGTCGCGGCGAGCGCGGCGGAAGAAGCCGCGCACGCGGAATTTCTCGAGAAGATTCGCCGCAAATGCGGCGGGCCGACGCTCTGGGAGCGGGTGCTGGGGGAGGAACCGCTGCCGTGTGCGTCGTTGCATGTGGCTTGACGAGACAAGCCTTCCGAAAGCCCCTACACTTCCCGCCGAGTTTCGCGGCGCCGCGCGTGTCTTGTGGAGCGTGCAGCCACGGCGCCACGTGGCACAACTTCGACCGTGTGATGTGACAGCCCGGTGGCATCAGTCCGGCGGGTGGGTATTGCCTGCTGGGCGGGCCTTTCGTCAACGAGGGATCTGAAGAGGGACCGGTTGGATGAATCAAACGCGAACGATGGCTTCAGCGGTAGTCGAGAATTTTCTCGGCAACTCGCCAGGCTGGTACAAGCTGACGATCATTGCGTTTCTGCTCGTCAACCCAGTGCTCTTTGCGATCGACCCGTTCATCGCCGGCTGGGTCCTCGTGCTCGAGTTCATCTTCACGCTGGCGATGGCGCTACGCTGCTATCCGCTGCAGCCGGGCGGCCTGCTCGCGATCGAGGCCGTGCTGATCGGCATGACCTCGGCCGACACCGTGTTCATGGAGGCTCAGAACAACTTCGAGGTGATCCTGCTCCTGATCTTTATGGTCGCGGGCGTCTTCTTCCTGAAGGAGCTGTTGCTGTTCATCTTCACGAAGCTGCTGATCTCGGTGCGCTCGAAGATCGCTGTGTCGTTGCTGTTCAGCATAGCCGCCGCGTTCCTGTCGGCGTTTCTAGACGCGTTGACGGTGACAGCCGTGATCATCGCCGTCGCGCTCGGCTTCTTTTCCGTGTATCACCGAGTCGCATCCGGCAAGCATTATCACTCCGCCGATCACGACGCGAGCGAGGATAGCAGCGTCATCGAACTGCATCGCGAGGATCTCGAGCGCTTCCGCGCATTCTTGCGCAGCCTCGTCATGCATGCGGCAGTCGGCACGGCGCTCGGCGGCGTCATGACGCTAGTCGGCGAGCCGCAGAACTTGCTAATCGGCACCGTAGCCGGCTGGGATTTCGGGCAGTTCTTCAGGGAGATGGTGCCGGTATCGGTGCCTGTGCTGTTCGCAGGGCTCCTGACCGTGATCCTGCTCGAGAAGTTCAAACTGTTCGGCTATGGCGCGCGGCTGCCCGAGCCGGTCCGTAAAGTGCTCGAAGAGTTTAACGCGGAAGAGACGGCCAGTAGGACGGCGCGCGAGAAAGCCGCCCTCGTCGCGCAGGCATTCGTCGCGGTCTTTCTGATCATCGGCCTAGCGTTTCATCTGGCCGCGGTCGGTATCGTCGGCCTCGCCGTGATCGTGCTCGCGACGGCGTTCACCGGCATCACGGAGGAGAGTCGCCTCGGGCATGCTTTCACCGAGGCGTTGCCGTTCACCGCGCTGCTCGTCGTGTTCTTCGGCATCGTCGCAGTGATCCACGATCAGCAGTTGTTCTCGCCGGTGATCACCTGGGTGCTGATGCTCAATCCGGCCGTGCAGCCGCCGGCCTTCTTCCTTGCGAACGGGCTGCTATCCGCGATCAGCGACAACGTATTCGTCGCGACCGTCTACATCAACGAGATTCGGGCGGCGCTCGAGGCCGGCACCATCACCCGGGAGCAGTTCGACTTGCTGGCAGTTGCCGTCAATACGGGCACCAACATTCCCAGCGTTGCAACGCCGAACGGCCAAGCTGCGTTCCTGTTCCTGCTGACATCGGCCATCGCGCCGCTGATCCGGCTGTCCTATATGCGGATGGTGGTGATGGCGTTCCCGTACCTCATCACGATGACGACGACCGGCCTGCTGGCGGTCATCTACCTGCTCTGACGGTCAGTCCTTCGCCCCGCCGGCCGCCGGTGCGGCGCGGCGAAGGCAATCCAAGCGGCGGCGGGCTGCCCGCCGCCGCGCGCACGAGCCGAAAGTGTGACAGCACGATGTGCCCTCGTACCGCATCTGCCTCTAGAATGGGCGGCGCGCAATCCGCGCAATGAGGTGACATTGTGTTGACCCTGCAAGACGTGCGCATCGGCGTGATCGGCCTCGGCTACGTGGGTCTGCCGCTCGCGCTCGAGTTCGGCAAGCGCTATCCGACCGTCGGTTTCGATATCAATACGGGCCGCATCGCCGAGCTGCAAGCCGGCCGGGATTCGACTCTCGAAGCCGATCCGGAAGAGATGCGCGCCGCGGAACAGCTGGTCTATTCCACCGACGCCGAAGCGCTTCGCAGCTGCAACGTTTATATCGTCACCGTCCCGACCCCGGTCGGCGCCGATAAGCGCCCGTTGCTCACGCCGTTGGAAGGGGCGAGCAAGACGGTCGGCGGTGTCATCTCGAAGGGCGATATCGTCGTCTACGAATCGACTGTGTATCCGGGCTGCACCGAGGAGTTCTGCATCCCGATCGTCGAAGCCGTCTCGGGGCTCAAGCTGAACCGCGATTTTTACGCGGGCTACAGCCCCGAGCGCATCAACCCCGGCGATAAGGAGCATCGCCTGCCGACGATCCGCAAGGTCACGTCCGGATCGACGCCGGAGGCGGCCGAGCTCATCGACGCGCTCTATTGCAGCATCATCACGGCCGGGACTCACAAGGCATCGAGCATCCGGGTGGCGGAAGCCGCCAAGGTCATCGAGAACACGCAGCGGGACGTCAATATCGCGCTGATCAACGAGCTCGCGCTGATCTTCAACCGCCTCGGCATCGATACGCTCGAGGTGTTGGAGGCCGCCGGCACGAAGTGGAACTTTCTGCCGTTCCGTCCCGGGCTCGTCGGCGGACACTGCATCGGAGTGGATCCGTACTATCTGACTCACAAGGCGCAGGAAATCGGCTACCACCCCGAGATGATCCTGGCCGGTCGGCGCCTGAACGACAGCATGGGCGAGTACGTCGCGTCGCGGGTCGTGAAGCTGATGATCGACAAGAACATCAACCCCGCCGGCGCCAAGGTGCTCGTGCTGGGGCTTGCGTTCAAGGAGAACTGCCCGGACGTGCGCAATACCAAGATTGCGGACGTCGTCCGGGAGCTCGAGTCGTATCGGTGCGACACCACTGTGTGGGATCCTTGGGTCGACGCCGATGAGGCGGAGCACGAGTACGGGATTCGTCCTGTCCGCGAGCCGGAAGCGGGCCACTACGATGCCATCGTGCTCGCCGTCGCGCACCGGGAGTTCATCGAGCTCGGCGCGTCGGGTTTGAAGCGGTTCGGTACGCCGAATCACGTGGTGTATGACATCAAGTCCGTGTTGCCGAAGGATCGGGTGGACGGGCGGCTATAGCGTGACGGATTACCGAAGGGAGAGCGCGTGAAGATATTGGTGACGGGCGCCGCAGGGTTCATCGGCTTCCACACGGTGAAACGGCTGCTCGAGCGCGGCGACCAGGTCGTCGGCCTCGACAACCTGAACGAGTACTACGATGTCACGCTGAAGCGCGCGCGGCTCGCGCTGCTCGAGCCGAATCCCGGCTTCAAATTCGTCAAGCTCGATCTGGCCGACCGCGACGGCGTCGCCGAGCTCTTCGCGTCCGAGCGCTTCGACCGCGTAGTGCATCTCGCCGCCCAAGCCGGCGTGCGCTACAGCATCGAGGCGCCGTTCACGTACACGGACAGCAACGTCACCGGCACGCTGACCGTGCTCGAAGGTTGCCGCCACAATGGCGTCCAGCATCTGGTCTTTGCGTCGACGAGCTCAGTGTATGGCGCGAACACGAAGATGCCGTTCTCGGTGCATCAGAACGTCGATCATCCGCTCTCGCTCTACGCCGCGACCAAAAAGGCGAACGAGCTGATGGCGCACACCTACGCGAGCCTGTACGGGCTGCCCTGCACGGGGCTGCGTTTCTTCACGGTGTACGGTCCCTATGGGCGGCCAGACATGGCGCTCTTTTTGTTCACTAAGAACATTTTGGCCGGCAAGCCGATCGACGTATTCAACTACGGCAACCATCGCCGCGACTTCACCTTCGTCGAAGACATCGCCGGCGGCATCGTAGCGGCGCTCGATCGGCCCGCGACCGCGAATCCATCGTGGAACGGCGACGCGCCGGATCCCGCGACGAGCGCGGCGCCGTATCGCATCTATAACATTGGCAACCAGCAACCCGTCGAGCTCATGCGTTACATCGAGGTGCTCGAGGCGTGCCTCGGCAGAAAGGCGGAGAAAAATATGCTGCCGCTGCAGCCGGGGGATGTGCCCGATACCTGGGCCGATGTGGAGGATCTGGTGGCGGACGTAGGCTATCGGCCGAGCACGCCGGTTGAAGTCGGTGTGCGGCGCTTCGTCGAGTGGTACGTCGACTACTACGGGGTGCAGCTGTAGCGATGTAGCGAGCTCAGCCGGCTCGTTGCAATGATGCGCCGATGCCGCCGCCGGCGGCCGCGCGGCGCGCCGAGTCAGCTCGCGAACAGCCCGGGAAGATCGACGCGCACCCCAGGCAGCGCGGCGAGCGCGAGCGGCTGATCCAGAAGCGGGCGCTCCAGCCGTTGGTAGCCGCCAGCTCGGGGCACCTGGTAACGCACGAGCTCCGCAGCCGCAAGATCGAGCAGCCAGAGCTCGGGGATTCCGTGCCGCGCGTAAAGCGCCGCCTTGACATCGCGGTCGAACGCGAGCGAGCTATGTGCGACCTCGACGATCAACAGCACGTCGTTCGCGACGGGATGGGCCGACTTGTAAAAATCTCTGCGCGGACGTACCAGTGCGAGGTCCGGCTGAGGCTCGGAATAGCGGCCGAGCCGAATCGGGTTCTGAACCCGCACGATCGCTCGCGTACCTGTGGCCGCCTGCAAGGCCGCGGCGAGCTGATCCACCGTGCCGGCGTGCAAGCTCCCCGGCGGGGGCATGACGAAAATCTCGCCCGCGACCAGCTCGACGCGCTCGTCAGCGCCGAGGATGCCGACATCGGCCATCCGGTAATAGTCTTCGACGCTCAGGCAACGGCGCCGGGGAGCCTCCGAGACGGAGTGATCCATGGCTTGCTCCAATCTCTGCTGCCCTCAGCATAACGGCCTCGCGTAAACTAGGCGACACATTGCCACGCGGGCACCGCCGCCGCGAGCTGCAAAACTCGGCGCAACGTTTGATTTCTCCGCCGGCGCATGCGAGGGTTTACGCCGCTCGCCTCCAACGGATCGGAAGATGGCCCACGACGAAGTCTACGGCCCGCGTACGCCGGCGTGGCGCGGGCTCGCGCATCATGCCGAGGTGCTGAAGGGCACGTCCCTGCGCGCGCTCTTCGATGCCGAGCCGAACCGGTTCGCTCACTTCTCGCTCGAGCGTGAAGGGCTGCTCCTCGATTTCAGCCGTCAGCTACTCGATCGTCAGGCGCTCGATCTGCTCGTCGAGCTCGCCGGTCAGACGGAAGTGCCGCGCTGGATCGAGCTGATGTTCGCCGGTCATCCGATCAACAACACCGAGGATCGGCCGGCGCTGCATGTCGCGCTGCGGCGGCCGGCGGATCGCCCCATATATGCTTGGGGCGAGGATGTGATGCCGCTCGTCGAGGCGGAGCGGCGCAGCATGCGCAGGCTGGCCGACGCGCTGCACGCTGGCGAGCTGAAGGGGCATACCGGGCGGCCGATCACCGATGTCGTGAACATCGGCATCGGCGGGTCGGACCTCGGCATCGTGATGGCCGTCGAGGCGCTTGCCGGACACGTGAAGCCCGGCCTCGGCGTGCACTGCGTATCGAATGTTGACGGTGTGCGGCTCAAGCAGGTGCTCGCGCGCGTCGATCCGGAAACGACGCTGTTCGTGATCTGCTCGAAGAGCTTCACGACGTTGGAAACTCTGACGAATGCGCGGATGGCGAGGCAGTGGCTGCTCGAGCACGGCGGCGAGCCGGCGGTGGCCGCGCATTGCATCGCAGTCTCGACGAATCATGCCGCGATGGACGAGTTCGGCATTGCGCCCGATCGTCGGCTCGCGATGTGGGACTGGGTCGGCGGGCGCTACTCGATATGGTCGGCGGTGGGGCTCACCGTCGCCCTCGCGATCGGCTGGCCGGCTTTCGAGCGCTTTCTCGCGGGCGCACATGCGGTCGACGAGCATTTTCGGCAGGCGCCGCTGCGGGAGAACCTGCCCGCGATGCTGGCGCTCGTCGGCATCTGGAACCGGAATTTTCTCGGCGCCTCGAGCCATGCGGTATTGCCGTATGACGATCATTTGCACCGCTTCCCGGCCTATCTCCAGCAGCTGGAGATGGAGAGCAATGGCAAATCGGTGCGCCGCGGCGGCGAGCCGGTGGAATGCGCCACCTGCCCGATCGTGTGGGGGGAGCCGGGGTCGAATGCGCAGCATAGCTTCTATCAGTTGCTGCACCAGGGAACGGA
>CAZFJU010000150.1:0-11197 GCA_964518995.1 uncultured Gammaproteobacteria bacterium
CGGCCCCGCTCCACGTTGCCGAGCCGGGTCATATTCTCGCCGGCGACGATGACCTCGCCGGCGGTCGGCTCGTCGAGACCGCCGAGCAGCTGCAGCAGCGTGGTCTTGCCGGACCCCGACGCGCCGACGATCGCGATACGGGCCGCAGGCTCGACCGTGAGATCGATGCCGCGCAGGATCTCGAGCGTTCGGCCGGCCTCCCGGAAGGTCTTCACCAAGCCCCGCGCGACGAGCACGGGCGAGGCGTTCACTGCGACGCGGGCGTCACTCATAGCGCAAAGCCTCCGCGGGCTGCTGACGAGCGGCGGCGAGCGCCGGATACACCGTGGCGGCAATCGCGAGGAGCAGCGCGAGCCCGCAGATCCGCCCGACCTCCGCGAGCTGCAGCCGGCTCGGCAGCTCGCCGAGCCAGTACACCTCCGCCGACAACAAATCGACATCGAGCACGCGCTCGATCAGCGCGACGGCATTCTGCAGCTGCGTCGTGACCAGCAAGCCGAGCAGCAGACCGAACAGCGTGCCGACCAGGCCGATCAGCATGCCCTGGCTCGCGAACACTTTGACGATGCTCGCGGGCGACGCGCCGAAGCTGCGCAGGATCGCGATGTCGCCGCGCTTGTCGCGCACGACCATGACCAGCGTCGACACGATGTTGAAGGCGGCCACGGCAATGACCATGGACAGGATCACGAACATGATCGACTTCGACAGCCGAATCGACGCGAAGAAGCTCACATGTTCCTGCGTCCAATCGACGACGTACGTGCGTTCGCCGGCCGTTTGCGCGAGCTCGATGACGATGGCGGGCGCCGCGTATACGTCTGCAACCGCAAGACGCAGGCCGCTCGGCTCGCCGCTGGTGCGGAACAGCCGCGCGGCGTCTTCGATATGCACGAGCGCGAGGCCCTGATCGTACTCGTACATGCCGGCATCGAAGATCCCTGCGACGGTGAAGCGCCGCATCCGCGGTTGGATGCCGACCGGCGTGATGAGCGGATTCTGCGCGAGCGCGAGCACGAGGCGGCCGCCGACGCCGACATCGAGCTCATCCGCTGCGCCGGCCCCGATCACGATCCGATAGCTGCCGGCCTCGAGCTCGGCCAGGCTGCCTTCGCGCATCAGCGCGCCGAGCTCGGACACCGTGGGCTCGAGCGCCGGATCCACGCCGCGCACCAGCAGCCCCGCCGATGCGGCGACCGCCGTATCCGCCTCGCCCTGCCACGCGATGGCCATGCCCTGCCCCTCGACGAACGGCGCCGCGCCCAGCACATCGCCGCGCTCGAGGCCGCGCGCGCGCAGCTCGCCCCATTCCTCGAGCGTTCCGTCCAACCCGTATATCGATGCGTGTGAAGCCACGCCGAGAATCCTCCGCTGCAGTTCGTACTCGAAGCCGTCCATGACCGAGGTCACGACAATAAGTACCGCAACGGCGAGACCGATGCCGAGCATCGAAACCAGCGAGATGAACGAGATAAAGCTCTCGCGCCGCCGCGCCCGCAGGTAACGCAATGCAATCGAGAGCTCGAAGGGCTGCTTCATCGCAGCGCCTCAGTGCGCGGCTGCACGATCATTCGTAGCGCAGCGCCTCGGCCGGCGCGATCGCGGCAGCGCGCCGTGCAGGATACAGCGTCGCGAGCACGGTCAGCGCAAAGGCCACGATCGGGATCGACACCGCGTCGACGAGATGCACCTCCGACGGCACCTCGGTCACGTAGTAGACGTCCCCCGGGAACACCCGAAAGCCGAACGCCTGCTCCAGCCAAGGCACGATCACACCGACATTGAAAGCAATCGCGAGACCGAGGGCCGTGCCGATCAGCGTGCCGGCGAGCCCGATCGACGCGCCCTGCACGAAAAAGATGCGCGCGACGCGGCCCGGCTCGAGACCGCTCGTGCGCAAGATGGCGACGTCCCGCTTCTTCTCCGTTACGACCATCATCAGCGAGGCGACGATGTTGAACGCCGCAACGCCGACGATGAACATCAGGATGATCGTCATCATCGTCTTCTCGATGCGAATCGCCGTGAAGTAGCTCGCATGCTCTTCGGTCCAATCCGAGTAGCGCAGCGCGGTGCCATCGATCAGGTCCGCGACCGAGGCTTTGAACGACCTGACCGCGAGCGCATCGTCGAGGCGGATGGCCAGGCCTTCGGTCCGGCCGTCGAGGCCGTCCAGCACGCTCGCGTCATGCAGGTGCGCAAGCGCGAGCCCCGTATTGTGATCGGGCACTCCGGCATCGAATCGCCCGGCGACTGTGAAGCCGAACAGCGCAGCGCCCGGCTGGCCGTTCTCGAAACGCGGCACGAGCACATTCACCGTCCCCTCCATCCGAACGCCGAGCAGCGCCGCGAGCGTGCGGCCGAGAATGAGCTGCTGCCCGCCGGCGTCGAGCCCGTCGAGCCGCCCGTCATCGAGCATACGCAGATCGTCGGCAATGACATGCTCCTCGGCCGGGATGATGCCGCGCACCACCGCCGGCACGAGGTTGCTGCCGGAGCCGATCATCGTCTGCAACGTCACGTACGGCGAGACGCTGGCCACACCATCCCGTTCCCCCACTTGCGCGGCCAGCCGACGCCAATCGTCGAGGCCATCCCGGGCGGAGATCGTCACGTGCGCCGTCAAGCTTAACAGGCGCGTGCGCAGCTCCGATTCGAGCCCGTTCATGACCGACAGGATCACAATCAACGCAGCGACGCCGAGCGCGACGCCGAGGAGCGACGCGCCGCTCATGAACGACACGATGCCGCGCCGCCTTCGCGAGCGCACGTAGCGCAGACCGATGAAGACTTCGACGGGCTGAAACATCGGCGCATTAAAGCATGGCGGCACGCGGCCGGACGCGTTTTGTGACGAGCGCCGCAGAACGCGCAGCCGGAAGAGGGTCGGAAAAGTTTGCGGTGCTATAGTCCGCGCTCATCCACGGAGGGCTCACGCGATGTGGCTGACGAGAACATTGGCGCTGATGCTCACGGCCGCGGCGCCGGCCGCCATCGGCGACGTGTTGCTAATCGAGAGTGTTCAAGCCTCCACACAAACCGCCTCCGAGCGGCCGGTGCGCGGCATGCCGATGGCGCGGGTCGAGTCGCGTTTCGGCGCGCCGAATGCGAAGCGCCCGGCGATTGGCGCGCCGCCGATCACGCGCTGGGATTACCCGACTTTCAGCGTGTATTTCGAGCACGAGCATGTCATTCACGCCGTCGCGCGGCGCTGACGCGCGCTTGCCGGCGTAACGATCGGTATGCGGCTCCCACCGGCCCTCGCCGCCGGTCTGTGGGATAATCCGACTTTTTCGCCACCCGATGAAGCCGGATACGCCCCTGCTCGGCCTGCCTTTGCCGACCTCAGCGCGCCGCCGCGTGCGTTGGGGACATCTGCCCGGAGCCTCCATCGCGCTGGCCGCTGCCGAGGCCGCGGCGCGCCATCCGGGCCCTGTCCTGATCGTGACGCCGACCGCGGCGCTTGCAGACCGGCTCGAGCGCGAGATCGCTTTTTTCGCCGGCGCGCATAGCGCTCAGCGCTTCCCGGATTACGAGACGCTGCCTTATGAGCCGATCTCGCCGCCGCAGGACCTGCTCGCCGAGCGGCTGACTGCGCTGCACCGGCTCGCGCGCCGCGAGCGCCGCGCATTCGTGGTCGATGCCGACGCCTTGCTGAATCGGCTGCCGCCGCCGCAGTTCATCCTCGGCCGCTCGCTCGAGCTCACCGTCGGCCAGATCCTCGATCGCGATACGCTCGTGCGCCAGCTCGCCGAGCACGGCTACATGCGAGTCGAGCAGGTCGCCGAGGCCGGCGAATTTGCCGTGCGCGGCGCGCTGCTCGACGTCTACCCGGCCGGCGCCACGGAGCCCGTGCGCATCGACTTCTTCGACGACGAGATCGAGACGTTGCGAACGTTCGATCCGCAAACGCAGCGCACTCGCGAGGAAACCGAGGTCGTTCGCGTGCTGCCGGCCCGCGAGTTTCCGTTCGACCAAGAGGGCATCAAGGGCTTTCGGCAGCGCTTTCGCGCAACCATCAAAGGTGATCCGACGCAGTCCACGCTGTATCGCGATATCTCGGAAGCGCAGCTGCCGGCCGGCGTCGAGTATTACCTGCCGCTGTTTTTCGACGAAACCGCCTCGCTGCTCGACTACCTCGCGGCCGACGGCAACGACACCGGTCTCGTCGTGCTCGTCGACGATGCGATGGCGGGGCTCGACTCCGGCTGGCAGCTGATCGAGGAGCGCTACGAGCAGCTGCGCGGCGATATCGAGCGGCCCGTGCTCGCGCCCGAGCAAGCGTTCTGGCGTCCGCAAGACGTTCTCGCCGCGCTCGCGCACCATCCCACCTTGCAGCTGGTGCAGACGCGCGTCGAGGAGGGCGATGGCGAGAACGCGCCGGCCGAGCATCCGCTCGCCGCGGGCGTCACCGAGGATATCGACCGGATCGCGCGTTGGCTCGATGCCGCCGGCGACGATCGCACGCTGATCGTCACGTCGTCGCCCGGCCATCGCGAGATGCTGCTCGAGCTGCTGCGCGGACGCGGCTACGCGCCGCGATCGCTGCCCGGCTGGAGCGCATTCGTCGACGGCGACGACCCGCTCGGCATCGCCATCGGCGAGCTCGAAGCGGGCTTGCGGCTGCCCGCTCCCGGCCTGCGCGTGCTGACGGCCGAGCAGCTCGGCATGGAGCGCCCGCGCCAGCGGCAACGCCGGCGCCGCGCCGCGCGGGATCCGGAAGCCGTCATCCGCGAGCTGACCGACCTGCGGGTCGGCGCGCCGGTCGTGCACGAGGACTATGGCGTCGGCCGTTACCTCGGCCTGACCACGCTCGAAGTCGACGACGTGCTCACCGAGTTTTTGATGCTCGAATACGCCGGCGGCGACAAGCTCTATGTGCCGGTGCACAGCCTGCACCTCGTGACCCGTTACAGCGGCGCCGACCCGGAGAACGCGCCGCTGCACCGGCTCGGCACCGATCAATGGGCGAAGGCCAAGGCCAAAGCCGCGCAGCAGGCGCGCGACGTCGCCGCCGAGCTGCTGCATCTGTACGCACGCCGTGCAGCCCGGCGCGGTACCGAGCACGAGATCGCCGAGGACGGCTACCGGCGGTTCGCGCTCGAGTTCCCGTTCGAGGAGACGGACGATCAGCTCGCCGCAATCGATCAGGTGATTGCGGATCTCACCAGTAATCAGCCGATGGATCGCATCGTCTGCGGCGACGTCGGCTTCGGCAAGACCGAGGTGGCTCTGCGGGCGAGCTTCGTCGCCGTGCACAACGGTCATCAGGTCGCCGTGCTCGTGCCGACGACGTTGCTTGCACAGCAACACTATCGGACCTTCGCGGACCGCTTCGCCGACTGGCCCGTGCGGGTCGAGCTGTTGTCACGATTCCGCAGCGCGAAAGCGAGCCGCGAGGTGCTCGATGGGTTGGCCAACGGCAAAGTCGACATCGTCATCGGCACGCACAAGCTGCTGTCGAGCGACATCCGGCTCAAGAACCTCGGGCTCGTGATCATCGACGAGGAGCACCGATTCGGCGTCAAGCACAAGGAGCAGCTGAAGAAGCTGCGCGCCGAGGTCGACGTGCTGACCATGACCGCGACGCCGATCCCGCGCACGTTGAACATGACGCTCGGCGGTCTGCGCGATTTGTCGATCATTGCGACGCCGCCGGCCGAGCGCCTTGCGGTCAAGACGTTTGTCGGCGAGTGGCACGACCGGCAAATCCGCGACGCGGTGCTGCGCGAGCTGCGCCGCGGCGGTCAGGTGTACTTCGTGCACAACCGCGTCGAGAACATCGAGCAGATCGCAGACCAGCTCGAGAAGCTGCTGCCGGAAGCGTCGATTCGGGTGGCGCATGGGCAGATGTCCGAGCGCGCCCTCGAGGAGGTCATGCTCGACTTCTATCACCGGCGCTTCAACGTCTTGGTCTGCACGACGATCATCGAGAGCGGCATCGACATACCGACCGCGAATACGATCATCATCAACCGCGCGGACCGGCTCGGTCTCGCGCAGCTCCATCAACTGCGCGGCCGCGTCGGCCGCTCGCACCATCAAGCCTATGCGTACATGATCGCGCCGCCGCTGCGCTCGCTGACGCCGGACGCCGCGAAGCGGCTCGAAGCGATCGAGTCGCTCGAGGGGCTCGGCTCAGGCTTCACGCTCGCGACGCACGATCTCGAGATTCGCGGCGCCGGCGATCTGCTCGGCGAGGGGCAGAGCGGCCAGATCCAAGCGGTCGGCTTCACGCTCTATAACGAGCTCCTGGCGCGCGCGGTCAAGGAGCTGAAGGAAGGCCGCGAGCCGGATCTCGAAGATCCGTTCACGCACGGCCCGGAGATCGAGCTCGGCCTGCCGGCGTTGATTCCCGAGGACTATATGCCGGACGTGCACACCCGGCTCGTGCACTACAAGCGCATCGCCAACGCGACCACGAAGGACGAGCTCGATCAGTTGCAGGTCGAGCTCATCGATCGCTTCGGACTGTTGCCGCCGCCGACCAAAACGCTGTTCTCGATCACGTGGCTCAAGCTGCTCGCGCAGCGGCTCGGGGCGGCGAAGCTGCAGGCCGGCGCCACGGGCGGCACGCTTCGCTTCGGCGAGCGGGCGAGCGTCGATCCGACCATGCTGATCCGGCTCGTCGAAGAGGTACCGGAGCGGTTCAAGCTCGACGGAGCGTACAAGCTCAAGTTCTCGTGGCGGGCCGAGACCGAAGCGGAGCGGATCCACGCGGCGGAAGAGCTTCTGATGAAGCTCGGCGCCGGCGAGCTCGAGGTCGCCGCTTGAGCGCGACGGAAGCTGGTCGCTTCGGCACCCGACGTTGCGCTCGCCCCGCGGCGGATCAGGCGCGGCCGCGTGCAGCAGACGGAGCGCCGGCGGCCGCGCGGGCCGCTATAATCGGCGCATGAATACGCGACGGTCCGGCCGCCTCGTCCTCGCCGGCGGCCTCATTGCCCTCCTCGCCGCCGCACAGGGGCCGCGTGCCCTCGCACAGGCGCCGGCGACCGAGGCGGCCGCGGCCGAAGGTCCGCCGCTCTTTCGCATCGAAGTCATTGTATTCGCCTACAACGAAGGCAACTTCGGCGAGGAAGACTTTCGGCACATTGCCCAACGGGACGTTTCGCCCGCGCCGATGCCGGCCGCAGGCACTCTCGACCTCGCCGTCTTCGACTTCGAGCCGTATCTCCCGGAGGAAAGCGAGCTGCCGATCGAAGGGAGCGAGCTGGATGCTCTCGGCGCCGACGGCCTGGACGCAGCCGAGACGCTGCCGGACGCCGAAGGCGCGACGGAGCCGCTGCCGGGTGCCGAACGCGCAATCGCGGCGGAGGCGTTGCCGGGCGCTGAAGGCGACGAGCCAGCCCAGCTGATCACCGCCGAGTCCGAAGCCGATCCGGGCACCGTGGAGGCCGCGCCTGCGACCGACGAGCTCATCGAGACTACGCCGCCGCTGATGGTCGGTCCGCCGGCCGAGGCGGCCGGCCCTGCGGCGGTCGGTCCGCCGGCCGAGGCAGCCGGTCCTGCGGCTCCGGAAGCGGAAGCCGTCATCGATCCGTTCGGCGGTCCCGGCAACGTGCTCGCGCCGTTTCGCTTTCGGCTGCTCGAGCAAGACGAGCTGACGCTCGCCGGCCTGCGACAACGTCTCGCGCGGCTGAACGCCTATACGCCGCTGTTGCACGGCGGCTGGATTCAGGAGGCGCTACCGCCGCAGCAGGCACAACCGTTCGACTTCGCGTATCTCGGCGTCACCAACCCGGCCGGGACGCTGCGACTGCACATCAGCCGTTTTCTGCATCTGACGCTCGATCTCGAGTTCCGTGAGCTGCTCGCGCCGCCCGCAAGACGCAGTCAGGAAGAGGGGTCCGAGGAGCCCGGTGCGCTCGCGCAGCGCGCCGCGCCCGCGGACGTACCGTCCGGCGCGTTCGCCTCCCGGCCGGCGCTTTCGGCGCGCGCCTTAACCGAAATCGAGGTATCCCGGCGTTACTACTTGAATGCCGAGCGGCGTATCCGCAGCACCGAAGTGCACTACTTCGATAATCCGTTCTTCGGTGTCATTGTCGTCGTGCAGCCGTATGAGCCGCCGGTGCCGCCGGCCGAGGGAGTCGGCCCCGCCGCGTAGCCAAGCGGCTCGTCGGGCTCGTCTGCTACCGCAGCAGATTTCGAACGCGCTCGATGGCTTCCAGCTGCTTGAGCGCCAGCCGGTGCTTCGCCTGCTCGACCAGCGAATCGGTATGATCCGCTGGGCGCGGCACACCGCAGCTCAACGCCATCTCCACGTGCACATAGCGATCACCTCGTGCGCGCGGGTTGTGCAAATGGAGCTCGCGGACATTCTGGACAATGCGGTTGCCGAGCCGCTCCGCGTCCGCGACGCCTGATCCAACTGCGGCCGCGACGAGCCGCGTATCGTCGTATCTCGCGTAGAGATCTCCGGCGCGCCGCAGCATGCTGGCGAGCTGCGCCCCGACCATGCGCACGCACGAGTCGGCGGCCTTCGCTCCGAAGGTCTGCCGGTAGATATCGAGGTCGACGATCTCGAACAGCATGAGCGCAACGGATTGGCCGTCGCGACGCGCGAGCGCGATGTTGCGGTTGACGATCGCCGCGAACTGATCGTAGTGCGATAAACGGGTCAGCGGATCGACCTTGGCGATCTTGTCCGACTTCGACCGTAGGCGTCCGGCATCCCGCGCAGCGGCAGCGTCCGCCGTATGGCCGGCTGGGCGCCGCGACTCCGTCTGTTGCACCAGCAGATAGCGCAGCACGCCCTGCGCGTCGCGCAGCGCCGAGCAGGCTGTCCGCGCCATCCACACCGTGCCGTCCTTACGCTGATCCGGCAGCTCGACTTCGATCGCCTCGGCACGCTCGATGGCCGCGTGAAGCTCATCGACGCCGGGGTGTTGCCCCGAGTCGCGCCTCAGCACATGCCAACGTTTACCGATCAGCTCGCCGGCCCGATAGCCGGTCAGTGATTCGAACGCGGGATTGACGAAAGCGATCGGCAAACCGGGGTCGCAGGCATCGAGCAGGATAAATCCCTCCCCGCTGCGGGCAACAATCTGCTCGAGGCAGTACCGGTCCGGAAAATCGTCATTGATCGCAAGCGCGGCTTCCATGCGGATTATGTTCGATGAGCGCCGCATGCGCGTCTATGACGCGAATCACAATGTCGTCTAAGAAAGCTCGCCGGCAAGCACCTCGAGAACGCGCGCGATTCGTGTCATGCCCTCGGCGAGGTGCCGCTCGATCTGGGCGTGCACGCCCTCCCCTTGCGGGCCGCGGCCGGCCGCATGATTGACACCGAGCGCGAGCACCGCATAGTCCATGCCGAGCTCGCGCGCGAGCGCCGCTTCGGGCATCGCCGTCATGCCAACCATCGTGCAGCCGTCTCGTTCCAACCGATCGATCTCGGCGACCGTTTCGAGCCGCGGGCCTTGAGTGACGCCGTAGACGCCGCGCTGCATCTCGAAACCGAGCGCGCCGCCTGCCGCCAGCACTCGCGCCGTGAGCAGCGCCGCGAAAGGCTCGGCGAACTCGACGTGCAGCACGCCGCGCGCACCGCCGCCGAAGGTCGCCTCCCGCCCCCATGTGTAGTCGATGAGCTGCTCGGGCACGGCAAGCTCGCCGGGCCGAAACGCCGCCGCGATCGTGCCGACGACATTGATGGCGACCAGCCGCCGCACGCCGTGCTGGTACAAGGCCCAGACGTTCGCGCGATAGTTCACCTCGTGCGGCGCAATGCCGTGCTGCTCGCCATGGCGGGCGATGCAGGGTATGCGCCGGCCGCCAAGCGACACGGACAGCACCGGGCTCGACGGCGGGCCGTACGGGGTATCGCTCGACCCGCGCGCAGCGATCTCGATGGCGAGCGCCGGGAGGCCGCTGCCGACGATCAGACCGAGCTGGCCGCTCATGGCTCGTCCTCATCGTCATCGACGACGGCCAGCAGCTCCGGCACCCCGCGCCAGTAGCCCCGATAATCCATGCCGCAGCCGAAGACGTATACGTCCTCGACGGTCGTGCCGGTGAACGCGACTGCCGGCCGCTCGATCGGTTGCTGCAGATTCTTGACGGCGAACACGGCGCTATGCAGCGATGCAACCCCGCGCTCGTGCAGCGCGCGCTCCAGCGCGGCAAGCGTCCAGCCCAGATCGAGAATGTCGTCGACCAGGAGCACCGTGCGGCCCGCGAGCTCGGCCCGCGGCTCGACATGCCAGTCGAGCGCGCCGCCGGTCAACGAGTTCCCATAGCGGGTCGCATGCACGTACGCAAACTCGTACGGGAAGTCGAACCGCCGGCACAGCTCGATCGAGGTGAACGCGCCGCCGTTCATGACCGCGAGCACGACAGGGTTCTGCTCGGCCAGAACCGCGGCGATCTGCCCAGCCATACGGTCGTATACCGCCGCGACCTCGGCCGCCGACAGCAAGACGCGTGCGCTGCGCCGTGCGGCACGCGCAGCTTCGAGCCGCGCACTCGAGCTCATCGCCATGATCAGCCGTGCAGCTCGAGCGCAGGCGGTTGGCAGAGCGGCGCGAGCCGCGCTGCAGCGTCTTGCCAGTCCGGCGACGCGTGCAGCGCGTGCCAATCGGACGGTCCGCGGCCGCGTAGCCGCATGAGACGCACTTGCGCGACCGGATCCACGTAGCCGTCGAGCGCATGCAGCACCGCCGGCACGTCGCCCGGCGAGTTGCAG
Source organism: uncultured Gammaproteobacteria bacterium (assembly GCA_964518995.1). GTDB lineage: Bacteria > Pseudomonadota > Gammaproteobacteria > Steroidobacterales > Rariloculaceae > ZC4RG20. The sequence goes on from CAZFJU010000150.1 coordinate 10,682, forward strand.
AGCAGGACCAGATCGCAGCCGGCGTCGAGCGCTTGCCGCGCACACTCGGCGCGCGTGCGCCCGGCCGCCGCGCCGGCCATCGAAATATCGTCGGAAATGACGGCGCCGTTGAACCCAAGCTCGCCGCGCAATTGCGCGCCGATCCACCATGACGACAGGCTTGCCGGCCGCGGATCGAGCTGCGGGAAGCTCACGTGCGCGACCATCACCGACGGCAAGCCGGCGGCGATCAGCCGGCGATAAGGCAGCAGATCATCGAGCAGATCCGGATAATCGCGTTGATCGACGGCCACCTCGACATGCGAATCGGCCCGCGCACCGGCATGGGTCGGGAAATGCTTCGCGGTGGCCGCCATGCCGGCGGCGCTCGCGCCCGCGATGAAGTGTCGCGCCAGCTTCGCCGTGATTTCCGCGCTCGGGTGCAGCGCGCGATCGCCGATCACCTCGGCCAGCTTGAGGTCCAAGTCGACCACGGGCGCGAACGACAAATCGACGCCCACGGCGCGCAGCTCCGCC
>CAZFJU010000151.1:0-11184 GCA_964518995.1 uncultured Gammaproteobacteria bacterium
TCGAGTTTTGAATGAGCACGTTGTTGCCGGTGTTCTGCACCGAATGGATCATTCCGCTCGCACCCGAGAAGGCGTCGCCGGAGATCAAGTTCTGGCCGGTACGATTATTGATTGCCGCGTTGCCGCCGACGGCGCCGTCCTGGCTCGATGAGTTGATGGTGACATCCTCGATCTCGTGCTTCGCGGCCGCGCGCTGCTCGCCCAGCTCCTCTTCGCTGAGCGGCGCGAAGGTTCCGAGCAACGACACGATGTCGGCCGACGGCACCTCGATCGCCGCCTCCTTCGCCGTGGCCGGCCCGTCGGCAAGCCCGTGCGTTCCGATTAGCAGCAGCACCCCCGCAAACCCGATCGTCGAAAGCTTCCTGCTCACATCCGTCCCCTCAGTCGAGGACGAGCCGGGTTTCCCCGGCTCGTCCATTCGCCTTGCCGTTGCCGGCGTTTCAGACTGCGGCTTACAGCGCGTCCAGATTCGCTTGAACGTTGACGTTCTGCTGGATCAGGCTGTTATGGCCGAGGTTCTGACCGACGACATTGATGCCTGCCGCTTCAACAAACGAGCCGGAAATGCTGTTGCTCGCATCGAGCGTCGCACGGTAGCCCACCGACACGTCGACCGTGTTGTAGGACACCGTCGCATCGAGCACCGACACGTTCGCCGCAACGTTTCCGAGCGACACGCTGTTGTCGATCGAAGCCGATCCGCCGTTGTTGGCGGCCGCAGCACCGAAGCCGGCGTCTGCGCCGCTGACGGTCGCGGAGAACGAGCTGGACGAGTTGTCGCTGTTGTCCACGCTGGCCGTGCTGCCGCCATTGGCAGCGGCAGAGCCGAACGCGGCTTCAGCTTCGGACTCGCTCGAGTTGTCGCTGTTGTCGACACGAGAAACGCTGCCGTTGTTCGCAGCCGCCGCCGCAAAGCCGGCGCCTGCCTCGCTCTCGGCAGAGTTGTCGCTGTTATCGACGGTTGCCGTGCTGCCATTGTTGGCGGCCGCGCTGCGATCATCCGCACCGGCTTCGCTACCATCGATGGCGGACGACGAGTCGACTGACGACGTGCCGCCGTTATTCGCGACCGATGCGCCAAACGCTCCACCGACCAGGCTGGTCGCAGAGTTGTCGCTGTTGTCGACCGTCGACGAGCTGCCATTGTTTGCACCGGCGGCGCCGAACGCGGCACCCGCGCCGCTATTATCCGACGCGTCGCTGTTGCCCGAGCCGACGCTGTTCACGGAATTGTCGTTGCCGTTGTTGTTCAGCGAACCGGTCGACGCGATCGCAACCGCGTCATCGGAGGCCGCCGCGCTGCCGCCTTCGGCATTGACGGTGGTGTTGTCGCTCCGGTCGGAGTTGTCGTTGCCGTTGTTGTTCAGCGAGTTGCCCAAACGGATCGCCAAGCTGTCGTCAGCGGCCGAGGCCGAGTTCGCGCCGGAGGCCGCCGTATTCGTATCGCTGTTATCCGCCGCGTCGGTGATCGTCGTGGTCGAATCGAACGTGCCGTTGAAGCTGTTGTCCGTCGTCACGGTCGCCTGGCTCTCGTCGTTCGCGATCGCCGAGCCGGCGCCGGCAAAGTTCAGGCTGTTGGTCAGCTCGACATCATCGGCAGCGTGAGCGCTAGCGCCGAGCAGAGCACCGACAACGGCCGCGTGCAGGATCTTCTTGGTCAACATGGTTGCTTCCTTTTTGAGTGGATTCAGACAGGGGTTACTGCAGGTTTGCTTGGACGTTCACGCTCTGTTGAACCGCGGACGCTTGACCGAGGTTCTGCGCGGCAACGTTGATGCCCGCCGCGCCGCTGAACGCCGTATCGATATCGTTCTCCGCGGATTGCTCGGACATCCAGCCGCCGATTACGGTCGAGTTGTCGCCGACCGCCGCACTGAGCACGCCGACGCTTACGGCCACATTGCCGAGCGAGATGCTGTTATCGATGCTCGCCGAGCCGCCGTTGTTCGCGGCTGCGCCGTTGTCGGACGCCGTAGCAAAGCTCGCATCGAGCGTCGCCGTGCGTGTCGAGTTATCGCTGTTGTCTGCGCTCGCCGTGCTGCCGTCGTTCGCTGCGGCAGAGAAGAATGCCGCTTCGGCTTCCGACTCGGTGGCGTTGTTGCTGTTGTTCGCGGTCGCCACGCTGCCGTTGTTGGCGGCTGCTGCGCCGGCAAAGGCCTCGACAGTGCTCTCTTCCGAGTTATCCGCGTTGACTACCAGCGATTCACTGCCATTGTTGGCCGCTGCGCTACGATCATCCGCCTCGGCTTCGCTCGCATCCAAAGCCAGGCTGCGATCGACCGAAGACGTGCCTGCGTTATTGGCAACGCTCGCGCCGTCAAGACCCACAGCAACGCTGTCGTTCGCGTTGTCGCTGTTATCGACGGCGGCCGTGCTGCCGTTGTTGGCGGCGGCAGAAGCACCGACACCCACCGCAAGACTGTTGTCCGAAGTATCGGAATTATCGGAGAAGATGTCGTTGACGGAGTTGTCGTTGAGGTTGCCGTTGCCGCTGTCGCTCAGCACGACCGTGAGCGCATCGTCGGCGGCAGCTGCAGAGTTACCGGCCGCCCCGACGACATTGGTCTCGCTGTTGTTCGAGTTATCGTTGAAGTTGCCGTTACCGCTATTCCCGGCGTTGAACGCAAGGCTGCCGTCGACGGCCGTTGCGGAAGTGCCGCCCGAACGCGCCTCGTTCACGGTGGCGTTGTTCTCCGCATCCGTGTACTCGAATGAGCTCGCGACATCCTTGGTCACGGAGTTGTTGGTGTCGACTGTCGCAATGCTGCCATCGTTCGCGACGGCCGAGCCTAGCATCGCTCCATTGGCGCTATTCTCGAGTTCGAGGTCGTCTATTCCTCCTTGCGCGGCCAGGAGCGACATCGGTGCCGCGGCACAGATTGCGGCAATCGCTCGGGTCAATTTGTTCATCAAGCTCTCCTATGGATCTCAAGCAGAACGTTTCTCGATCGGCCGCTCGTGGCAGTGGAACTCCCACACGGCGTTGGAGCTACACGATAAGCTTGTGTGTAGGATGCACAATTCCTTAGAAGGACTAACAAGAACTCGTACACCACGAGCAGTAGCCCTGAATTGGGGTAAGCGCGGTGCACCGAAGTCAGCTTGAATTGCGAGTTGAATCACAGACGACTCAGACCGTTGGCGTTTAGACTTCGCAAGCCATGTCTATGACTTGTTCCGGGTTCGCAATAATCCAAACAACATCGCCCGGATCCCGCCATTACCATAACGAGGACGCACGATGGATCTGAGTCCGACGGATGCCAAGCTCCTGTCAATCGATCGTATCGACCTCTACAAGACGGACGAAAAATACGATTTCAAGCTGACCGACATTCTCCGTCGACGTCAGCGCCCGCTGCTGATGCTGCTGAATCAGCGCGCTGAGCTTCTGTATGCTTCCACGTCTCTCGAGCTTTCGCGAAGCGGTGGCCGCGACGATCAGGACCCAATGATCGAGGCTGCTTTGATCGAAGCGCAGCGATTGTTTCGCGAGCCGCAGCGCGTCGCGACGATTGTCAAGCAGCTCGTCATCGACAAGCCGGGCGAGCGTTGCGCACTGGTGATTCTGGAAAATCAGTTCCACTGCATCCGTCTATTTCGGCTGCAGAAGGCCGATGAGAACGCCGACGAGGTCTACGCGGCGCTGGTCGAGCCGATCAGCAATCCCAAGCTCGCTGCAGTCGATCTGGATAAGGTCAAAGGCCTGTTTCGACTATCGAAACGCGAGGTCGACGTCCTGCAGGCGCTGATGCGCGGTTTGACGGACAAGGAAATCGCGGCGCAGCTCACGGTCAGCGTCGAAACCGTGCGCGCCTATCTCAAGTCGATTCGGGCGAAGCTCGGCGTCAAAACGCGTACTGCGATTGTGTCCACCGTGCATAATCTGCGCGGCGGCATACCCGATCTGAGGGCGCACCGAACATAACCCAGCGGAGTCAAAGCTAACAACGTCATGGCCTATAACGAAAAGAATAACGGCAACCTCGATGACGCGTCCGCGGCCCGCGCCGTGGACGAAAGCGCCACGGCCAACCTCGGCGCCGTCATCGCCCTGAATGAGCCAGCCTCCGGCTGGCTCGAACGCGTCGACAGCGAGGTCGACCGGCCGCGTCAGCGCAGCCGCGAGGCCGGCGACGAGCTCGATCACGCGGAAGCACGCAATCGCGAGCTCGAACGCGAGAACGCGCAGTTGCGCGCCGAGCTAAACGATCTGCAGACGTATATCGATGGCCGCAAGGACCGTTGGACGGAGATGCAGCAGCGCATCGAGCAGTACGAAGACGCGCTCGCCGGCATGGAGCACGTCGTTCGTGACGCCGAGCGCAAGCTCGCCGATCAGGAAGGCGAGAGTGAGCTGCTGTCGAACCGGATCATCGAGCTCGAGCGCCACAGCGCTGAGCTCGCGGGGCGGCTCAAGGAGCGGGAACGAAGCGCGCGGGAAGATCAACGCCTCGAGCGACTGGAGCAGGCGCTCGCGGAACGAAGCAGCGAATCGGAGCTGCTGCGCGAGCTTAGACAGCAGCTCGACGAGACGACTCAGCAGCTCGAGCGCGCACTGGCGGAAAGTCACGCGCTCGAGGCGCGTGCACTCGAAGCCGGGCAGCAGCTGTGCGCTCTCGAGGCGCGTGCACTCGAAGCGGAGCAACGGTTGGACGCGCTCGCGCGCCGGCGCAGCGGGTCCCCGGAAGAAGTTCGCGCTCTTCGCCAGGAGCTCTTGGCTCAGCAAAATCTGATCGGCAAGCTCGAAGCCGAGCTCGACGCGAAGCAAGAAACAATCGACGCGCTGCGGAGCGAACGGTCAGCCGCCGGCGCGAATGCCGGCACCGTAAACATTGGCGACGCCGGCGCGCGCGCCGATGCCGGGCGCAAAGGTACCGAGAACGTCGAGATCATTCATATCGGCGATTTGTTTCGACATGGCGCGCAGGTCGACCGGGAGCCGGTCGCGCTGCTCGAGGCGGACGACGGCACCACCTACCCGATCACGAAGGGCGGCGCGACGATCGGCCGCTCATCGAGCAACGACATTTGCATACGCCGAGAATTCGTAAGCCGCACCCACGCCCGGCTGACCATCCACAGTATTGGGGCGGTCATCGAGGATGCCGGCAGCAAGAACGGCGTTCTTGTGAACTCGGAACCGGTCGGGCGCCGCGTGCTCGCCGATGGCGACATCGTCAGCCTCGGCGGAAAGCTCGATCTGAAGTACATCGAGGTCGAGAGCTCGACCCGCGCCGGCGTGCCGGTTCGAGACGTCTGAGCTTGAGCATGGCCGACTCGCCAGCGCGTGGCCGCCCGCGGCCACGCCGGCAAAACCCCGCTGACGCCGCTACCGCGCCCTCGCTTCGAGCCCACGAATGAACGCTGCGAACTGCGCGGCGGCACTCGCGAAATCACTGCCTTCCGTCGACGCGACCGTCTCGCGGCCGTGCACGACGCGAATCGTCGCATCAAGCTCCACCGGGCCGGTGGGCAACGGTCGGCGGCGTGCGTGCTCGACTGCGGCCGTCGCCTCGGCGATCGCTTGATCCGTGCCGCAGTTGCATACATCGACCAGCGCATCGGGCGTGAGCGGCTTACCGGTCAGCGCGACGAGCGTCTCATCGAACGACGATGCGTTGCCCGGCGCCCAGTAGTGCTCTGCGAGATCGGGGCCGATCCGCGGATTATCCGTCAGGTAGCCATCTCGCTCGAGAAAGAAGCGCCGTGTCTGCTGAACGGCCATCTCGGCCAATACATAGCCGTGGTAGTAGGCGCTCGACTCGGCTGCAAGCAGGTGTGGAACGGCGAGCACGGGCCGCACCCCGGCCGTCAGTCCTTGCAGCTCCCGCTCGATGCGCCGGAACGTCTCGAGCACGCGCTCCGGCGTAAGATCTGGATCGGGGATTTCGTACAGCGCGCGCTCGGCGAACGGCACCGTGAGCATCATGCGCATGTCCCAAGCCCGAAACGGCTGGCGCTCCTCGACCGCGCGCTCGATCAGCTCGAGCGGCATCGCGCGCCCGCGCGCATCGCGCGCATAGCGCTCGCGCCAGTCCGCGTCGCCAAGCAGCGAATCCATGAACATCGACTGCGTCTCGGCGTAGGCGACGCTGGTCGGCGCAAACTCGTGGCTGAAGCAGGGCGCATCCGCAAGAATGTTCGCGAAGTGAGCCGCATGTCCGCCCTCATGGAAGAGCGTTTCGGCGGCGACCAGCCCGCTGCCGACCTGCCCGACCACTGCGTTCGCGGTGAAATTCACGCGCGCCGGGCGCCAGCGGCCGTCATCGAAGAAAGCCGGATCCGGCCCGTGCATGAAGCCATTCTCGTATTTGCCGACGCGATCGACGAGATCGAGGGTCAGAGTCGCATCGCGATAGCGGACCCCGAGCGCATGGAAGGAACGGCCCCAGCGCTCGAAGGCATCCGCAAAGCCGAAGTACGGATCGATCTCCCGCTCGACGCTGCCGCCGCGCAGAAAGCGGAAGTTCCACGGCTCGAGCGCGCCGGCGCCGTGACGGCGCGCGAACGTTGCCAGCTCCGCTCGAGACTTCTCGGCGGTACGGGCCGCCAGCGCATCGAGCCGATCGAACAGTGACTGCTTGCTCATCCGCTCGACGACGGCGACGCGCCATGCGTAGTAGTCCTCGTATCCAAGCATGCGCCCGAGGCGGTTCCGCTTCTTGACGATCTCGAGAAAGCCGGCGTCGAGCACGAACGGCTCGATGCTCTTCAATCCTTCGAAGGCTGCTTTGCGGCGCGCCTCGTCCGAATCCGTGCGCATGATCAGAGCCAGCCGAACGCTCGAGGCCGGCACGTGCTCGCCCGTCCCCGGATCGGTATAGCCGAGCGGCATCATGCTGCGCTTCTCGGCCAACGCGGCCTCGAGCTCGACGATCTCGGCGGACAGCTTGCGGGCGGCGCGGTCCTCGATGACATGGGCCGCCAGGGTGGCGATCCAGCCATCGAGAACATGCTTCTCCGTGGCCGACGCCCCATCCTGCCGCGCGGCGAGCGCGCGCAGCGCGGCGAGGCGTTGCGGATCCTGCAGAAACCCGTTCCAGCCGATCTCGGCTTCGGCCATGGCCTTGCGGGCCGCCGGCATATCGTCTGCGAGGCCCATCTTCGTGACCCAGAACAGGTCTTCCTTGCGCGTATGCAGCTCGACGTACTCGGTCTTGAGCTGCTCGAGAGTGTCTTTTATCGAGCTCATCGCGCCACTTTACGCCTTGTGACGCCGATGTGCAGAGCGGCACGCGGCGGCGCGTGCCGCTCGCACGCTCATGGCTACGGCGCCGCTCGCGGCGCTTCCGCTGGCTGAGCTGCTGCGGGCTGCGGCCCAGCCGGCTGCGGGCTCAGCGACTGCGGCGCGGCTTGCATAGCGCTCTGCGCGGCGCCGAAGAACGTGCCCAGCATATCGCCGAGGCCCATCGACGCGGCGACCCGACCGAGCTGCACGGGATCGATCTGCCCATCGATATTAATGAATACCGCATCGGACGAATCGATGACCATGAATGTCATGCCGACCATCGCGCCGTTCTCGACGAGCGCATGGACGCGCACGTTGTCCGTGCCGTCCTGCACGAAGACGACTCGCTCCCAGCCCTGCTGCTCGAGCGACTGCCCGGTCTCGTTCACGAAGCCGAGCACCGCCGGCGCATCGGCAAGCTCCTCGTAAACGCGGACACTGATGCCGCGCAGCCCGGCGATCATGTCGGCGGCGCCGGGATCACTCTGCCGCGCCGCGGCTTCCGCAAAGCCGAGCAGCGCCGGGCCAAGATCGATTTGCACGTGCGGCTGGGCCGAGATACCGGGTATCGAGTCGAATCGGAACACGTCCTGCGCGGACGCTTGCGCGAGCACGCCGCAAGCGGCCGCCGCCAAGATCAATGGCTTGATGGATTGCATGATCAACCTCCGTTCTCGCGCGGCTCGTCCGCGCCGTTCTCCGCGTGCGCACCGAAAGCTTCGCGAAGCTCCCGCTGCATGGCTCGTCTCAATTGCGTGCCGGTGATTTCGTAGCTCTTGTGCAGATACGCCATCGCCAGCTCGAAGTCGCGCAGCGCCGCCTGCTGCGGCGCGGCGTGGACAGGCGTCTCGACGCGGGGCCCCGACTGCATCGATACGATCACGACCGCCGCCAGCACACTTGCCGCGGCCGCGGCCGCGGCCGAGGCCGACGCCCACGACCCCATCGCACGCCGCGTCGACGCGTCAAACGACGACGGCATCGCGCGGAGCAGCCGGTAATACAACACCAGCGGTACCGGCGTCCGGCCGACGCGCCGCAGTGCGCCGCGCAGCGCGCGCGCTCGCTCGACCGCAAGGCGCAGCTCAGGGTCGCGCGCGCACGCCGCACGCATTCGGCGCGCGTCTCGGCGCGGCAGGGACCCATCCGCCATCGCCTCGACCCGGCTCCATGCCCAGCGACTATCGAGCTCCTTCACGATGCATCCTCCATGTCGCGCCGTAGCCGTTTGCGTGCACGATGCAGATAAACCTTCACCTGATTGACATTCAGGTCGAGAATTCGCGCGCACGAAGCCCCGTCGATCCCCTGCATGTCGAACAGGACGACGAGGCTGCGCTGCGGCTCCGGCAGGCGCGCGATGTGCGCGCGCAGGCGGGCGCCGAGCTCCGCCTGCTGCAGGTGCCAGAGCGGATCGCGATCGTCGCCGGGCTCCGGCCGTTCATCGAGATCGAGCAGCGGACGCGAGCGCCGCAAACGGTCGACGCAGGCGTTCCGCGCCACTGCGAGCAGCCATTCCTTGGGTCGCTCGACACCGCGGCCGTGCTGCCAGTAGCGCAGAAATGCTTCCTGGCTGACGTCCTCGGCTTCATGGCGATCATTGAGCAGCAGATGCGCGACGCGGAATACGATGCGCCCATAGCGCAGCACCGCGAGCTTGCACCGCAACGCGGACACGCCGGGCTCTGCGCCGCGGCTGCGCTCTTCGACGGCGGCCAAGCTCTCTATGATTTTGGATTCGGGCACCATGCCGGTCCGATCATGCTTGCAACTATGACAAGACGGGCACCACAGGCGAAGGTTACACTGGCCGAGCACGAAGGCCGCCGCGCTGTCAACGGCTTCCGTCGCCGGCCTGCGGTTGCCACAATCGCCGCTCGCGGCGCATGCCGCATCGGCTAATTACAGGAACGATGTCCGAACCGTCAGCACTCGCCGGCAAGATCGCCAAAACCATCGCCGCCGAAATCGGCGCCGCGCCACCCCAAGTACAAGCCGCCGTGGCACTGCTCGACGACGGCGCAACCGTGCCGTTCATTGCGCGCTATCGAAAGGAAGTCACCGGCGGGCTCGACGACACGCAGTTGCGCGCGCTAGAGACTCGGCTCACCTATCTGCGCGAGCTCGAGGACCGGCGCGGCACCATCCTCGCGAGCATCGCGGAGCAGGGCAAGCTGAGCGACGCGCTGCGCGCCGACATCGAAGCGGCGGACAGCAAGTCGCGGCTCGAGGATCTCTACCTGCCCTATCGGCCGAAGCGGCGGACGCGAGCCCAGATCGCACGCGAGGCGGGTCTCGAACCGTTGGCCGATCGCCTGCTCGAGGATCCGACCTCGGCGCCGGAGGACGTTGCGATCGCGTTCGTCGACGCCGCAAAGGGCGTCGCGGACGTCAAGGCGGCGTTGGAGGGCGCGCGCGCCATTCTGATCGAGCGCTGGGGCGAGGATGCCGAGCTGCTGGGCCGCTTGCGGGAGTGGCTGTGGAGCGCCGGCGTGATTCGCGCCAAGGTCGTCGAAGGCAAGGAGACGGAAGGCGCGAAATACGCCGACTACTTCGATCATGCCGAGCCGATCGCGGCGATACCGTCGCATCGGCTGCTCGCGTTGCTGCGTGCGCGGCGAGAGAAGATTCTGGAGCTCGATCTCGAGCCGGGACCGGACGTCGACAAGGGCCATGCGCAGGCCGAGGCCACGATCGCGCGACGTGCCGGGCTCTCCTTTCGCGGCGCGGCCGCCGATGCTTGGTTGGCGCAGGCGTGCCGGCTCGCGTGGCGCGCGAAGATCCACATTCATCTTGGCGTCGATCTGCTGAATCGTGCGCGCGAGGCGGCTGAGGAGCAGGCGATCACCGTATTCGGCGACAATCTGCAGGACCTGCTGCTCGCGGCGCCGGCCGGCCCGCGCGCCGTGATGGGGCTCGATCCCGGGCTCCGCACGGGCGTGAAGGTCGCTGTGGTCGATGCGACCGGCAAGCTGGTGGCGGCGGGCACGATTTATCCGCACGAGCCGAAACGCCAATGGGACGAGTCGCTGAAAACGCTCACCGCGTTGTGCCGCGCGCACGCCGTCGAGCTGATCGCCATCGGCAACGGCACCGCGAGCCGCGAGACCGACCGCCTCGCCGGCGAGCTGATCGCGAGCCATGCCGAGCGCAAGATCGCGAAGCTGGTCGTGAACGAGGCCGGCGCCTCCGTTTATTCCGCGTCGGAGCTCGCCGCGCGCGAGTTTCCGGAGCTCGATGTGTCGCTGCGGGGCGCGGTATCCATCGCGCGCCGTCTGCAGGACCCGCTCGCGGAGCTCGTCAAGATCGAGCCGAAGTCGATTGGCGTCGGCCAGTACCAGCACGACGTCGACCAGAACCGGCTCGCACGCGCGCTCGATGCGCGGGTTGAGGACTGCGTGAACGGCGTCGGTGTGCACGTCAACACCGCATCGAGCGCATTGCTCGCGCGGGTCGCCGGTCTGTCGAGCACCGTCGCGGGCAATATCGTCGACTTCCGCAATGAGAACGGTCCATTCAAGCGCCGCAAAGATTTGCTGAAGGTGACTCGGCTCGGCCAGAAGGCGTTCGAGCAGTGCGCAGGTTTCTTACGCATCGCAGGCGGCGCCGAGCCGCTCGATGCGTCGGCCGTGCATCCGGAGGCCTATCCGGTGGTCGAGCGCATCGCACAGCGCGCCGGCCGCAGCGTGCAGGCACTGATCGGCGACTCGGCCTACCTGCGCTCGCTCGACCCGGAACCGTTCACGGACGACAAATTCGGCGTGCCGACGGTCCGCGACATCCTGCGCGAGCTCGAGAAGCCGGGCCGCGATCCGCGGCCCGAGTTCAAGACCGCGCGCTTCGCGGACGGAGTCGAGAAGCTCGAGGATCTCAAACCGGGCATGATTCTCGAAGGCGTCGTCAGCAACGTCGCCGCGTTCGGCGCGTTCGTCGATATCGGCGTGCACCAG
>CAZFJU010000152.1:0-10952 GCA_964518995.1 uncultured Gammaproteobacteria bacterium
GCGACCCCGCGCAGATAGAACAGCGCGAAGCCGAACGGCGGCGTCAGGAACGACGTCTGCAGGTTCACGGCCATCATCACGCCGAGCCAAACCGGATCGAGGCCCATCGCGAGCAGAATGGGCCCGACGATCGGCACGACCACGAACGTGATCTCGATGAAATCGAGCACGAAGCCGAGCAAGAACATCAGCAGCATGACGACCAGCACCGCGCCGAAAGCGCCGCCCGGCAGGCTCAACAAGAAGTCGCGCACCAGCTCGTCGCCGCCATAGCCGCGAAAGACTAGCGAGAACAACGACGCTCCGATCAGTATCAGAAACACCATGCTGCTGATGCGCGCGGTGCTGCGCATCACCTCGTTGAGCCGCGGAAGCGAGCACTGCCCTTTCAGCATGGCCAACACCACCGCGCCGACGGCACCGACGCCCGCTGCCTCCGTCGGCGTCGCGAGTCCGCCGATGATCGAGCCGAGCACGCCTACGATCAGCGCGAGCGGGGGCAACAGTGCGAGGACGAGCCCGATCAGGCTCGGCTTATCTTCGCCCGCCTCATGGGCAGGCATTGTCTCGGGGCGGACAATCGCGACGATGATGATGTACACGATGTACAGCCCGACCAACAGCAGCCCGGGCAGTAGCGCGCCGACGAAAAGGTCGCCGACCGACACCGTATCCGGCGCGAACACGCCGAGACTCAGCTGCGCCTGGCTATAAGCCGAGGAGATCACGTCGCCGAGCAGCACCAGCACGATCGACGGCGGAATGATCTGGCCGAGCGTGCCCGCCGCGCATATCGTGCCCGTTGCGATGCGCGGATCGTAGCCGCGGTTCAGCATCGTCGGCAACGACAGCAGCCCCATCGTCACCACGGTTGCACCGACGATGCCGGTGCTGGCCGCCAGCAACATGCCGACGAGCGTCACGGAGATGCCCAACCCGCCGCGAAGTTTGCCGAACAACGCGCCGAGATTGGTCAGCAGCCCCTCTGCGAGCCGTGCCCGTTCGAGCATGACGCCCATGAAGACGAACAACGGCACGGCGAGCAGCGTCTCGTTGCTCATGATGCCGAACAGCCGATTCGGGGTCGTGGCAAGAAAGGCCGGGTCGAAGACGCCGATGCCGATCCCAGCCCACGCGAAGATGAGCGCGACGCCGCCGAGCGTAAAGGCGACCGGATAGCCGGCCATGAGCACGACGATCATGGCGGCGAACATCAGCAGCGATAGCCATTCCATGGCTCAGATTTCCGTCGGCTCGGCGCCCCGCGGCGACCCCGAGCCGACACCGGCGAGGACCAGCGCCCGCTGCATGAGCTGCGCGACGCCTTCGATGATGAGCAGCAGCGACGTCAGCACCAAAGTGCTTTTCAGCAACGGAACGAACGGATACGGCAGCCCGCCCGCGTCGCGCGAACCTTCGCGGATCCGCCAAGAGGTCGCGACATAGTCCCAGCTCGCGGACAGAATGAAAATGGACATCGGCAGCAAGAGCAGCAGAATGCCGAGCACGTCGACGATCGCGCGCCGCTGCGCAGTCATATTTCGATAGAAGATGTCGACGCGAACATGCGCGTCATGCTTCAACGCGTAGGAGGCCGCAAGCATGAACACCGCGGCATGCAGCCAGACGACGCCTTCCTGCATCCAGATAAAGCCGAGATCGAAGGCGTAGCGGAGCACGACGACGACGAACGTGCCGAACACCATCGGCAGCGTCAGCCACGCGACGGCCGTGCCCGTCGTCTCGCTGATCCGCTGCAGCGCCGCGCTCAGCCAGCGCAGCTTGTCTGCCGTCTCGATGTTCAATGGGGAACCGAATCCGTGGCCGCCCGCGCGACGCCGACAGAGCGGTTCGAAAGTATCGTCATCGCGGGTATCGTTACTCGGCTCTGTTCTGCGGGTGATTCGCCCGGGTGACTCGCCGGACGGAACCCTCAAGCACGCGTGAGCCGCTTGAGAAACACGCGCATCTCCTTAGCGGCCTGCTGATCCCCGCGGCGCTCGGCGACCTCGATACCACGCTGATAGGCATCGATCGCCTCCTCCGGCCGCCCCAAGTCCACCAGTACCCGGCCGAGCAGCTTCCAGGCGGCAGAATAGTCGGGGTCGAGGGAGACGGCAACCTGCACGTGCGCAAGCGCCTTATCGAGCTGCTCTTCGGCCGCGTAGCGCGACGCGAGCGCGAACCGAACGGGCGCACCATCCTGGCCGCCCTCGATCAAAGCTTCGAGGTTACGTGTCATGCTCATCGTGGGCCTCCGATAGAAACGGCGCCGACCGGGCCGGCTTCGAAAAGCCGCTCGACCTCGTCGATCTGGCGCCTGTCTGCGACGAACAGGATCACATGATCGTCGGGCTCAATGACCGTATCGCGGTCGGCCATCAGCACGTTCTCTCCTCGCACGACGGCGCTGATCCCCGCGCCGCGCGGTAGCCGGATATCGCCGATCGCGCGCCCGGTGACCCGCGAAGGGCTCGGCGAGCCGTGCGCCACCGCTTCGATCGCTTCGGCCGCGCCGCGCCGCAGTGAATGCACTTTGACGACGTCGCCCCGGCGCACATGGGCAAGCACCGTCCCCAACGTGATCTGCGGCGGCGAGATGGCCACATCGATCGTGCCGGACTCGACGAGCTCTGCGTACGCCGGCCGATTGATCGACGCCATGACCTTATGCGCGCCGAGGCGTTTCGCCAGCATTGCCGAAAGAATATTTGCCTCTTCGGCATTCGTCACGGCGACGAAGACGTCCGCGCTGTCGATATTCTCCTCGATGAGCAGCTCCTCGTCGGCCGCGTCGCCGTGCAGCACGATCGCCTTGTTCAAGAGCTCCGCGATCTCGCGGGCGCGCTGCCAACCCTTTTCGATGACCTTGACGTGATTCGTCGCCTCCAAGGCCCGTGCCAGCCGGAGGCCGATGTTGCCGCCCCCAGCGATGACGACGCGCCGCACGGGCTCGTCGAGCTTGCGCATCTCGCGCAGCAGCGGACGGATGTCCTGACGCGCCGCGATGAAGAACACCTCGTCTCCTTCCTCGACGATGGTGTCGTCTTCCGGAATGATCCCCCGACCGCCGCGGTAGATCGCGACGATGCGGCCGGCGACGTTCGGCGCGTGCCGCAGAAGCTCGCGCACCGGCCGGCCGACGAGCTGACCGCCGTGCGCCTGCGCCGCGACCAGCCGCACGCGTCCGTCGGCGAACTCGAGAACCTGCAGCGCGCCGGGGTAATGAATCAGCTGTTCGATGTACTCCGTGACGAGCGCCTCGGGGCTGACGCACACATCCACGGCGAGGCAACTCGCGTCGAACAGCTCCGCATGCCGCATATACTCATTGGCGCGGATACGGGCGATCTTGGTCGGCGTTTGGAACAGCGTTTGCGCGACCCGGCACGCGATCATGTTGACCTCATCGCTATCGGTCAGCGCGATGATCATGTCCGCATCCCGCGCGCCGGCGCGCTCGAGAACGTCCGGATATGCGGCGTTGCCGACGACCGTGCGCACATCGAGCCGATCCTGCAGCTCGCGCAGCAACTCGGCGTCACGGTCGATGATCGTGACCTCGTTCGCCTCCTCACGGGCGAGGCTGTAGGCCACCGTGGTGCCGACCTGGCCCGCGCCGAGAATCAGAATGTTCACATGAGCTCGAGATTCGCGTACGCCACGACGAGCCACTTGGTGCCGCTGCGCTCGAAGTTTACCTGCACGCGGGCGTGCGCTCCGCTGCCTTCGGAGTTCAGAACGACACCTTCACCGAACTTCCCGTGTCGTACGCGTTGGCCGAGCCGGATTCCGCGCGGCGAGTCTTCGCCGAACGAGCGCCCGCCGCGTTGGAAAAGCGGCCGCGACACGGCCATCGTCGGCCGGACCTCCTCGAGCAGCTCGGCCGGGATTTCACGCAGGAATCGCGACGGGGTCGAGAACGTCCGCTCCATGCCGTGCAGCCGACGCTGCTCGGCGTAGCTGAGAAATAGCCGGCGCTTCGCCCGCGTCAGCCCGACGTAGCAGAGCCGCCGTTCCTCCTCGAGGCCTTCCGGGTCGTTCAGCGAGCGCTGATGCGGGAACAGACCGTCCTCCAACCCGCACAGGAACAGCCATTCGAACTCGAGGCCCTTGGCCGAATGCATGGTCATGAGCTGCACGCTGTCCTCGTACGGCCCCGCCTGCACATCGCCTGCCTCGAGCGCGGCATAGGACAAGAACTCGACCAGCGGCGTCATCTCCGCATCTTCGCCGACCAGCGCGTCGCGCGCCGCGCTGACCAGTTCCTCGAGGTTCTCGACGCGCGCGTCCCCTCCGCCGCTCGGGTCCTTGCCATGATGCGCAAGCAGACCGCTCTCGTCGACCACCCGCGCCACCTGGTCGTGCAGTGGCGTTCCGTGGGTGTCGTGATCCAGCCGCTCGATCAGCTTCAAAAAATCCCACAGCGCCCGGCTCGAGCGTTTCGGCAGCACGTCGTCTGCAATGACTGCAGCCGCGGCCCGCCACAGGCTCGTGCCGGCGCCGCGCGCCTCTTCGCGTACCACGTCGAGGGTGCGCGAGCCGATTCCGCGCGGCGGCGTGTTCACGACCCGTTCGAACGACGGATCGTCATCGCGATTCGCGAGCAGCCGCAGGTACGCCAGGGCGTCCTTGATCTCCGCTCGCTCGAAGAAGCGCATGCCGCCATAGACGCGATAGGGAATGCCTGCGGCCAGCAGCGCTTCCTCGAAGATGCGTGACTGCGCATTCGAACGATAAAGCACGGCGATGTCACGGCGGCGTTCACCCGCCGCGACCGCATCCTGAATGCGGTTGACGACGAATTCCGCCTCGTCGCGCTCGTTGAAGGCGGCATACAGCTTGATCGGCTCGCCGACGGCTCCGTCCGTCCACAGATTCTTGCCGAGACGACCAGCGTTGTGCGCGATGACGGCGTTGGCCGCGTTCAGAATCGTCGCCGTGGAGCGATAGTTTTGCTCGAGCCGCACGATTCGCGCGCTCGGAAAGTCGCGCTGAAAATGCTGCAGATGCTCTACACGAGCGCCGCGCCAGCGATAGATCGACTGATCGTCATCGCCGACCACGAACGGCACGACGACGTCGCCTGCGAGCAAACGCAGCCAGCGGTACTGAATCGCATTGGTATCCTGAAACTCGTCGACCAGCAGCTGCTTGAAACGCGCCCGATAGTGCTCGAGCAGCTCGCGGTGATCGCGCAGCAGCTCGAGGCTACGCAGCAGCAATTCGCCGAAATCGACGACTCCGGCATCGCGGCACAGCGTTTCGTAGCGCGCGTAGAGCTCGATCATGCGGCGGCGGCCGGCGTTACCTTCGTCGCGCAGATCATGCGGGCGCAGCCCCTCGTCCTTCTGCGCGTTGATGAACCACTGCACGTCGCGCGGCGCCCACTCGTGCTCGTCCAACCCGAGTGACTTGATCATCCGCCGGATCAGCCGCAGCTGGTCGTCGGAATCCATGATCGCGAACGCCTCGGCGAGCCCCGCTTCCTTGACGTGGATGCGCAGCAGCCGGTGAGCGAGCCCGTGAAACGTGCCGATCCAGAGGTTGCGCGTTGGATAACCGAGCAGCGCCTCGATGCGCTGGCGCATCTCGTTCGCGGCCTTGTTCGTGAACGTCACCGCGAGCACCTGCTGCGGCGCATAGCCTTCGACCCGCACGAGCCATGCTATGCGGTGCACGAGCACGCGAGTCTTGCCGCTGCCGGCGCCGGCGAGGACCAGGGCCGGCTCGGCGCCGACCGTCACGGCCTCGCGCTGCGCGTCGTTCAGCGGATCGAGGATATCCGTGATGTCCATTGCGACCGATTCGAAGACGGCCCCCGGGCGAGGCACAGCCGCCGATTCATTCGGGCCAGAGCAGCGGAATGTAATGATCGACCAGCAGGAAGCTGAAGAGCGCGAGCAGGTAGGTGATCGAGTACGCAAACGTCCGCATCGCCGTATGCTGGCGCGGTGCGAGCTTCAACTTCAACGCATAGCCAAGAAAGCCGGCGCCGAGCGTGACGGCGCCGAGCAGATAGAGCATGCCGCTCATGCCGGTCAGGTACGGCAGCAGCGTGATGACGAACAGCAGGATCGTGTAATAGATGACGAACGACTTCGTCATCTCCTCCCCGTACGCGACCGGGAACATCGGAATCTCGGCGCGCTCGTAATCGCGACGGCGTGCGATCGCGAGCGCCCAGAAATGCGGCGGCGTCCAGGTGAAGATGATCAGGAACAGCAGCAGCGCGTAGCCGCCGATCTCGTTCGTCACCGCGGCCCAGCCGAGCACCGGCGGCGCGGCGCCCGCAGCGCCGCCGATCACGATGTTCTGCGGCGTCGCCCGTTTCAGATACATCGTATAGATAATGGCGTAGCCGATCAGTGACAAGAACGTCAGCGCCGCGGTGAGCGCATTGACGAACAGCACGAGAATGGCGAGGCCGGCCAGCCCGAGCGCGAGCGCAAAGGCGAGCGCATCACGCTCGGCAATCCGGCCGGACGGCAGCGGCCGCATTCTCGTGCGCGCCATTGCGGCATCGATGCGCTGGTCGAGCACGTGGTTGATGGCTGCCGCCGACGCAGCAGCCAGCCCGATACCGAGGCTGCCGAACACGAGCACGTCCCACGGCACCATTCCGGGCGTCGAGAGAAACATGCCGACGATGGCTGTGAAGACCAGCAACTGCACGACGCCAGGCTTCGTCAGCGCGTAGTAGTCGCGCCAACCGGCCGCGGGCGCGGCGTCAGTGTTGGAATATTCTTTGGTGAGCATTGACGACCGTCAGTAATAATAGAGCGGCGCCGCCGTTATGAGCGACCGCCACGAATAAAGGCACACCGAGAACCACGATACTCGCCCCGAGCACGAGTTGCACGGCGAGCGCCGCGAGCATCGCGGCTCCAGCTGTGCGGCCGTCCCGGCTCCGCAGCAGCCCGAGCGCGAACGCGGCGAGCAGCACCGTGGCGACAATGGCGCCGAGCCGATGCGTAAAATGCACGGCGACCCGCGCCGGATGGTCGAGCACTCCACCTTCGTAGTCGACCCCTATGCCTCGCCACAGCACGAAAGCCTCGTCGAAATCCGCGACGGCGGGCCACCACTGTGTCTGGCAAGTCGGAAAATCCGGGCAAGCCAGCGCGGCGTAATTCGCGCTCGTCCAGCCGCCGAGCGCGATCTGCAGCACGAGCGCTGCGGCCGCGGCGACGCCGAGCACCTTCAGCCGCCTCGGCACCGGCAGTCGCGCCGGCCTTCTCGCGAGCACGAACAGCAGCGACAACGTCGCCAGTCCGCCGAGCAGATGCGCGACCACGATGATCGGCTTCAACAGCAACGTGACCGTCCACATGCCGAGCAGGCCCTGGAACACGACGAGCGCGACCAGAAGGTAAGGCAACACGCGCGGCTGTTCGGGATCGCGACGGTTCAGCCACGCGATGACTGCGAGCGCGACACAGAGAAGGCCCAGGGTGCTCGCCAGATAGCGGTGGAACATCTCGCGCCACGCCTTGCCGGCCTCGAGCGCGCGGCCGTACTGCTCCGCCACGCCGTCCTCGAGTGCGAGCTGCGACGTCACCAGCAAGCGGCCATAGCATCCCGGCCAATCCGGGCAGCCGAGGCCCGCGTCCGTCAGCCGAACCCAGGCGCCGACCG
Organism: uncultured Gammaproteobacteria bacterium; assembly: GCA_964518995.1. Lineage (GTDB taxonomy): Bacteria > Pseudomonadota > Gammaproteobacteria > Steroidobacterales > Rariloculaceae > ZC4RG20. The sequence continues at coordinate 7,639 of CAZFJU010000152.1, forward strand.
TGATGACGATCAGCGCCAGCACCACGCCGACGCGGGCGAGCCACGTGAATACGTTCAACATCAGCCTATCCGTGATACGTCGAGCAGCCGCTCGAGATCCTCGAGAAAGCCTTTCTGCTCGACGTCCGGAGGATAACTCAGCACCAGATTGCCAAGCGGATCGACGACATAGACTCGCCCGTCCGTCCCGATCTCGCCGCCGCTCGCCGCGAGCGTCGCTTGCAGTGCGCCGGTTTCGGCAGACAGCACGTGCGCCGCAAGGGTCGGATCGTACTTGGCGAGCTCGGCCGCATCGGGGCCGAGGTAGACCCGCCGGACCCGATTCTGATCGCGGTTGAGCGCGACGTGCACTTGCGCCAGCCGGAGCATCGTCCGGCGGCAGCTCTCGTCGCAGGCCGAGGTCCGATAGTAGAGAATCGACCACTTCGGCCCCCAGCTTGCAGCCGGATCGTCTGAATCGGCGCCGGGCAGAGGCACTGCGGGGCTGAGCAATAGCCGCTCCTCGTTCGGCACCTGCGGCAACGAGCGCAAATCGCCGAAATAGTAGAGCAGGTACGACGCGACAACCGGTGCTGCGCAGGCGAGCGCGATCAGCAACAGCTCGATTCTGAATCGCTGTTTCATTCAGTTCCTCCGGCGCACCTGGCGCGCACCGATCACCAAGGCAGCGCCGCCGGCGATCAAGCCGAACAGCCACCACTGCATCGCATACCCGAGATGACGATCCGGCGCGAGGCCGGGCGCCTGCCAATCCCGCGCGTAGCCATGGGGTGCGTTGGCGTCGAGCCGCAGTTGATAGGCGTACAACCGGCGCCCGAGCACCTGCTCGACGGAGGCAAGCGTCGGGAAGCTCATCACGAGCACGGGTGCTTCGCTCTCGTAGACCGGCGGGTCACCCATCCTCAAGCCGGGTGACGGCAGCCTATCCAGCACGCCGTCGATCCGGCGTCTGCTTGAGTCGACATCGGCAACGTCCGGCAGGACCCGTCGATCGGGATCGGCTCGGACCCAGCCCCGATTTACGAGCAGCCACGGCCCACCGTCGCTCGGCTCGAAAGGCGTCAGCACCTCGTAGCCGACCATGCCGTTGCGCACGATATTGTCGATCAGGATCTGCTGCTCCGGCACGTAGCGACCCTCCGTCGTCACGCTGCGAAAGCGCAGCGTTTCGGTTGCCTCGTCGGCCGTGCGTAGCGTCGCAGGCGGCAACGCGCGCGCGGCCTCGAAGCGTTCCGCCGCGGCGCCGGCCTCGCCTGCGCGGCCGAGCTGCCAAAATCCGAGGCTCACGCAGATTGCGGCGAGCACCGCCAGTAAGGCCATCGCGAGCCACGGGCGCGGCACGGTGCCGACCTGGACCGCCGGCGCGGTAGAATGGTCCGATTCATTCATCACCGCTCGCCCCGTCGGCGCTGATTCGCGTGGCTACTACAAAAAGCCAACGGGCGGAAACCCAACGGGCTGCAACCCACCGCTGAGGCACGACGAGGAGCTGAGCATTGGAGGCCGTCCTGATCGTCATGTTCGTCGCCATTCTCGCGAGCCTTGCCGTCGCGCTCGTATTCCTATTGAGGTCTCAGGGACGCTCGAAAGGGCTGGTCAGCGCACTGACGGTGCGCATCGCGCTCTCCGTGCTGCTGTTTGTGATGCTGATGGCGGCATGGTACTTCGGGCTCATCGAGCCGCACGGCCTTCAGCCGCTTCCGCCTCCGGCACCGGAATAGAACTCATCCGGGCGCGCACGGTGCCACGGCCCGACTTTCGCGGCGACGCGGCGTTTTGCGGCGGTGCGGCGTCGCGACCATTTGGCGGCGCCATTTTAGCGGCCGCTCAACGGCGGGCCGGCTGCGGCGCTCAGAGTCCCCGCACGCGCGGCGAGCGATGCGCCGCCGCGTGCGGGGGTTCGTCAGAGCCAGTAGACGAAGATGAACAGCCCGAGCCAGACGACGTCGACGAAGTGCCAATACCACGCGACCGCCTCGAATGCGAAGTGCCGTTCCGGCGTGAAATGGCCGCGCATGACCCGCAACCAGATCACCAGCAACATGACCGAGCCGATGAAAACGTGCACGCCGTGCAGGCCGGTCAACATGAAGAACGTCGACCCGTAGATGCCCGCGGAATCGAGCCGCAGCCCGAGGTCGCGATAGGCGTGGACATATTCTTCGGCCTGGAAACCGATAAACAGGAAGCCGAGCGCAAAGGTCGCGCCGAGCCAGATCTTCAGCCCGAGACGACGGTTCGCTCGAAGCATGTGATGGGCGATCGTGAGCGTCACACCGCTCGTCAGCAGGATCGCGGTGTTGAGTGCCGGAACGCCCCAGGCCGGGATCGTTTCGAACTCCCCGCCGGCGGGACCGGAGGTCGGCCAAGCGTTCTCGAAACCTTCCCACAAGATGATGTTAGTGAAAAAGCTGTTCCCTTCGCCGGCCAGCCACGGAATCGAAAGCTGGCGTGCATAGAACAACGCGCCGAAGAATACGCCGAACAGCGCCACTTCGGAGAAGATGAACCAGGCCATCCCCCACCGGAACGATCGGTCGACCTGATCGTTGTAGTAGCCGTCGACGCTCTCCAATACGACGCGCCTGAACCAGCCGAACATCATGAAAAAGACGATGGCCACTCCGAGCCACGCAATCCATGACCCGACAGCAATTCTGTTGAGCCACATGCTGAAGCCGCCCACCACGAGCAGCAGCCCAAGGGAGCCGAGAATCGGCCAAGTCGTGTCGTGCGGGACGTAGTATCGATCCGAAGGATGGGTCGCGGCGCTCATGATTCCGTTGAACTCCGAAGTTGCCTTACGAGCGCTGATCCAGCGCGAAGAACGTATAACCGAGGGTCAGCGTGTCGATATGCGCGGGCAGATCCGGGTCGACCATGAACAGCACCTGCATATCCCGGCCTTCGTGCGGCTCGAACTCCTGGCTGGTGAAGCAGAAGCAGTGCACCTTCTTGAAGAACTTTGCGGCGCTGCCCGGTGACACGCTCGGCGTGGCATGCCCGACCAGCTCGCTGCCCGTCATATTGCGGGCGAAGTAGTGCGTCTCATAAAGCTGCCCGGGATGTACTTCCATATGGCTCACGGTCGGCCGAAAGGTCCACGGTGCTCCGGCCGCGAGCGCGCCGACGAACTCGACCCGAATGGTTCGATCGAGGTCGACGTTTTCGGTGACCTGCTGTGCTTCCGGAGAGGTGCGGCCGCCGAGCCCGGTGACCTGGCAGAAGACATCATAGAGCGGCACGAGCGCGAAGCCGAAACCGAACATCGCGCCGACCAGCACGAGCAGCTTGAGAGTCAGGAAACGATCGCC
>CAZFJU010000153.1:0-8217 GCA_964518995.1 uncultured Gammaproteobacteria bacterium
GTTCACCAACATGCGTTTCATAAGACCTCAGCCCATGGGGGGCGGGCCCGGTTCCTGGTGAGACCGCCGCATTTCGCGCAGCCGAAACCAAATAGTGTGGATCGTGTAGGCGTAACACGCTTCTGCGCGAGGCTTGGTCAGCTCGATCCGTCAACGAATGTTGACCTGATTCTGGACGGAGAGCCATTGCCTCATCAATTCGCGGCACCAATCCGGGTTCGCCGAAAACAAAACCCTTTCGAAGGTAAAATATTGGGCCGCTCAGCTACTGAGTCGGCCCGAAATCCGACGCGGATCAGCCTGGCAGGGTTCTGCCGCAGGCGATATCCGTTGTCGGTACTATAACATAGACCTTCTTATGCACAATTTGGCAGATACGGTGACGACGGACGGGATCAAAAGAGCGGTCGAGCACCGAGAGGTGGACGCGGAGCTCGCGGGTCAGCGGCTCGACAACTACCTGCTGACACGCCTCAAAGGCGTGCCGCGTAGCCATGTGTACCGCCTGATTCGCTCGGGACAAGTGCGCGTCAACTCCGGCCGCGCCCAGGCGAGCTACCGGCTGCGGGCCGGCGATCGCGTCCGAGTGCCGCCGGTGAGCCGGTCGGGGTCCGCAGCGGCCGCGCCTGCGCCTGCGTCCGTAGGCTGGCTCGCGCAGCGCATTATCTACGAGGACGCCCGGCTGCTCGTGCTCGATAAGCCCGCCGGCCTGGCCGTGCACGGCGGCAGCGGCATCAATCTCGGCTGTATCGAAGCACTGCGGGTGCTGCGCCCGGAGCTGAAGACGCTCGAGCTCGTGCACCGGCTGGATCGCGGCACGTCCGGCTGCCTGCTGGTCGCGAAGCGGCGCAGCGCACTGCGCGCGTTGCATGGCGTGCTGCGCGAGGGCCGTATGGAAAAGCGCTACCTCGCGCTCGTGCGCGGCCTTTGGGAGCACGGCGACGTCGAGATCGATGCGCCGCTAGCCGCATCGCGCCGCAAGCAGGGCGAGGTTTTCGTACGCGTTGACGACGAAGGCAAATCGGCGTCGAGCCGGTTTCGGCGCGTCGACGCATTCGGCACGCTTGCATCGCTCGTCGAGGTGTCGATCGCGACGGGGCGCACGCACCAGATCAGGGTGCATGCCGCGCATGCGGGTCATCCGCTCGCCGGCGACGAGCGCTACGGCGACCCCGAGTTCAACGCCGCCGTCGAGCGGCGCGGGCTGCGGCGGATGTTCCTGCATGCGGCGGCCGTCGCGTTCGAGTGGCCGGACAGCGGTGAGCCGTTTGCCGTCAGCGCGCCGCTGCCGGACGAGCTCAGGGGTTTTCTGCAGGCGCTGCCGGCTGCTGGAGAGGGTCGAGCCCCGCCGCGCGGAGGGTCGCGGCGACCCAGATCAGCGGCAGGCCGATCAAGGCCGTCGGGTCGCGGCTCCGGATCGCGGAAAAGAGTATGATGCCGAGCCCTTCGGCCTTGAAGCCGCCGGCGCAATCGTAGGGCGTTTCGAGGGTGAGGTAGCGGTCGAGCGCCGCGCGGTCGAGACGTGTAAAGTCGACTTCGGTCAAGTCGAGGGTCTGCCATACTCGGCCGTGCGCCCGATCGAGCACCGCAGTCGCCGTGTGGAAGATGACCGTGCGGCCGCTGCACGCTTCGAGTTGCTCGAGCGCCGCGCGATGATGGCCGGGCTTGCGCAGGATCCGGCCGTCGAGGGAAGGGATCTGGTCCGCGCCGATGACGACCGCATCCACATCGCGCGCCACGGCTTCGGCCTTCGCGAGGGCTAGCCTCGCGGCGGCCATGGCGGGCGGCTCATCGGCGGGAATGTGCTCGTCGACGTGCGGAGAGCGCGCGGCGAACGGCACGCGCAGCCGCGCGAGCAACTCTCGGCGGTATCGCGATGTCGAAGCAAGGATCAGCGGCGGAGTCATGGCGCCGGCCTTTCGCGGGGCGAGATTCGTGGTACGCTAACTTGCGGTTTTGACAGCATAAACAAGGGTCCTTATCATAGGTCGATTATGCCCGCGTCCCTTTACAGTTGGTATGGTGCGCGCGAGCTGCTGACCCTCGGCGAACGGCAGACCGTTCTTCGCGGCGAAATAGAGTTGAAGCGATTCAACCGCTTTGCCGATATGCTGGAGTCGGATGCGGGCGCCGTAGCCGCCGCGCTGCGTTTCCGCAGGGATCCTGGCGGCTGGCTCGTCGTCGAGCTCGAGTACGAGACGACGGTGCAGCTCAAATGCCAACGATGCCTGACAACGCTCGAGCACCGTGCCAGCGACAAGGTCGTGATGGCGCTGCTCGAGAGTGCATCGCTCGAGCAGCTCGTGCCGGAGGGGTACGAGCCGGTCGTTATGGAAGAAGATCGACTGATGCCTGCGATGCTGATCGAGGATGAACTTATAATCTCGCTGCCCCTCGTCCCGCGTCACGAGCGGCCGGAAGAGTGCGCCGCACCTTCGGTCGGCGTCGTCCGGGAGGAGCGCGGCTGACGCCGGCCCGAAGCCGGCGTTTCTTCGTTACGCTTCGATTCTAGATTGGGAGAACCTCAATGGCTGTGCAGAAATCGCGCAAGTCGCCGTCCAAGCGCGGCATGCGTCGTGCCCATGATGCCCTTCGCGGGCCCACGCTGACGGTCGACAAGACCACCGGCGAGACGCATCGGCGTCACCACATCACGGCGGACGGCTACTACCGCGGCCGTCAGGTCATCGAGGTGGCTCAGGAAGTCGACGAGGAGTAACGCGCGTTCGAGCTAGGCGGCCGGCCGATGTGCGCCCTTCCGTTTCGTTCGACTCGTCAAGCCACTGCAAATGAGCCGCAAGGTTACGATTGCCCTCGACGCGATGGGCGGCGACCGCGGTCCGGACACCGTCGTCCCCGCCGCGCTCGCTACACTCGCCAAGGATGATTCGGTCAGCCTCGTGCTGGTCGGGCTGCCTGACGTGCTCGAACGCGCCCGTCGCGAGGGCGGCGACGCGCACGGCGACCGGCTGCGTTATCAGGTGGCGACCGAGGTCGTCGCGATGGACGAGCCGCCGGCGGAGGCGCTGCGCCGCAAAAAGAAATCATCGATGCGGGTCGCGCTCGAGCTCGTCAAGGCGGGCGAAGCGAACGCCTGCGTCAGCGCCGGCAACACCGGCGCCTTGATGGCCACGGCCCGCTATGTGCTGAAGACGCTGCCCGGCATCGATCGGCCGGCGATCATCTCGGCGCTGCCGGCGATTACCGGTCCAACGTATATGCTCGACCTCGGCGCCAACGTCGGCTGCACGCCGGAGCATTTGTTGCAGTTTGCGCTGATGGGCTCCGTGATCGCGTCCGACATGCTCGATATCAAGCAGCCGCGCGTCGGCCTGCTCAATATCGGTCAAGAGGATATCAAGGGCAACGAAGTGGTGCGCGAGGCGGGCGAGCTGCTCGCGCGGAGCGGCCTCAACTATATCGGCTTCGTCGAGGGCGACGGCATTTTTCATGCCGATGTCGACGTCGTCGTAACCGACGGCTTCGTCGGTAACGTCGCGCTGAAAACGATGGAGGGCGTCGCCCGCCTGATCAGCGCATTCCTGAAGCAGGAGTTTCACCGCAATCCGCTGCGCTCTCTGCAGGGCCTCGTCGCCAAGTCCGCGCTCGATACGCTGCGCGAGCGCGTCGACCCGCGCCGCTACAACGGCGCGAGTTTGGTCGGCTTGAACGGTGTCGTGTTGAAGAGCCACGGCAGCGCCGATGAATTTGCGTTCGAAACCGCCGTGCGGACCGCGATCGTCGAAGCTCGCAAAGGCGTTCCCCTGCAGATTGGCAACATTATCAGAGACCAGCCAGCAGAATGTATTCGCGCATAGCGGGCACCGGCTCCTATCTGCCGGAACGCGTCCTGACGAACTTCGATCTCGAGCAGATCGTCGAGACGTCGGACGAGTGGATTCGGACCCGCACGGGGATCGAGCGGCGGCACATCGCCGGCGACGACGAGACGACCAGCGATCTTGCGTACCGCGCCGCGGTAGCGGCCATGGAGAGCGCCGGCGTCAAAGGCTCCGACATCGACCTCGTTCTCGTCGGGACCACGACGCCCGATCTGATATTCCCGAACGTCGGCTGTCTGCTGCAGGAGCGCCTCGGCATTCGCGGCGGACCCGCGTTCAGTCTCGAGGCCGCGTGCTCGGGCTTTATGTACGCATTGTCCGTGGCCGACCAGATGATCAAGTGCGGCCAAGTTCGCCGCGCGCTCGTGGTCGGCGCCGAGACCATGTCGCGCATCGTCGACTGGACGGAGCGCGAGACCTGCGTGCTGTTCGGCGACGGCGCCGGCGCGGTCATTCTCGAGGCGTCGCCCGAGCCGGGAGTGGTGTACTCGAAGCTCGGCGCGGACGGTCGTTATCGCGATCTGTTATACGCTTCGAGCGGGGTGTCGAAGCCGAAGGATGCGGAGCCGATTCCGGCGCTGCGCATGAAAGGCAACGAGGTCTTCAAGGTTGCCGTGAAGACGCTCGAGACGATGGTCGACGAAGTGCTCGAAGCGACCGGAGTCGACCAAGGGGAGATCGACTGGTTGATCCCCCATCAGGCCAATATTCGCATTATCAAGGCGACCGCGAAGCGCCTGCAGATGCCGATGGAGCGAGTCGTGCTGACTGTCGCGGAGCATGGTAATACCTCGGCGGCTTCCGTGCCGCTCGCACTCGATGTGGCTGTTCGCGACGGCAGAGTGAAGCGGGGCGATCTATTGCTGCTCGAAGCATTCGGCGGCGGGTTCACGTGGGGCGCGGCGCTCGTCCGGTTCTAATCTCCGGAATGCGAACGGCGTCCGCTTTCTGTGTGCGGGCCGTTACGTATAATGAGCCCATGCAAACGCTACGTTCTGCCTGGCTCTTTGCGGTTCTGACGCTCGTCGGCTTCAATGCCGGCGCCGCGGAATACGCTCTCCCGAAAGAGCACGACGTGATCGGCGAGGTGCAGCGCATCTCGGCCCGCCACGAGGATACGTTCGTCGCGCTCGCGCGCCGGCACGGCGTCGGCTTCGAAGAGCTGAAGCTCGCGAACCCTGGCGTCGACGCATGGCTGCCCGGTGAGGGCACGGAGGTGATGATACCGACGCGATTCGTGCTGCCGCGAGCGCCGCGGGAAGGCATCGTCGTCAATGTCGCCGAGCTGCGGCTCTATTACTTCCCGAAGGACGAGCCGAATAAGGTTTATACGTACCCGATCAGCATCGGCAGGATGGACTGGAGCACGCCGCTCGGCCGGACATCGATCGTGGCCAAGGCCGAGAACCCGTCCTGGTATCCGCCGGAGTCGATCCGGCAGGAGCATGCGGCGCGCGGCGATTTTCTGCCTACGGTCGTGCCGCCCGGGCCGAACAATCCGCTCGGTAACCATTCCTTGCGTCTCGGCTTGCCCGGCTATCTGATTCACGGCACCAATCGGCCGTCGGGTGTCGGCATGCGGGTGACGCACGGCTGCATCCGCATGTTCCCGGAAGATGTCGAGGCCATGTTCCGGAAAGTGCCGGTCGGCACATCCGTGCGGATCGTGAATCAGCCGTTCAAGCTGGGCCGGACCGAGACGGGCGAATTGGTCCTCGAGGTGCATCCGCCGCTCGCGGAGGAGCTCGAGGCTGGCATGTGGACGCTTACGGATCTCACCCGCGAAATCGTGGCCGTCACCGACGAAGGGGACGTGCAGGTCGATTGGGACGCGGCCGAGAACGTGCTGAGCCACCCGCTCGGCGTGCCGTTTCCCGTCTCGGGCGCCGCGCTGCCTCGGCTCGATCGTCCAGTGAGCGAACGCGAGCTGCTCGACGCGGCCGTCCAAGACGAGGTTGCGTCATCCGTGCGGCACGCCGACGAAGTCTGACGCCGCCCCGCCGCCGCCCCGAGCGAGAGACCGGGGCGCTGATCCGCACCGCTCGCTAATCCTTGCCGCGACCCACCGTTCGGGCGGCTTACGCGGCCTGCTGCCGTCAAGCGCCCATCCGACCTCTCCGAGCCTTGATACTCGCCAGGTCCCTGGGAGGGCCGGGCGAAACGAGCGCGTGAGCGAGCTGATCGTTATTCAGGGCTTATCGTTGACTCGCCCGCTAAACAGGAGAAAATAGGACCGAATAGCCGGCTATTCTCGGGGAGCAAAACAACGTGGCCACCCAGCCCGATCAAACCATCCAAGAGTTCCGCCGGCCGCGTCCGCATTCGGCCGGCGACGTGTGCCCGCTCTGTGAGCAGTCTTTGCCCAACGATCTCAGCGCGGATGAGCTCGAGACGAAGTTGCGCCAGAAGGAGCAGCTCGCTACGCAGGAGCTCGAGCAGCGGCTCACGGCGCAACACCAGAAGGACGTAGCGGCGCGGCTCGAGCAGGCGAAGAAAGATGCACAGGCGGAGGCGGCGAAGCGCGAGAAGGCGATTCGAGAAGAGGCGGAGACGCAAGCGGCCGACGCGCTGAAGATCGAGATCGACGACGCACGGGCAGCGAAGCGCAAGGCCGAAAGCGAAGCGCAGGCCGTGCAGAGCCAGCTCAAGCAGCTCAAGGAAGTGCACGAGCAGCAGATCGCCGCGGCGATCCAGCAGGCATTGGCCGAGCAGCGCGACGCGCTCGAGAAAGCCAAGCTCGACGCGGTCCATAAGATTCAGGCCGAAGAGTTCAAGAAGAACCAGCGCCTCGAGAAGCAGATCAACCAGCTCCAGAGGCAGCTCGAGCAGAAGACCGCCGAAACCCTCGGCGAGGGCGCCGAGGTCGACCTCTACGAAGCCCTGCGCGAGAACTTCGACGGCGACCGAATCGAGCGAATCAAGAAGGGCCAACCCGGCGCGGATATCGTGCACGAGGTGCGCTACAACGGTCAGGTATGCGGCTCGATCATCTACGATTCGAAGAATCACCGCGCCTGGCGCGACAGCTTCGTCGAGAAGCTCAAGACCGATCAGCTGGCGGCCCGCGCCGACCATGCGGTTCTGACCACCAGCGCCTTCCCATCCGGCGCACACCAGATCAAGGTTAGAGACGGCGTAGTCATTCTGAACCCTGCACGCGTGGTCGAAGTCGTGCGGATCATTCGCGAGCACGTGGTGCAGACGTACCGTTTGCGGCTCAGCAGCGACGAACGCGACGAGAAAACGGCGGCGCTCTATGAGTTCATCAACTCGGATCGGTGCCGGCAACTGATGGCGCGCTACCAGAAGATTGCGGAGGATCTTCTGGACATCGACGTGACCGAGAAGGCCGCCCATGATCGTGTCTGGAAAAAGCGCGGCCAGTTGCTGCGCGATGCGCAGAAAGTGCATGGCGACTACCGCGCGGAGATCGATCAGATCATCGACGGCAGGCACGGCTAATGAACGCTGCGGCGAGAAAGAGCGGCGGCGAGGCGCGCAAACGCGCACCCGTCGTCGGGCTACAGGAACGTCGCCTGGGCAAGAGCATCCTGCGCACTTACTCGACCACTTTAGACCTAGACGACCTCGTCCCGAACGAGAACCAGCCGCGGCTCGGGCCGAAGGAAGACGTCGAGCTGCAGCGGCAGATCGTCGCCAATGAGGGGGTCTTCGAGCGGTTACTGGTCGAGCCACATCCCACGCTCGAGGGGAAATTCCGAATCGTTGATGGCGAGCGGCGCTGGACGAACGCCCGGATTCTGGTAGCGCAAGGGAAGCCTGAATTCCGAGCCTTGCCCGCCGAAGTCGTCGATCGCACGCTCTCCGAGGATGAGCGTCTGCGTGTGTGGATTTACATCCACCGTCAGCGGAAAGAGTGGGACGCCAAGGAAAAGGAAATGGTGGCCTACCGGCTGATCGACCTCGTCGGCCGGGCGAGTGCCGCAAGCATTCTCGGAATTACGGTTCGGGAGCTCGATAAGCTCGCCGAGACGTACAAATTGTCGGAACGGTTCACGGAGCTGAGGGAGCCTGGGGCCTCCATTACCTGGGCGCGTGAGCTGCAGGGCGTAGCGAAGAAGCTTCTTACGCCTTCCGTGGTGGATGCGGTAGTTGATAAGGTCAACGCCAAGAGAATTACGAACTCCAAAGATCTGCGCAAACTTAGGCAGATTCTGCGCGACCCTGTGGCCAAGCAGCATTTTCTCCGACGGGAAGGCGACATCGACTCAGCGCTGCTGCGCATCGACGCTTCCGCGGCGAAACAAAGTCGCACGCTGCTGGACGAAGTGGCGTCGCTTACCGAGGCGGTGACCCGCTACCCGTGGACGGAGATTCAAAAGCTGAAGGGCGATCAGGAAGCGTTGCGCCAGAT
>CAZFJU010000153.1:8317-10946 GCA_964518995.1 uncultured Gammaproteobacteria bacterium
ATAAAAAAAGAGCCGCCGGCAGCGCCGGCGACTCTTTGTGAATTCGGCGACGCGGATAGAGTCCGCTTCGCGATCTCAATTCTTGTAGGGGCTTATAGATCTTCTAACTACTTCTGCTGCAGCTCGTCGAACATGCGATCGACGCGCTGGTTGGTGGCGTCGCAGCACGCCTGAGCGGCCTGTGCAGCCTGCAGGGCTTGGTTGGCCGTGCTCTGCGCGCCTTGTGCGGCCTGGCGGGCTTCATTCGCTGCGCGCTGCGCGGCGTCTGCTGCACTCTGAGCCGACTGAGCCGCGGCGCGGACTTCTTCGAGCTGCTCGGTGGTGACGGAGGCACACCCGGTGGCAACGGCGGCGCCAATGACCAGCACGGTCGCGCGCAGTACGCCCATAGGATTCATTGCCATTAGAGATCCCCTGAATTGTTGGTGAATAAAAACAAGAGGATTATTGACTAAAGCGGATTGCACTGCAATTGCAGTGATGTGTCGGCGTCCACAAACAGACAATTGACCTTACAGAAGTTTTTCGGGGTAACCATGACGCTTGACCGACCTGTTGGCTGTATATAAGATCACCACTAGTCGATCATACAGGTTAGGTCTACTGCAATGCGCGATCTCACTCCTCGTCAAAGACAAATCCTGAATCTGATCCAAAAGGCCATCCACACTACCGGTATGCCGCCGACCCGGGCCGAGATTGCTCAGCGCCTGAAGTTCAGATCGGTCAATGCCGCCGAAGAGCATCTGCGGGCGCTCGAGCGCAAAGGCGCCATCGAGCTGCTGCCCGGCACGTCTCGCGGCATTCGGCTCAAAGATTCATTGCGTGAGCAGCTCGGGCTGCCGCTCGTCGGCCGCGTTGCGGCGGGCTCACCGATTCTGGCAGAGGAGCACATCGAAGCGCGCTTTCAGATCGACCCCGATCTGTTCAAGACGCAGCCGCATTTTCTGCTGCGCGTCAAAGGCATGAGCATGCGCGACGCCGGCATTCTGGATGGGGATCTCGTAGCAGTGCATCGCACTCCAGACGTCAAGAGCCGGCAGATCATCGTCGCGCGTCTCGAGAACGACGTCACCATCAAGCGTTATCGGCAAGAAGGCCATCGCGTCTGGCTGTTGCCGGAAAATCCCGATTTCGAGCCGATCGAGATCGATCTGCGAAAAGACACGCTGATGATCGAGGGCGTCGTCGTCGGTGTCGTCAGGCACGCAATGGAGTAGCCGATGACTGCCGGCATCGAAGCGCTCACCGGGCCGCACTTGTGGCGCGGCCGAGCGGGGTGCTCGGCGCACAATGCGCGCGCAACCGGCTTCGAAGCGCTCGATCATGCTTTGGGCGGCGGCTGGCCTTGGGGCGCAATCGTCGAGGTTTTCGTCGAGCGTTACGGCAGCGGTGAGTTGAGTCTGCTGATGCCGGTTCTCGCTTCGCTTTGCGCAACCGACGAACCTCGTTTCCTAGTCTTCGTCTCGCCGCCGAGTATTCCTTACCCGCCGGCCTTGGTCGATCGAGGTATCGATGTGAGACGAGTGCTGGTCGTGCGGCCGCGCGCCGAGCGCAGAGCGGAAGACCAGGTGCTCTGGGCTACCGAGCAGGCCGTGCGGTCGGGCGCGAGCGCCGCCGTGCTCACATGGCTCGGCGCCGCCAACGATACCGTGCTGCGGCGTCTACAGCTTGCGGCGGAGGAGCGCGGCTGCGGGCTCATCTTGTTTCGTCCTGAGCACGCGATCAGGCATCGATCGCCGGCCGCACTCCGCTTGAAGGTTTCGATCGAGCGCGACGAGACGCGTGTCGATGTGTTGAAGCGCCGCGGCGGAGCGCCGCAACCGATTCGTCTCGATCTGTTCGGCCGTTCGCGTGTTCGCGCGATGACGGCCGTCGGTGATTCGTCGAGCCAGACGCGATCCTGACCGCGGGCGGAGCGCGTATCGCTCATTCGTTCAGCGAGCTCATATTTTTATCTGCCATGTTAGCCAAGCCGCTCGCTCTGACTTTCAGAGAGAATCGAGGCTCTCCGGCCGCTCCATCGTTGCGTCCTGGCAGAGGGCAGCTGTGGATCGGCGCGCATTGGCCTGATCTTGCGCTGCAGGCCGTCGAGACGGCCGACGGTGGCGTGCAGGCTCGGCGCGAGGACCATCGTCCGACGGTCGTCGTCGAGGCTTCGGCAGGGCGGCTCAAAGTCATCGCGCTGAACGCGGCAGCGCGCCGACGAGGTATTCGTCATGGCTTGGATCTGGGCGCCGCCTTCGCATTCTCCGGCGCGTTGCGCGTGCTCGAGCGTTCGCGCCGAGCCGAGCGCGATCTGCTCGAGGCGCTGGCCATGCTCGGGCAGCGCTTCACGCCCGGGGTCAGTCTCGAGCCGCCGGACGGCCTGTTGCTCGAGGTGCATGCGAGCCTTGCATTGTTCGGCGGCATCGAGTCGCTTCGTGCGTCTCTTGGCGAGGCATGGCAGACGCTTGCGCCCGGCTTTGGCATGGTCGCCGCTCCCACTCCGCTCGCGGCGTTGTGGCTCTCGCGCACCGGAGCCGAAATGAACGGAGAGGAAGGCAGCCGGGCGGAGTCGCTCGCGTCGCGGCGGGGCCGACTGCCGCTCGCGGTTACACGCTGGGCGTCTGCTGTGCTCGATCGCCAC
>CAZFJU010000154.1:0-10908 GCA_964518995.1 uncultured Gammaproteobacteria bacterium
TAAGGTCTCGGCTGCGCTGGCCGCCTGGTGCTGGGTCGTCGCGAAGACGTCGCCGGAGACGCCGATCGACGCCTACCTACTCGCCGAATGCATCGAAGCAGCCGGCCTGCCGGCCGGAGTTTTCAACGTGATCCCGGCGGGCCGCGAGACGGGCGACTATCTGATCCGCCATCCCGGCATCGACAAGATCAGCTTCACCGGCAGCACGGCCGCGGGCCGCCATATCGCTGCGGTGGCCGCTGAAAGGCTGACGCGTGCCAGCTTCGAGCTCGGCGGCAAGTCCGCTGCCATCGTGCTCGAGGACGCCGACATGGACCAGGTGCTGCAAAGCCTCGTGCCGTTTTCCATGCCGATCACCGGTCAAGTTTGCTTCTCGCTGACGCGCGTCATCGCGCCGGAATCGAAGAAGGACGAGGTTCTCGACGCCTACGTCGGCGCGGTCAAGCAGGTGAAGGTCGGCGATCCGCAGGATCCCGAGACGCAGATGGGCCCGCTTACCATGGAGCGTCAGCTCACGCGTGTACAAGGCTATATCGACAAGGGCAAGCAGGAAGGCGCGAAGCTCGTGCTCGGCGGCGGCCGTCCGAAGGGATTCGATCGCGGCTATTTCATCGAGCCGACCGTCTTCACGAACGTCGACACGAAGATGACCATCGCGCAAGAGGAGATTTTCGGCCCCGTCGTGTCGTTCATCTCCTACGAGGACATCGAGGATGCGATCCGCAAGGCGAACGATACGATCTATGGCCTGCACGGGGCGATCTACACTGCCGACCCCGAGCGCGGCTACGAGCTCGCCCGGCGAATGCGCTCCGGCAGCGTCACCGTCAACGGCATGATCGTCGATCCGAAAATGCCCTTTGGCGGCTTCAAGCAGTCGGGCATCGGCCGCGAGGGCGGTATCGAAGGGCTCGAGCTCTACTTCGAGACCAAGACGATCTACTTCGGCTGATCGCGAGCTCATGTGAATGCGCGGGTCGGATTGGCCGGCCCGCCTTTCCCGCATCGAGCGCGCAGGGGGACGCCGCCATGCTAAGCGTATCTTTTCGGCTCGTGTTGCCGGCTGTGCTGACCGTCACACTCTGCGGCACCGTCGCCGCGCATCACGGCACATCGGTCAACTACGACCAAAGCCGCACGATGACGCTGGCCGGCACGGTCACAGAGTTTCACTGGCGCAATCCGCATTCGACGCTGTTCATCGACGTGACGGAAGACTCCGGAGAGGTCAGCAACTACGCGATCGAGCTGCCGAGCCCCACCCTGCTCTCGCGCGGCGATCTCGGCTGGACGAGACGCACGTTTCGACCGGGCGACCATGTGCAGTTCAGCGTGCACCCATCGCGCACCGGCGCCCCGGTCGCGCTCGGCTGTATGCGGGAATGCCCCGAGGTGCTGATCAACGGCGAGCCGCCCACCCAGGCCGATTAGCTAGCGCTTAGCAGCTTATGGCGGCGCTCTGCGCGTGCAGACCTTCTCGAGGAAACGCATTCATGTCGAACGCGGGTTTCGTGTCTTCCGCTGCCCTCGCGGCGCTCGCGCTGCTGAGTTTTCCGCTCGCTGTCGACGCGCAAGAGACGTCGGTAGAGCCTGCTGGTCTCAGCGGCGTCTGGTATCCGGAGTCAAGCTTCGAAGGCTTTCCGATGTCGCAATGGACGGCCGAGGAGCTGCCGTTCACAACGGCCGGCCGTGCGCGCTTCGACGCCAACGTGCCGGGCAAAGGTCCGCGGGAGACATTACCTGCGCTCGGCAACGACCCGCTCGGCACCGCCAACCCGCCCGGCCTCTACCGCACGCTCATCTACCCGCGGCCGTGGGAGTTCATTCAGCTTCCGGACCGAGTCGTGCAGCTATTCGAGTGGGGTAAGCATTGGCGCACAATCTGGACGGACGGACGAGACGTCGCCGAAGAGCTCGTCGCAGGACCGTACTGGTACGGGTACTCGGTTGGCGAATGGCAAGGCGACACGCTGGTCGTCACGACGAACAACCTCGACGGGCGTCAGTGGTTCGACGAATGGGGCACGCCGATCAGCGAGTATGATGCGACCATCGAGGAACGTTGGCGGCGCATCGATGACAGCACGCTCGAGCTTACGATCACCGTCATGGACGCCGAAATCTACGCGAGCCCGTGGGTCAGCGCGCCCAAGCGCTACGCGCTTCAGTCGCAAAGCTCGGTGACGGGGGAGCCGCTCGAGCAAATTTTCGCGCCGATCGACGAGGCCGTCTTCAACGAACGCGTGCGCGATCCGATCGCCGAGGGCCCTGTGCCGGTGGAGTAGCCCGCCGGGCCGCGCGCCGTATCCCTGCGTCCGCGGCGTCCCGGCGGGACGCCGCGACCGCTATTGCTCACCGCCCTTCGCCGGCGACCGAGCTCCTCTCGCGACGAAACTTTAGGCGACCATATCCTTGACATTCTTCAACGGCAGCACGCGAACCTTCTTGCTTGCCGGCTTCGCCTTGAACGTCATCTTTTCGCCCGTGAACGGGTTGACGCCCTCGCGCGCCTTCGTTGCCGGCTTCTTCACGACTTTGAGCTTCATCAGCCCAGGCAGGGTGAACAGCCCGTGCGAACGCAGGCTCTTGCGCATGACGGTCTTGAGTGAATCGAAGACCGCATTCACTTGCTGACGAGTGAGCCCGGTGTCTTTGGAGATCTGGGCCAGGACTTCGGATTTGGTCGGCGGATTGCCTTTTGCTGCTGCCATGTTTCGTTCTCTGTCGAAGGTTGATGAAGCTCGGCGCAGTGCGCCGAATGAAACCCGGCGCGGAAAATATCACAATTGCCGGCCTTAAGGTCGATACACAGGTCAGTTTTGCCTATTTTTTTAGGGTCGGGAGCACATGCGCATCGTCAGTTGGAACGTTAACGGGCTTCGCGCCTGCACGAAAAAGGGCTTTCCTCGGTTTCTCGCCGAATCGGCGGCCGACGTTCTCGGCCTGCAGGAAGTGCGGGCTCGACCGGAGCAGCTCGATCTCGACGTCTGCGTACCATCAGGGTGGCAGGCGTACTTTGCACCCGCGGAGCGACCGGGCTACAGCGGCGTCGGCATCTACTCGAAGGTGACGCCGGACGATCTGATCGTCGGGCTCGGCGACCCGCGCTTCGACGTCGAAGGCCGGCTCATCACCGCTCGCTTCGGCCAGACTTTCGTCGTGAACGGATACTTTCCCAAGGGCAGCGGGCGTGATCGTGACAACAGCCGTGTCCCGTACAAGCTCGCGTTCTATGCAGCCGTGCTCGAGCACATCGAACGGTTGCAAGCGCTCGGCGACGTATTCGTAATGGGCGACTTCAACACTGCGCACGAGGAAATCGATCTCGCGCGGCCGAAGGGCAACACGAAGACGAGCGGATTCCTGCCCGAGGAGCGCGCGGAATTCAGCCGCTGGATCGACGCAGGCTGGGTAGACACGTTTCGTGCTCAGCATCCGGGCCAGAATGGCCACTACACGTGGTGGCTCCAGTGGGGCGGCGCGCGGGAGCGCAACGTCGGATGGCGAATCGACTATGTGCTGGCGTCGTCGGCCGCGGCCGAGCGGGTTCGCGACGCGTTCATCTGGCCGGATGTCATGGGCTCGGACCACTGCCCGGTCGGCGTCGATATCGACCCGCCCGAGCCGACTTCCCCCGCATGACAGCGCATGCAGCTTGCAATACCCGGCTCGGAGAAGAGGCCGAGCGCGCGGAGTGATGCGGAACTGGAGATGTCAGGCGCGGAGCTGCAAACTTCAGGCGACGCCTGCGGCCGTCATCACCGCCGTGCACTTGGCGAGGATCTCGGCCGCGACTGCGAACGGGTCACCATCGACCAGCTCCGCGCGGAACAGCTCGACCGACAGCGGCCCGGAATAGCCCTTCTCTGCAAGCTTCTGCAGCATGGCAACAACCGGTGCGATGCCATCACCCGGGATGAGACGCCAGTCGTTATCGATGAGCTCGCGAGGACCCGCCTGCAGGTCTTGGAAGTGCACATGCGCAAGCTCACCTGGCTCGAGCAGATCCAGATCCTCGAGCTTGCTGAGGCCGGCCCAGAAGTGGAAGAAGTCGAACATCGGCCGAACGCGCGGATGCGCCGCGTCGCGGAGCACGCCGAGGGTCGACGGGAGCGTGGCCAAATGGGTCGACGTGCGCGCGAACTCGATCATCGCCGTAAGGCCGAAGCCCTGCGTAATGTCTCCAACCTCGCGTATGCACGCAGGCGTCGCCGCGAAGTCCTCGGCCGTCACGGGTCGCGTGGTGATCGATGGGCAATAGATCTTGTCGAGGCCGAGCTCGGCGAACTGCTCGCAGCGGCGGCGCCACGTCTCGAGCGAAGCCTGCCGCTCCGGTCCCGGTATCCATACGTCCGGCAGAACGGCCGCGGCCGATACCGGGATGAGCCCGAGATCGCTCAGCAGCACGCGCGCGCCGGCCAGCGTATCGTGCTCCAGAAACTCATCGAGAACGTTATCCGTTAGCTCGACGTAACGGATGCCGGCACGCGCCCAGCCGGTCAGAGAGCCACGATAGCCCGCTGCTCGCGACGTGTTCTGATGTAGGGCGAGCTGCATGCCGCCGACGGCAGGTTGGGCGTAAAGCCATTGCGCGATGCCGGCAGCGACCGGCAAGGCTAGAACGGCACGGCGATTGAGCATGCGCGTCACTCTATCGCCGAACGTTCATGAACACCAGGCCCGCCGCGCCGTCTCCGTTCGAGGCGGCTAGTCTCGCGTCGAGCCGCTTATGCGCCTGCGTCAGACCGCTCGTCGTTGGCGGACCCTCCAGACCATCAGCACGCCGAGCAGCAGCGCCGCGAAACCGAACATGCCGAGCGTGCGCGGGTCGATCGGCAGCGTCGCCTGTGACGACTCGGACGGCGCACGGCTGTCGGCGCTGCGATCCAACGACTGCATTCGGAAGCCGCGCAGCTCGGCCGAATCGATCGATTCCGCTGCGACCGCCTCCGCGCCGGGCACGACGCGGTTCGCGATCCGCGCATCGTTCTGCCGCACCCACTCCTCGGCGGCCGCGGCGAGCTCCTCGATCGGCGCACCGATCGCCTGCTCGAACGCCGCGACATAGGCCTCGACGGCCGGCACGGGAATACCGGCCTCGAGCGCCTGCTCGACGACATAGCGCAGCAATCGCGGGTTGCCGCAGGTGTTATCCGAGCAGCCGACGCCATGCTCGAGAATATTCTCGACGTGCGCGCTCAGCAGCGAGGTCAGTGTTTCACCGTCCGGCGTCCAGTGCGCCTTGCGCACGGTCTCGATCATCCGTGCGGTGATGTCCTGGAACGCGTACGGCGAATGCTCGGCGAAAAACTCGCGCATGCCGAGCTCGTGCCGATCCTCGACGTAGACGTCGAAGACCTCCTGCCACATGGCTTCGTCGATGATCTCGGTGACGGTCGCATCCCAACCCCACATATATTCGACGAACTCGCGCATCGCACCGGCGCCTGCGTAGCCTTCCGCTTGCATCCCTTCGATCCAGGTCGGGTTCACATAGCGGCTGCGAAACTCGCCGGCCACGAACTTGTCGAGCGAAGTCATCTCCGGCATCGACGGATCGCGGGTATTGGTGACGACGAGATCGGGCGTTACGCCGTCGAGATTCCGCACAGCGCTCGCAAGCCCGCCCATATACATGTAGAAGTCATCGTTATCGAGGGCGCCATAGAGCATCGTCGAGCTCGAATGGACGATCTTCTCCGTGCCGGAGAGCGCGAGCCGAAATACGTCTTCCATCGGCTCGCCCCAGAATCCGTTGCCGAAGCCATGCCCCATCCTGCGCAGATAGTCATCGCCGAGCGCGGCGTCCGAATCCCATGTGCCGCTGGCCTCTGCGATTTTCGACACCGCCAGGTTGTACGTGCCGGGCGGCTCGTCGAAGATCCGCACGCCGGCGCGGCGCTCCGCCTGCTCCTCCGAGTACCCCCGCTCGAGCAGCGCGGCGCGCGTCTCGAGATAGTGGCGGCGCACGTAGTTCTCCGCCTCCTCGATCACCTTCACGCGCTGCACGGCCTCGTCGATCAGCAACGTGACGTTGGTAAACATGCCCTCCGCGGCGCTCGCGACGACGATGTCGATACGCGGTCGGCCGAGCTGGCTCGATGGCACGACTTCGACGCCGACGACCTTGTCGCGCTCGTCCCAGACCGGCCGGGTACCGAGCAGATGAAAGATCTGCGATTCGACGATACCCTCGTGGCGCAATGTCTCGTCGCCCCAAATGACGAAGGACACCTTGGCCGGATAGCGGCCGTTGTCTGCGAGATGCTGCGCGAGCATCTCGTCGGCGAGCTTCACGCCGAGCTCCCATGCGGCCCGCTTCGGCACCTTTTCCGGATCGATACTGTAAAAATTCTTGCCGGTCGGGTAGGAATCCGGGTTGCGGATCGGCTCACCCCCCGTGCCAACCGGCACGAAGCGCCCGTCGAGCGACGCGACGAGATGATCGAGCTCGCGATTCGCAGAGGTCGCGATGCGCGCCTCCATATCCTCCGTGAACACTTGCGCATCGTTCGGCAGCAAGCTTCGGTCCGTCTCCACTATCGCCTCGACGGTCGACGCGAGCGCCTCGCCGGTCGGCGCGCGGCCGAACGCATGCAGCCCATACGGAATGTTCTGGCCGCGCAGCTCCTGCAAGTAGCCGATGATCTCGTGCACCGAGTCATGATCGAGCTTCTCGGGCGTCGCGAGATCGAGCCCGAGATCACGGTCGATGCCGAGCTCGATCACCTGCGTGCGGACCTGCTCGGCAAACGCCTCGGCGAGCACCGGATTGCGATGCAGAGCCGCGTCGTAATCGTTGATGCGCTCATTGAGCTCGGCAAGGTCGGCGTACAGGCCGCCTTTGACGAACGGCGGCACCATGTGATCCACCAACGTCGCAAGACCGCGCCGCCGCGCAACCAGCCCTTCACCGACGACGTCGACGTTATAGATGTAGAGATTCGGTAAGTCGCCGATCAATGCATCGGACGCATCTTCCTCGGTCTGACCGATATCCTTGCCGTCGAGCCATTCGTGCGTGCCGTGGGTGCCGATATGCACGACGGCATCGGCCGCGAGCTCGCGGCGCAGCCACTCGTAGGCGGCGACGTATTGATGGTGCGGGGCGAGGTCCTGTGCGTGATAGAGCTTGTCGAGATCCTCGCCCCACGCGCGCGCCGGCTGCGGCAACAGCGCAACATTGCCATAACGCACCAGCGGCACGATGAACGCTTTCGCCGCGCCCTCGCCGGTCGCCATCAGTGCCGCCTCACTCGGCGGGCCCCAGTCCGCAACGATCTTCTGGCGCAGCGCCGGCGCGACGTCCTCGAGCCAGCGCTCGTACTCGGCGACCGGGATCAGCGCCGCGTCGCCCTCGGCGACCAGCGCCTCGAGCTCGGCGGGCGCGTAGCTGCCGACATTCCTCGCCTTCTCGGTGATTGCCTCGAGCACCGCATCGGCCGATAGATCCGGCGAATCGCCGAGGTCGTAGCCCTCCGCTTGCAGGCGGGCGAGGATGTTTGCGAGCGACTCGGCGACATTGAGGTAGCTGGCGCCGATGCTCGCCTTGCCGGGCGGATAGTTGTAATACATCAGCGCGACGCGTTTATCCGCATTGGCGGTGCTGCGCAGCGCCGCAAAACGCTTTGCGCGCTGCACGGCGATTTCGATGCGCGACTGAATAGGCTCGTTCACCACCAGCGATACGCCGGTCTCGAGGTCGAAGCGCCGCTCGCGGCTGCCGACGACGACGGGTGACACGAGCCCGGCCAGCTCCGGCACGGCGACCTGGAACGTACCCTCGAAAATGGAGAGACCGGTGGTCGACTCGCGCCATTCGCGCTCGCTGCGGCCGTACAGCGTCACCAGATTCATGATTGGCACATCGAGCTTCTCGAGATATGCCGCCGTATCGAAATCGGCGAAGCGAAACAGGAAGCCCATCGCGACATCGACGCGCGCCGCGCCTTGCGGGTCGAGCAACAGCGCATCGAATGCAATGGCACCGGGATAGCCGAACACCGGAATCGCCTCGGCGCCCTGCCGCTCGATCTCGGCGATGACCGCGTCGAGCGCCCGCGTGTCGTTCGAGTAGTAATTCGCCTTGTAGAAGCCGATGCCGATTCGAGGCGCACCGGGCCGCGGCTTGCCGGCGGCCGTTCGCCAAGCATCGAACTCGTCCCAGGTGGCGAATACCCGCCCGCCGGACGCTGATTCGGGATCGGGGTAGTAATAACCGAGCTCGAGGCTCGGCTGCAGCTCCGGCAGCGCGAGACCTGCGATACCGACCTGGGCCAGCGCGAGCTTGACCAGCCCAATCTGGTTATCGAGCCCCGATTCCTGCCAATACGCATGCGCCCGCTCGTCGAATACGGCGCCCTGCTCGATGAAGGTTTCCTTTGGCGAAAGACCGACGCCGACCGCAAGCACTGTGCCGCGTGCGGCCACATGCGGAATCAGATCGATGCCATGCTCGGCGCTGACCTGATCGAGCATCTGCTCGTTCATCATGTCGATGACCAGCACGTCGGTGGCGGCGAGCGCCGCCGAGTCGAGCCTCGGGACCGTCGACTCGGTGATGAAGGCGAGCCGAACGCGCTGCCGGAGCTCCGGGTGCTCGGCGAGCACCGCCTTGAATGCCTGCAACGTCACCGGCATCTGGCCGTCCGAGAACAGATACGCCAGGCGGATCGGATCGTCCTGCGCCGACGCGGTACCCCAGTGCGCGAGCGCGCCCGCGATGACAAGCCCATGGATGAGCCTGACCCAGCGCTGCGGCCGACGCACCCGTTCGCCCCGAGGCGGGCGCGTTGCGGGACAGGCGAAGCGCGCGCGGATCTGCTGCAGACGCAGGCGCACGGCCTCGCGCATGCGCCTAATCCGGCACATAGATGATCTGCCCATCCGCGAGACGGTACGCCGAGCCGAGGCGCTCGCCGTCTCCCGCCATCGTCTCGCCAGTGACCTCATAGGCTTCGATCTCCGTTCCGCGCTTCACGATGATTTCGCTCATGCCGTTCGGCTTCGTCATGACCATCGTGACCTCGGAATTCGGGTCGAGCAGATCGCCCAAGCGATAGACCGAGAACAGCGTGACCATCAATGCGACGATGAATACCACCGAGACGTCGAAGAGATTCGCGACGCCCGCGAGCGGGTCGTCGTCCGTCTCCGCCTCGGGCGGCGTCAGCTTCAAAAATTTCGCCATGAGCCCTCCGGTCAGGCTTCCGCGGTGTCGCCAAGCTCGACGGCGACCCGTTCCGCGACGAAACGCAGCTCGCGGATCGTCTCTCCGACCCAGCCCTGACGGATCGTCAGAATGACGAATGCGACGGTCCCGCACATGATCCCGATGATCGTGGTCGCGAACGCAACGATCATCTGTCCCGCCATCGCTTCGAGATTTCCGGTCGCGAGCGCCGCGAGCGCAGTACCCATCGGAATCAGCGTGCCGACGAGGCCGAGGCTAGGCCCGACCTTCACGAGCACGCGCGCACCGGTGACATTGGCGCGAATACGGTCCTCCGCCGCGAGCACGATATGCTCGAGGCCGCCATCGCCGAGGCGCGCATCCGCCCGCGCGGCGTGGATCTCATCGAGCATCGTGCGCAGCGCACGTGGCAGGCGGCTCGCCCGCTCGGCGCTCGCCTCG
Organism: uncultured Gammaproteobacteria bacterium; assembly: GCA_964518995.1. Taxonomy (GTDB): domain Bacteria; phylum Pseudomonadota; class Gammaproteobacteria; order Steroidobacterales; family Rariloculaceae; genus ZC4RG20. Next base: position 9,635 of record CAZFJU010000154.1, read on the forward strand.
AGCACGCGGCCGGACTTGAGCCAACGCTCCACGTCGAAGCCGCGCCGCTCGCGGCGCCGCCCGAGCCAATCCATCACGACGGCGCCCGTCATGAACAACGCCGCTGCGACGCATATCCACAGCAGCGCCATCACCGGCAGGCGGAGCACCTGACCGAGCGCGAACAGCCCATTCTCCAAGGTCGCCAGAAGACTCATCGTCTCCTCCACAACGAATGAATCAAACCCAATATCGCAGCGCCGCCGACGACCCCGAAGACCCAGGCCGACGATTCGATCGCCGGCGGGTCGAGCGGCATCGCCCGAAGCGCGGACGCCGAGCTCCACCCAGCCATGATCGCCGGTGAAACTGCGAGGATCATTGCGAGCAGCGCCACCAGCACGAAGGCCTCCTCGGCCAGGCGGGTCGGCGCGAACGCGGGCCGCCGCGCGGCGAGCAGGCTCGAAACCGCCGCGAACGGTAGCACCAACACGTATGGCCACGGCATCGGCAAGCCTTGCGTCGCGAGCACCGTGATCCAAACCGCGGCGAGCACCGCCGCACAACCCGTCGCCGTCCAGGTCCAGGCCGGTTTCCACAGCGCGACAACTGCGCCGAGCGCAGCGAAGGTACCCGTCCAGACGGGATCGGGGACTCGGGCGGCACCGATCATGAGGATCACCGCCGCCAGAATGCCGCCGAATAAGAGCGCGGTGCCGAGACGCGCCGGCGCCCGTGCAGCAAAGGCGACGACGCCGAGCCCGCAGACGATACCAAGGACGTGCAGCAGCATGGGGAATACGCTCCCGAGAGAACAGAACGGCCGCGCCCGTTACCGACGCTCGGAGTTTGGCCGGTGATCCTAGCGATGTGCTCCGCCCTGATCAGTTAATAACGGTAAGATTAACGACCGTTAACGTGGCTTAACACCAGCGGGCACAAGCCCCCCGCGCAGCGCGCCGTCGATCGAGTTCGGCGCTGCCGCGTCGGTCGTTTACCGGTAGTGGGGTCAACGAAGCTGACTATCCTTGTTGCCGCGTCGATTGTAGCCGGCATTTCGGCCGGCGGATTCGTCTATTTCGGCCTGGCAGCTCACGCAGCGACGCACGCCCGGCAATGCATCGCGCCGCGCGGCGGGGATTTCCACGCCGCACTCCTCGCAGTGCTTCAGGCTTTCGCCGGACGGAAGCCTGCTGCGCGCGCTCTTTATCGCGTCCTCGACGTTCGCGTCGATTTGTTCCTGAACGGCCCCGTCGCGGGCCCAACCTGATGCCATGGCCCGAGCCTAGCCGGAC
>CAZFJU010000155.1:0-10760 GCA_964518995.1 uncultured Gammaproteobacteria bacterium
ATGCCCTTGCCGATCTGGCCGCGGCCCGGCAGCCGGGTTTCGAGACCTATATCGACGTTCAATTCCTCGTAGGCAAGCATCCACGGCGCATTGCGGATCTCGGGCTTCGGCAAGATCGCACCTGCTTCCATATGCGTGTGGATCTCGTCGCCCGTACGATCGAGAAAGCCCGTGTTGATGAAGATCACGCGCTCACGGGCGGCTCGGATGCACTCTTTGAGGTTTGCCGTCGTACGCCGTTCCTCGTCCATGATGCCGATCTTGAGGGTGTTCTGCGGCAGCCCGTAGCCTTTCTCGACGCGGGCGAAGAGCTCAACCGATAACGCCACTTCTTCGGGCCCGTGATGCTTCGGCTTCACGATATAGAGGCTGCCCGTGCGCGAGTTGCGCAACCTGGACGCGCTCGGGTCGCGCAGATCGTGCAACGCTGCGAGCGTCGTGATGACGCAGTCCAGAAAAGTCTCGACGATCGGCTCACCATCGGCCGTGGTGACGGCGTCGGTCAGCATGTGCGCACCGACATGACGGACCAGCAGCATGCTGCGGCCTGGGAGCACGAGGGTCGAACCCTCCGGCGTCTGGTACTCGCGGTCCGGGTTGAGGCGGCGCTCGACGCGGCGGCCGGCTTTGTAGAAGGACGTTGTCAGCGCCCCTTTCATGATGCCGCACCAGTTGGCGTAGACGACGGCTTTGTCGTCCGCATCGACCGCGGCGACCGAATCTTCGCAATCCATGATCGTCGAGACGGCCGACTCGAGCACCACGTCCTTGACGCCCGCCGGATGCTGGCGGCCGATCGGATGCGACGGATCGATCTCGATATCGATATGCAGACCATGGTGACGCAGCAGCACACTTGCGAGCCCGCCGTCGGCGCTCAGGCGGTAGCCGACGAAGGCGCTGGGGTCCTTCAGCTGGCCGTCGCCGATCTTCGGTCGCAAGCGCAGATTGCTTCCTTCGATGTCGATTTTGACGACGTCGCCCCAGCTGAGCGATTCGCCGTCGTCGATCTCGACGAGCGGCACGATCTCGTCGAGAATCTCGTTCGCTTTGGCGATGACGCGCTCGCCGCGTTGCGGATTGTAGCCGGCGCCTTTCTCGGTGCCCGATTCCTCGGGCAGCACGTCGGTGCCGTAAAGCGCGTCGTAAAGGCTGCCCCAGCGCGCGTTGGCGGCGTTGAGTGCGTATCGGGCCTTGTCCACGGGGACGACCAGCTGAGGCCCTGCGAGCTGACCAATCTCGGAATCGACATTCTCCGTGGTGACGGCAAACGCTGGGCCTTCGGGCACGAGGTAACCGATCTCTTCGAGGAAGCGCCGTGATTCGGCGACATCGTACGGTTGCCCTCGGCGCGCCTTCAGCCATTCATCGATTTGCGCCTGCAGCTGGTCGCGCTGGGCGAGAAGCTTGCGATTGCGGGGACCGAGATCCCGAACGATTTCTTCCAGCAACGACCACACGTCGTCGGGCTCGATCGCCGTGCCGGGCGCAATCTCCTCCCGGACCAGGTCATGTAGGCGCTTGGCGACTTTGAGCCCGCCGACGGCAACGTATTCGGTCATCTCGTCTCCGCAAAGAAAAAACGTTGGCGATAACGTGCGGCTATTGTGGCGGGAAACGAGTCGGGAAGCGACGGCCGCAAAGCGGCCGCGCGGAGCAGCGTGTGTGGATCAGGCGAGGCCGGCGGCGCGCGCTTGCTCGCGGCCGAGCACCGCCTGGTCGCGATCGCCATCGCCATGCGCGACGGCGCCGAGTAGACGATCGAGATAGACGTTATGGCTCGGCAGCGGCACGTTCGCGAGCACGGCCGCCTGCGCGATCAATTTCGCATCCTTCAGGCCGACGGTGATCGGCGAGCCCACCTGATCGAAGCTTTCGTCGACCATCTTCTGCCCATATACCTTGTAGGCCGGCGCGGCGAACAGGCCCTCCGTCATGACGTCTTGGAAGACTTGCGGCTCGACGCCGTACTTGCGGACGAGCGAGAAGCCTTCGGCCATCGCGACCATGGCACAGCCGAGGACGGCGTTGTTCGCCAGCTTGATGGCCGTCGCGGATTCGGGCTTGGAGCCGGCGCGAAAGATGCGCCGGCCCATCTGCTCGAGCAGCGGCAGGCAGCGCTCGACCGCTTCGTCCGGGCCGCCCGCCACGATGCCGAGCTGGCCGGCGGCGGCCAAGTCCGGCCGGCCGAGCACCGGCGCCGCAACGAGCGTCTGCCCGGCATCGCGGTGGCGGGCTTCGAGCTCGCGGATCGTCGCGACGCCGTGCGTGCCCATCGTAAGATGAACCGTTCCGCGGCCGAGGGACTCCTCGAGCCCGCCTGCGCCGAGCGCGACCTCGAGCAGCGCGGCATCCTCGACGAGCATGCTAACGACGATGTCGCGTTCCGCCGCCGCCTCCCGAACGGTGGCTGCGGCGCGCGCCCCTGCGGCGACCAGCGTCTCGGCCTGCTTCGCGACGACGTCGTAGACGATGAGATCATGACCGGCATCGAGAAGACGTCGTGCCATGCCTTGGCCCATGCGGCCGAGACCCAGAAATCCGATGTTCACGTCAGCCCCCCCGTGCGCGCTGAGCTATTGCTCGAAGACCACTTCGCCGCCCTTGATCGTCGTGACGACGTTGAGCAGGTGAGCGCTCGACTCGAGCGGGTCGCCGTCGATGATCACGATATCGGCGAGCTTGCCCGGCTCGAGCGTGCCGAGCTCGTCGCTCTTGAGTGCCGCGGCGGCGGCGTGCTTCGTGAGGATCGTGACGATGTCCTGCGTGGAGAACATCGGCCGCAGCGCGCGCAGCTCGTCGACCAGCGATTCTTTCGGCGGCCAGTTCGTGTCGGTGCCGTAGCCGTACGCTACGAGCCCCGCTTCCCACAGCACTCTGGCGTTGACCGTTCCCTGCCCGCCGCTCGAGACCGTATCCCACGGGAACGGTAAGCCGTCACGGAACAGCGGCTCGTTGTCCGGCCCAAAGTGCGGGATAAACACGGACAACGTCGACGTCATCGGAATACCGGCTGCTACGATCTTCTCGACGGCTTCGGGCTCCTCCTCGAGGCGGCCGATGTGCGGAGTGTGCACGAGCGCTGCAGGCGATGCTTCGAGCGCGGCGAGCGTGTCGCGAATCGACACTGCGTGCGTGATCACCGGCATGCCGTGCTTCGCGCCTTCCTCGACGATCAGCCGCAGCGTGTCGATCTCCGGCCCATCCGGCGTGGCGAGCATCAGCGTCTTGAGGTAGTCGTATCCGGCGTCTGCGGCGTTCTGGACCGCATCGATCGTGGACTCGCGCGGAAGCGCCGGCGCCGCCTCGGTCGGCGGTGCGCCGCGTGACGGGTCGGTCCGCGCGGGATCGCCGGGCGCGCCCGGCGGACCTGACGGCGCCGCCAGCTGAAGGAACGCCGCGGCGAGAATCCGTGGACCGGGCATCGTGCCCGCTTCGATCTGCCGGCGCGCTTCGAGCAGCTGTGGCGCATCGCCGGCGGACAGCACGGTCGTGAAGCCGGCCGCGAGGAATTCCTGCATTTGCTCGGCGGCACGGCTGGCGAGCCACTCGTCGCCATTGCCTTCCACGATATGACGGTGCGCGTCAATGAACCCGGGCATGACCGTCTTGCCGCCGGCGTCGATCACGTCGCCGCTGCTCGCGGCGGGCGAGCCTGGGCCCAGCGACTCGATGCGGCCGTCGCGAATGACCACATGGCCTTGCTCGATGGCGGCTCCGTTACCGTCTAGAACCCGCGCGTTCGTGATGACGAGATCCTGCGCGTCAGCGGCGCTCGCCAAGAGCACGGCGGCGGCAATGGATGAGACGCAAGCGGCAGTCGTTCTTATCATAGCGGTCCTCCTGAAGCGCGTAGTGTACCCAGCAAGCGTCGACAGGCGCCACGACCGGCGGTGTTCATCGAGCAGCGTCTCGCGTAGGCTGCCTCGGATGCCGCCCGCAAAGCTCTCCGTCAAAGTCGTGCCGCGCGCCTCCCGCGACGAGATCGTCGGCTGGCTGGGAGATCGCCTCAAGGTCAAGATCGCAGCGCCGCCTCAGGATGGGCGGGCGAACGCGGCGCTCGAGGCATTTCTCGCCGCAGCGCTCAACGTACCGCAGCGCGACGTTCGCGTGGCCCGCGGGCACGGGTCTAGCAGCAAGGTCGTGGAGATTGCGGGGCTGGCGCAGACAGATCTCGTCGACCGGCTCGCCGCGCTGCGATTGCGCTCGCCGGGTTGAGCGGCGCCGATGCTTCGGCATCGCGCGGCTCGCGTCCCGTTTGTCGCGTGACCCGCTGCGTCAAGTCGAGCCCAAGTTGTCGCATGCATCGACAAGCATGATCGGAATCCCGCTCCACAGCGTCGCGACCAGGAACAACCCGGCGTGCAGCAGGGCGCCATAAGCTAGGAATGTCGAATGACGGTGCGCCGGATGCTCGGCGTCGTCGAGCTCGTCCAACAGCGCACGCCAGGCGCGAAACGACGCGAGGCCGATCAGCGCAATGGCCGCGCTGAACGTGACGGTGAGCACGCCCAATGCGAGGTGCAGCGCATCCGTGCCGAGCAGCGCCACCTGATCGAGGTCGATTGCGCAACCGGCGCCTTGCACCGAGTACATCGCGACGAAATAGATCATCCACAGGATCGGCGTAATCAGGAAGCCCAGCGCGTTGGCTGGAAATTTCCTTTTTTTGGCGATGAACTCGCGGTCCTCGTCACCGAGCTCCGAGCGCTCGCCGCTCTCTTCGGTCGCTAGCTTCTCCACTTCGTTTTCCCGGCGCCGCCCGCGCGGCGCGTCAGTCCATCGAGAAATAAATGACCGCGAACGATACCGCGCCGAGCGCGGCCGCGTACCACGTGAACAGTGCCGCGACGCGCACCGCGAGACTGCGTTCCGCGCTGATGCCGCGGCGATAGCTCCGCGCAGCGGCGAATAGCACCGCTATCAGCGCCATCGCGACGTGCACCGCGTGAAACACGCCGAGCGCCGCGATCACCGCACCGTAGGCGTGCGACTTCACATCGAAACGCCACGAGAGGAACAACGCGTACTCGGCATACAAGAGCCCTGCAAGGATGGCGGCGCTCGCGCCGAGGCCGATATAGGTCGACTCGAGGCTGCTGCGCTGCGCGCCCCGCTGGACGATCAGCGCCGCGAGCGCCGAAGCGGAGATCAACCCGGCGACGACACCCGCGCGCAAGTCGAAGATTGGCGCTGCGCCGAGCGGCGGCCATTGGCTAGAGGCCGTCCACAAATACAGGTAGCTGTAGACCAGCGCCGCGAACATCGACGCGTCGACGAGCAGTGTAGTGACAGCGCCGAGCCAACCGACCGAGCGCCGATCGCCAAGCTCGATCGGCAGCCATAAGCCGCGCCCGGCATCCTTCATCGGCTTCTCGATCGGCGGCAGCCACCACCAAACCAGCAGGATGGCGAACATGACGGCTGCGCCGATGGCCGTCAGCGCGTACGCCGGAATCAGCAGTCCGATGAGGATCGCGCCGGTCGCGAGGCCGGCGAGCAACGGGATCGGGCTTGGATGCGCGAGTCGGACCACATACTCGGGCACGCCCGACGCCACCGCGGTGACGAGCGATTCGCGGCGTCCCTCGGGAGTCGTGCCGAGGTACTCCTCGGCGTTCTCGATCCGCCGCACGAGATCCGGATCGTCCCAGAGCGGATGGCGGCTTTCGATCGGCGGAATGCTGCGCACGTTGTACGGCGGTACGGGTGAGTGGCTTGCCCACTCGAGACCGTCCGCCTGCCACGGGTTCGTGCCGGCCGCCCGGCCGCGGTAATGAGACACCCAGGCGTTCACGATGAACAACAGCGCGCCGGCAGCCGTCACGTACGCGCCGACGGTCGAGACGGAGTTCAGCATGTCCCACCCAATGCCCTCGGGATAGGTGTAGACGCGCCGCGGCATGCCGAGCAGGCCCGTCAAATGCATCGGCAAGAAGGTCATATTGAAGCCGCCGAACAGCAGCCAGAAAGTCACATGGCCGAGCCGCTCGGACAGCATGCGCCCTGTTGCGCGCGGGAGGTAGTAGTGCAGCGCTGCGAACAGCGGGAACACCATGCCGCCGATCAGCACGTAATGAAAGTGTGCGACCACGAAGTAAGTGTCATGCACCTGCCAATCGAACGGCACCATCGCGACCATGACGCCCGTCAATCCGCCGAGCACGAAGATCACGATGAAGCCGATAATGAACAGCAGCGGCGTCCGCCGCCGCGGCTCGCCATTCCAAAGCGTCGCGATCCACGCGAAGACCTGGATACCGCTCGGGACCGACACGGCCAGGCTTGCGCCGGCAAAGAACGACAGTGCTAGCCGCGGAATGCCGGTCGCATACATGTGGTGCACCCACAGCCCGAAGCTTAGAAACGCAGTGCCGATCACCGCCAGCACGATCAAGTGATAGCCGACGAGGTGGCTCCGCGCCATCACCGGCAATATTGCGCTGACCAGACCTGCGGCCGGCAGGAATATGATATAGACCTCGGGATGACCGAAGATCCAGAACAGATGTTGCCACAGCAGCGCGTCGCCGCCGCGCGCCGTGTCAAAGAACGGAATGCCGAATGCCCGCTCGACCTCGAGCAGAATGCTGGCGAGCACGAGCGGCGGGAAGCCGATCACGATCATGAACGAGACGGCGAGCATGTACCAGGCGAAGATTGGCATGCGGTCGAGCGACATGCTCGGCGCACGCATCTTGAGGATCGTAACGATCAGCTCGATCGCGCCGGTGATGCTCGCAATCTCGACGAAGGTGACGCCGAGCAGCCAGAAATCCGGCCCTTTGTCGGGCGAGAAGATGATCGATGTCAGCGGCACGTACATGAACCAGCCGCCGTCCGGCACGGCGCCGACGAGGAAGCTCGAGTAGATCAATATGTCGCCGAACAGATAGCACCAATAGCCATAGGTGCCGAGGCGAGGAAAGGCGAGATCATGCGAGCCGATCATCGCCGGAATCAGATAGATGCCGAATGCTTCCATGATCGGCACGGCGAACAGGAACATCATCGTCGTGCCGTGCATCGTGAACAGCTCGTTGTAGAGCTGCGCGCTCAAGAAGTCGTTGTCCGGCACGAAGAGCTGCGTGCGCATCAGCAGTGCGAGCACGCCGCCGATCAGAAAAAACACGAAGCCAGTGACGATGAAGCGCCGGCCGATCACCGAGTTATTGACGTCGCAGAGCCGGCCGAAGCCGCGCGGGGACGCCCACACGCGGTGGAATCGCCGGTCGGCTTCGTCGGTGTCCCGATCCGCCGGGCGTCGCTCCTCGGCGTCCTGTGCCGCATCCCAGCCCGCACTCACCGAAGGCCCTCCAGATAGGCTCCGAGAGCGATGCGCGTCTCGCGGTCGAGATCGACATAGGCGGGCATCAGGTTGCCCGGCTTCAGCACCTCGTTGTGGGCGATCCAGGCTGCGAGGTGGTCCGGCGTGGTCGTCAGCAGCCCGGCGCCGATGGTCAGACGCCCGCCGACGTGGGTGAGATCAGGGCCGACGACGCCCCATGCACCGTGTCCACGCACGGTATGACAGAGCCCGCAGCCGTTCGTGTCGAACAACGCTGCTCCGTCGCGCGCCGGGTCGGTTGCAGGCGGCAGCGCATCGGCGCGCTGCCGCTCGAGCCACGCCTGGAACTCGTCCGCCTCGACGGCGACCACGTGCAGCGCCATCTTCGCGTGCGAGAGCCCGCAGAATTCGGCGCACTGGCCGCGAAAAATGCCCGGCTCGTCCGCCTCGATCATCAGCCGGTTGGTGCGGCCGGGAATCATGTCGATCTTGCCGGCGAGCCGCGGAATCCACAGGCTGTGAATCACGTCTGCGGTGGTTAGAAGGAGCTCGACGCGCGCCCCGACGGGCAAGTAAATCTCGTTCGCCGTATCGAACCGCCCGTTCGGTGTGCCGTCGTCGTATTCGATCTGCCACCACCATTGCCGTCCGTGCACGCGCACGGTCAGGGTATCGGCCGCGCGCGGGGCGCTGATTCCGGCGGCGACCCAGATGTTGAACGGCACGAGGATCGATAGCACGATGACCGGCAGCACGATGCCGCCGTACACGATCAGCCGGGTGGGTGTCAGCCGCCGGCCATGGCGGCGTTGCGGGCGGCTGAACACGGCATAGAACAGCAGTGCGACCACCAGCATGAGAATCACGGCCGAGCCGGCGGCCATGCTCCACCATAGGGCGGCGATCTCGCGTGCGCTCGGTCCTGCCGGCTGCAGCGCGGATTGGATCCCTTCGCAGCCGGCGCAGAGCGGCGTCAAGAGCCAAGCGAAACGGCGTGCGGCACGGCGCACGGTCATTGCTGGCGGGCTTCGGCGCCGTCCTGATCGATCTCGCCGCCGGCGTCCGATCCGGGCCGCTCATTCGCACGCGCGCTCCCCGGAAAACGCGTGCCGTCCAGATTGAAGCCGCGCTCCGCCGCGTAGTCCTCGATATCGCTCAGCGTCTCGATATAGGCGACGAGCTCCCACGCCGTGCGCGCCGGCAGCATCGAGCTCCACGCCGGCATGCCGTCGGCGCGTCCGTGCATGATGCTCATGTAAATCTGCGCGGGCTCGCTGCCGTGGATCCAGACCTCATCGCTGAGCGGCGGCCCCATGCCGCCGCCGCCGAGCGGGGCGTGGCAGCCCGCGCAGTTGAATGCGACGAAGTGGCGTTCGCCGGCGGCGATCGCGTCGGCGTCGCGGTACGGATTCTCGATATCGGGTGACAGGCGTGCGGTGCCCGGGTACAAGGTCGTCGACGTGATCAGGATCGAGCGGCCGTCGTCTGCCGGCAGCCGCGCAGCGAAGCCCGCCTCGGCGGTATCCGGCGGCGCCGAGAACGTCCCGAGCGCGAGCGTTTGCGCGGCGGCGCCCTCGCGGTCCGCCGCTTCGCCGCCGTCGCGCGCGCCGCAGCCGTGAACCGCTGCGGCGATCGCCGCAGCGCACGAAATCTTCGCGAGCATCATCGCGGCGGGCGCGGTAGCGGCAGTCATGGCGATTGACTACGCGTCGGGGCGCCGTCGTCCTCTGGGTCGAGACCGATCAGGGGCACGCCGTAAGTCTCGAGCAATGCCTGGACGTCGCCGCGGCGGCGCTCCAGCACGGCGTCGAGCTCGTCCCGCAGCTCGGTTTCGCCGCGACGAACGCCCATCGCGATCGAGAATTCGAACGGCAGCATGCCGCCCTCGACGGGCGCGATCGGCACGACCGTAAGTGCCGGGTCGAGGCGCTGCGCGAAGTAGCCGCCGATGGGCCCCCATACCGCGGCGACGTCGATCTCGCCGCGCACGACCGCATCGATGAGCTTCGAGGCAGGGTTGGGCTCGCGGTAATCGCCGTAGATCATGTAGCCGAAGACGTTGTCGACGATGCCGCGCGCGCCAAGCGCATGTGCCGGCGGTGGATTCAAGCCGTCGTCACCGGTCAAATGCACACCGATGTTCAGGGTCGCGAGGCGCGGATCCGTGATAGCCTCGAGGCCGGCAGCGCGTTCGTCCGAGTAAACGAACACATAGGTGGAGCGGTAGTATGGGCGGGTCGTCTCGACGAGCTCGTAACCCGCCGGCACGCCCATCACCACATCGCAGTCGCCGGCGCCGATCGTATTGCGGATAAAGCCGCGCCGCTGCGCCCACCACGTGTAGGCGACTTCGGCATCGAGCTCGCTCGCGATCAGCTCGGCAAGCGCGTTCTCGAAGCCTTGCCCCGCTTCGTTCGAGAAGGGCAGGTTGTTGGGGTCGGAGCAGACGCGCAGCTCGCGCTCCGCGCTCTCGGCCGGCGCGGCGCCGCAGAGAAGCGCCGCCGCGGCGCATCCCCACGCGGTGCGTTTAACGCGCATCGTCCACACCCGACGCCGACGTTGGCAACGCGAAGACATAGACGGTGCCGCCGGGCGCGGTATGCTCGGGAAGGTCCTGCATCGCATTGACGAAGCCGAGCGCGCCGAACGGCACATCCGTATCGAGACCGGCCGAGACGACCGCGCCGGACCAGCCGCCGACGCCCGACGCGATGGCGACGTACTGCCGGCCGTCGGGGCCGAGGTACGTGACCGGTTGGCCGATAATTCCGGACGACACCCGGAACCGCCATAGCAGCTCGCCTGTCTCCACGTCGACCGCCTTGAACCAGCGGTCCATCGTGCCGTAGAAGGCCACATCGCCCGCGGTAACCACCGTGCCGCTCCAGACGGGGAACTCTTCCCGGATCGTCCAGACGCGTTCCGCGGCGATCGGATCCCACGCCATGAACTCGCCTCGATGTCCGTCCGGGCCGGCGTACATGGCAGCCTCCGCGCCGACGAACGGCGTGCCGGCAATGTAGCTCACCTCGTCTACGCGCATGTCCATGCACAGGTGCTGATGCGGCACATATACCCAACCCGTGCGCGGCGAGTAGGCTGATGGCTGCCAATCTTTCGCCCCTGGGGCGGCTGGGCAGATCCCACGCGTCACTTCTCCCTCGCGCGGCGCCATCTCCTCGACCTCGTTCGGTCGGCCGGTTTCGAGATCGATGCCCTCCGTCACTGTGACGTACTGATACTCCTCGGCCGAAAGCACTTCGCCGGTCACGCGGTCGAGCAGGTACATATGGCCGTTACGCTCCGGGCGCAGCAGCACCTCGCGGAGGGCGCCGTCAAGCTCGAGGTCGAGCAGGATGTTCTCGTTGACGCCGTCGTAGTCGAACAGATCGTGCGGCCCCCATTGATAGGCCCAGCGCGCCATGCCGGTGTCGGGGTTGCGCGCGAAGATACTCGCGGTCCACTTGTTGTC
>CAZFJU010000156.1:0-5718 GCA_964518995.1 uncultured Gammaproteobacteria bacterium
GCAGCAGGTAGATGCCCATGCCGATCAGCCAGACGAGCTCGCGCGGCTTCTTGTATGAGCCGTACATCAACCCGCGGAACATGTGCAGGTAGACGACGATGAAGAACGCGGAGGCGCCGGTCGAATGCATGTAGCGAATCAGCCAGCCCCAATCGACGTCGCGCATGATGTACTCGACGGACGCGAATGCATCGGCCGAGGAGGGCTTGTAGCTCATCGTCAACCAGATGCCGGTGACGATCTGCATGACCAGCACGAACATCGCGAGCACGCCGAAGCCGTACCAGATGTTGAAGTTCTTCGCCGCGTAGTACTCGGTGGCGTGCTCTTTGATGAGCTTGGTCATCGGGAAGCGCTGGTCGATCCACCCGCCGAGCGAGCTGAGCCCGCTGCCGAGGCGATCAAAGACGTCTGTATCTCTGGTCGCCATTACGCGCTCCCGCTATCCGCACCGATCAGGATGGTGCCATCGTTGACATACCGGTACGGCGGCACGGTCAGGTTGGTCGGCGCCGGCACACCGGCATAAACCCGCCCAGCAAGATCGAACTTCGAGCCGTGACACGGACAATAGAAGCCGCCGGCCCAATCCGGGCCGAGATCCGCAGGCGCCACCTCGAAACGCGGCAGCGGCGCACAGCCGAGATGGGTGCACACGCCCTCCATCACGAGCAGGTTCGGCCGAATGCTGCGGTATTCGTTTTGCGCATAGCTCGGCTGGATCGATTCCTCCGAGACCGGATCCGCGAGCTCCGGCTCGACGCTCCGCAATTGCTCGAGCATGCGCTCGGTGCGGTTCAGCACGAAGATCGGCCGGCCGCGCCACTCGACCCGAGCCATGCCGCCCGGCTCGATCTTGCTGACGTCGACCTCGACGGGTGCGCCGAGCGCCTGCGCTCGCGCACTCGGCTTGAACGATGCGACAAACGGCACCGCAGCGCCGGCGAGACCCGCCGCCCCCGTGACGGTTGTCGCCACCGTTAGAAAATGTCTTCGCGTAAAGCCGGTGCTGTCAGCCATCGAGCACTCCTCGACCGAAAGGGCCAGGCATTCCGGTGCCTCCCTGAGTCAAATTCGCTAAGTTTAGTGTGGTGTGTTCTGCTTGATGACGTCGAGCGCGGCCGTCGTCGGACGTCGGAGACCGGCATTATACACAGCCGCAAAACACCTTGGCCACCGACCGTACGACGGTAGTAGACTTCGAGCTATGGCGACGCACGGTAAGCCACTCGTATATGTCGCGCAATGGATCGCGGCGGGGTTGGCCATCGCCTTTGCGGTCGTGATGATCCGCCCCGATCTCGTCAATCTACATCGCGGCGCGCCGCCCGAGGGTGCCGGCTATGCCGCCGCCGTCGCCGCAAGCTCGCCGGCCGTCGTCAACATCTATACGGAGCGGCGTTTCCGGCTCGACCCCTTCGATCCGCGCACCTTCACGGAGCCCGGGCTCGGCTCCGGCGTGGTCATCAGCCCAGCAGGCTATGTCGTCACCACGTGGCACGTCATCGCCGGCGCGGCCGACGTGCGCGTGCAGCTCGCGGACGGGCGCATCGCCACGCCGACTTTGATCGGCGCCGATCCGGACACGGAGCTCGCGCTCCTCAAAATCGATCTCGACGATCTGCCGACGATCCAGCTCGGGCGCTCGGACGCCCTCGCCGTCGGCGACGTCGTGCTCGCGATCGGCAACTCGCTCGGCTTGAGCCACACGGTCACGCTCGGCATCGTCAGCGCCGTCGGCCGCAGCGCGCTCGGCCTTGCGCCGTACGAAGACTTCATCCAGACCGATGCGGCCATCAACGCCGGCAACTCCGGCGGCGCGCTCGTCAACTCGCGCGGCGAGCTGGTCGGCATCAACGCGGCGGCGACGGAGCGCAGCGGCCGCAGCCCGCCCGAAGGCATCGGTTTCGCGATCCCGGTGAATCTCGTTCGCGGGGTCATGGCGCAGCTGATCGAGCACGGCCGCGTCATCCGCGGCTACCTCGGCATCGAGCGGACGACCGAGCTGCTGCCGGCTACGAGCCGCAGCTACGGCATCGAAGGCTGGGCCGCGCAAGTCATGGTCGTCGATGGGCCGGCCGCGGCGGCCGGCATCCGCCCCGGAGACATCCTCACGCACATCGATGGCGAGCGGCTGCGCAGCCTCCGCCATGCAATGAGCCTCGTCGGCGGTCGCCAGCCCGGCGAACGCATCCGCATCGGCGGCGTGCGGCATGGCGGCGAGCCCTTCGACGTGGAAACGGTGCTCGCCGACCGCGCGACCCGCGCCGGCAGCTGACGGCGGCTACCCCAGCGCGCTCGCCGTCGACCGGAATCAGCGGATTCGACGAATGCCCGCGCCGAGCAGCGAGAGCTTGTCCTCGATGCGCTCATAGCCGCGGTCGATATGGTAGATCCGATCGATCGTCGTCGTGCCGTGCGCCGCAAGCCCCGCGAGCACGAGCGACGCGGACGCGCGCAGGTCGGTCGCCATCACCGGCGCCCCCGTTAGACGCTCGACGCCGCGCCAGACCACGGTGTTGCCCTGGATCGACATATTCGCGCCCATGCGCTGCAGCTCGAGCGCGTGCTGAAAGCGGTTCTCGAAGATCGTCTCGGTGATGGCGGCAGTGCCGAGCGCGATCGCGTCGAGCGCGCAAAACTGGGCTTGCATATCCGTGGGGAAGCCGGGAAACGGCGCCGTCTTGACGTCCACCGCGAGCGGCCGGCGGCCGCGCATATCGAGCTCGATCCAGTCCGGGCCGGTTTCGATCGCGGCGCCCGCCTCGCGGAGCTTGTGGAGCACGGCGTCGAGCTCGTCCGGCCGCGTGTGCAGCGTGCGCACGCGCCCGGCCGTGATCGCGCCCGCGACCAGATAGGTCCCCGTCTCGATACGGTCAGGCATGATCGAATAGCTGCCGCCGCTCAGCTCGTCGACGCCCTGGACGCGGATCTTCGCGGTGCCGGCGCCTTCGATCTGGGCGCCGAGGCCGCGCAGAAAATCGGCGAGATCGACGACCTCGGGCTCGAGCGCCGCGTTTTCGATCACCGTTTCGCCGCGCGCGAACACGGCAGCCATCATCAGATTCTCGGTGCCCGTCACCGTCACGGTGTCGAGCACCAGCCGTGCGCCGTGGAGCCGTTTCGCGCGAGCCCGAATGTAGCCGTCCTCGATCGAGATCGACGCGCCCATCGCCCGTAAGCCCGCGACGTGCAGATCGACCGGCCGCGCGCCGATCGCGCAACCGCCGGGCAGCGATACGTCGGCACGGCCGTAGCGGCCGAGCAGCGGACCGAGCACCAGAATCGACGCGCGCATCGTCTTCACGAGCTCGTACGGCGCGAGACATTCCGTGACCCGCGTGGCATCGACTTCGAGCTGCGTGCCGTCGCGAGGCGTGAGCTCGACGCCCATCCGGGCGAGCAGCTTCACGGTCGTCGCAATATCTTTCAGCTGCGGGACGTTCGTCAGCACGACGGGGCCGCCGGCGAGCAGCGTGCCGGTTAGAATCGGCAGCGCGGCATTCTTCGCGCCGGAGATCCGGACATCGCCGTCGAGGGGCGCACCGCCGCGAATCTCGAGCTTATCCATGCGTGCGGATGCAGCGCCTGTGGAGTGCGGGGGTCGGCGCCGTCGGGCGCATCGTCGCGAGCCGCCGGGCCGACACGCGCGGCATTAGCCGCTCGCGGCCCGCCACTCCTCGGGGGTGTAGGTTTTCAGCGCGAGAGCGTGAATTTCGCGGCCGACGCGCTGCCCGAGCGCGCCATAGACCATCTGATGCCGGGCAATGCTGCGCTTGCCTTCGAATGCGGCGCATACGACGCGCGCCTCGTAGTGGCCCATTCCATCGGTCTGAACGTCTGCCGAGCTGCTCGGCAGGTTCTGTTCGATCAGCGACTTGATGTCGGCTGGATCCATGTCTTATCCCATCCACTTCGAAAGACCGGACGCGCGGGACAGCGGCCCGCTACAGCGCCCGGCGGACCGCTTAGTTTAGCCTAAGGCACACATGCGTGCGGCAGTCAGCATCGCGACGGGGCAATGCGGGTAGAATTGAAGCTCTCGGCCGCTCGCCAGGAGCGACACTTCCATTGTACCGCCGCTTCCTGAAATCGCTCGCGCTGTGCGTGCTCATCGCAGCCGCCGCGGCAACGTGGTACTGGAGCCGCCCGCGCGAATCGGCGGCGCCGGCCATGGGCCCCGATGACGAGCGGCCGCCGAGTTATTACTTGAAGGATGCCGAGGTGCTGCAGACCGACGATCAAGGGCGTCTCCTCTACCGCATCCACGCGGACTATGCCGAGGAACGGCCAGACGACGCGGCGCTCGTGCTCGACGGCGTGCTGTTCGAGTATCGCGAGACCGAGCAAATTCCGTGGGCGATTCGCGCGGGCCGCGCCGTGCTCTCGCTCGACGGCAGCGTGCTCGAGCTCGATCGCGGTGTCGAGGTGACGCGCGAGCCCGGAGCCGACGGTCAGCCGGTAGTCGCACGAACCGAGCAGCTCGTGCTCGAGCCGCTCACGCACGTCGCCCGCGCCGCGGGCGAAGTCCATTTCGAGGTCGGCGCGAGCACGCTCAGCGCGGTCGGCCTGGAGCTGTTTTTGAAAGAGGACCGATTGAAGCTTGAATCCGACGTTCATGGCCGCCTGCGCCGCTGACCACGGCGCCGCGCGCGCCGTCCGCTTCGCCCTGCTCGCTCTGCTCGCCGTGGCCGGCAGCCTCACCGGCGCTCGTGCGCAAGAGCCGGCCACCTTGCCGGCGGGCGGCATCGATGTGTACTTCAGGGATTTCAGCTACAACGGCGCTACCGGCCGCACGGAGGTCACTGAGCCGAGCATCTCGCAGGGCGATCTGTCACTCGAGGCCGCCAAGGGCGAGTTCCAGACGCAACGGGACGACGGCGTGACGCAGTGGCGGCTCGAGGGCGAGGTGGAGATACGAAGCCCCGGAGTGCGCGTGACCGGCGACGCCGCGGACTTCGTCGCGCGTAACGACCTGCTCGAGCGATTCGAGCTGCACGGCAGCCCCGCGCGCTTCGAGGATCTTGCGCCCGGCAGCGCGGAGGAGGTCTTCGGGGAGGCCGAGCAGCTCGTTTACGACGCGGTCGCGGGCGTCGTCAGCCTCAATGGCGAAGCGCGGGTGGTCATCGGCGCGAACGAATACCTCGGCTGCGATTTGATCTACGACATCGTCGCGCAAGCGTCCCGCTCGGGCTCATCCGAGTGTGAACGGCCGATGCAAATGATCAGAATTGCACCAAGCGAGGACGCCGCCGGTCGGCAAGCACCATGAGCCGGCTCGAAGCGGTCGGCATCGCGAAACGCTATCGCGCGCGGCAGGTGGTCAACGACCTCTCGCTGTCGATCGACAGCGGCGACGTGGTGGGATTGCTCGGGCCGAATGGCGCCGGCAAGACGACGGCCTTCTACATGATTGTCGGCCTCGTCGCCTGCGATCGCGGCAAGATCATCCTGAACGAGCGCGACGTGACGCGCTTGCCGGTGCACCGGCGCGCGCGGCTCGGACTGGGCTATCTCCCGCAGGAGGCGTCCGTTTTTCGTAAGATGACTGTCGCGGACAATATCCGGGCGATCCTGCAGGTCCGTAAGGATTTGCATCGCGCAGCCCGCCAGACGCTGCTCGAAGAGCTGATGGAAGAGCTACACATCAGCCACGTGCGAGACAGCCTCGGCGTCAGCCTGTCCGGGGGCGAGCGCCGGCGCGTGGAAATCGCGCGC
>CAZFJU010000156.1:5728-10758 GCA_964518995.1 uncultured Gammaproteobacteria bacterium
CCCAAGTTCATTTTGCTGGACGAGCCGTTTGCGGGCGTGGACCCGATCTCGGTGCTGGACATCCAGCGGATCATCAGGCACTTGAGCCAGCGCGGCATTGGCGTATTGATCACCGACCACAATGTTAGAGAGACACTTGGAATCTGCGGCTATGCTTATATCCTGAATAATGGGGAGCTGATGGCACGCGGCACGCCGGAAGAGATCTTGACCAACCGCAGCGTGCGCGAAGTCTACCTCGGAGAAGGATTTTCGCTGTAAATCGAAACCATGCTTAAACCGTCGCTTCAACTGAGACTGAGCCAGCAGCTCACGATGACACCGCAGCTGCAGCAGGCTATTCGGCTGCTGCAGCTGCCCGTCATGGAGTTGCAAACGCAAATCCAGGAGGCTCTGGACCAGAACGTCATGCTCGAGATCGACGAGGTGGCGACGGCCGAGGCGGACGCGGCAACGCCGAGCGACGGCGAGGCCGTCGACGTCGGCGAGATCGATTCGAGCGGCGATCCGGCCGACGAATACGCCGAGGCATCCGTCTCGGAGTCAGAGTGGGAAGACGTGCAGCGCACCGGCCCGTCCGAAGCGCCCCGTAACAACGAGCCCCGCTCCACCTTCGAGTACGCCGACCGCTCGAACGAGAGTCTCGGCGATCACCTGCTGTGGCAGCTCGAGCTCGAACGTCTGGACGAGCACGCGCGCGCGATCGGCGAGGCGATCGTCGACGCGATCAACGACGACGGCTATCTGATGGACGATCTCGAGACGATCCGCGCGACGCTCGCGCCGGATGTGATCGCGTCCATCGATCAGATCGAAGCGGTGCTCGCGCACGTGCAGAGACTCGACCCGGTCGGCTGCGGTGCGCGTTCCGTAAGCGAATGCGTGCTGCTGCAGCTCGAGCAGTACGATCCCTCGACGCTCGGCATCGAGC
This sequence comes from uncultured Gammaproteobacteria bacterium, assembly GCA_964518995.1. Classification (GTDB taxonomy): domain Bacteria; phylum Pseudomonadota; class Gammaproteobacteria; order Steroidobacterales; family Rariloculaceae; genus ZC4RG20. Next base: position 6,660 of record CAZFJU010000156.1, read on the forward strand.
TCGCGCGCGCGATCACGGCCGAGCATCTCGAGCTGCTCGCCGAGCAGCAGTACGGCGCGTTGAAGCGGCTGCTCAAGACCTCGGACGCGGAGCTCGAGGCGGCCATCGCCCTCGTGCGCTCGTGCCATCCGCGTCCCGGCGCCTCGGTGCACGCGCCGGCGGCGGAATACGTGGTGCCCGACGTTTTCGTGCGCCGCAGCGACGGCCAGTGGGTCGTCGAGCTGAACGGCTCGATCGCGCCGCAGCTGCGTGTCAACCAGGTCTATGCGAGCTCGCTCGGCCGCGGCGACGAGTACGACGTGCTGCGTACGCAGCTGCAGGAGGCGCGTTGGCTGATCCGCAGCCTCGAGATCCGCAACGAGACGTTGCTCAAGGTCGCGATCACGATCGTGCAGCGCCAGACCGAATTCCTCGAGAAGGGCGAGGAATACATGCGCCCGATGGTGCTGCGCGACGTGGCCGAGACCATCCAGATGCACGAGTCGACGGTTTCCCGCGTGACCACCGGCAAATACATGCACACGCCGCGCGGCGTATTCGAGTTCCGCTATTTCTTCTCGAGCCACCTGTCGAGCGAAGATGGCGAGCAGTCGTCGACCGCGGTGCGCGCGAAGATTCGCAAGCTCGTCGCCGCCGAAGACCCGGAGAAGCCGCTCAGCGACAACCAGATCGCCCGCACGTTGTCGAACGAGGGCATCAAGGTAGCCCGGCGCACCATCGCAAAGTACAGGGAAGCGTTGAACATTCCATCGTCCAGCGATCGAAAGCGGAGTAAGCTCGCAGGGTGAGCTAAAGTCTTTCGAAGCAGAACGGAACGCGGGAGCTCCGCTCGTTCGGAGCGGCTCCGGCGACTGACAACGCAAGGCAAGGAGCGATCATGGATTTGACGGTCACCGGGCATCACGTCGATATCACGAACCCGCTGCGCGAGTATGTCGGCACGAGGTTCGAGAAGCTGGAACGTCACTTCGACAACATGACGGGCATCGATTGCGTCCTAACGGTTGAGAAGCTCGTCCACAAGGCCGAAGCGACGATTCACGTCGGCGGCGCCACGATCCATGCAGAGGCGGCCGAGAACGATATGTACGCTGCCATCGATAATCTCGCAGATAAGCTTGACCGCCAGATCACCAAGCATAAGGAGAAGATCACCGATCACCGCGCGCGAGAGGTCGAGAAGCGTTACGGCTGACGCGAGCGTCGGAAGTAGTGCAGCGCGACCTATGCGACTCGTCATCATCAGCGGCCTTTCAGGCTCGGGGAAAAGCGTCGCGCTGCATTTGCTCGAGGATCTCGGCTTTTATTGCATCGATAACATTCCCGTCGGGCTGCTGCGCTCGTTCGTCGAGGACATCCTCCTCGGCAACGAGAGCGCCTACCGCGACGTCGGCGTCGGCCTCGACGCCCGCAACCGCCCTTCGGACATCGAGCAGCTTCCCGCGCTCGTCAAGAAGCTTCGGGCCGACGGAGTCGAATGCGAGATCATCTTCTTGCAAGCGTCAGACGACGTGCTGCTGTCCCGATTCAGCGAGACGCGCCGCAGGCATCCGCTATCGAGCGATCGTGTCTCCCTGCGGGAGGCCATCGCTAAAGAGCGCGAGCTGCTCGGCCCGATCATCGACGCCGCCGATCTTATCGTCGACACTACCGGAACCACGGCCTATGCGCTGCGCGAGCGCATCCGCGACCGCGTCGGCCAGAAGCAGCCCAGCACGCTCTCGATTTTGATTGAATCGTTCGGCTACAAGCACGGCCTGCCATCCGACGCGGATTTCGTCTTTGATGTGCGCTGCCTGCCGAATCCTTATTGGGACACGCAGCTTCGGCCACTGTGCGGCAAGGACGCGGAGGTGATCGGCTTTCTCGACGAGCAGCCTCTCGTGCAAGAGATGGTGACGGATATCGCCGGCTTTCTCGAGCGTTGGATTCCGCGCTATCAGGATTTCCAGCGCTCCTATCTGACGGTGGCGATCGGCTGCACGGGCGGGCAGCATCGCTCCGTCTACGTCACCGAGGCCGTCGCCAAGCTGCTCAAAACGTCGCACGCATCGATCCAGACCCGGCATCTCGAGCTGCCTTGAGCGGCCGAGGTCACGAGAGGGCTCGATCATGATCACCGGGCGCGTCGAGTGCAAAATCCCACGATCCTAAACGAGGAAGCGCCGCCGACTGCGCTCGAGAGCCTACGCGAGGCGCTCGAGAGCGGCGGGCTGCGGCAAGTGCGCGGCATGCTGCAGGCGCTCAATGCGGCAGAGATCGCCGACTTGCTCGAGTCCTTGCCGACCCCGCAGCGGCTCGTGGTCTGGAATCTCGTCGAGACCGACGACGAAGGCGACGTGCTCGTCGAGGTCAACGAGGAGGTGCGCGCCACGCTGATCCGCGAGATGGACAGCGAGCGCATCGTCGCCGCGGCCGCCAGCCTCGATCTCGACGACCTCGCGGACCTGATCATCGAGCTGCCCGAGACCATCAAGCAGCAGATCGTCCGCTCGCTCGATTCGACCGATCGGACGCGGCTGCAGGCAGTGCTGGCCTACCCGGAGGACACGGCCGGCGGCCTGATGAATCCGGATACGGTGTCGGTGCGCGCGGACGTGACCGTCGAGGTCGTGCTCCGCTACTTACGCATGCGCGGCGGCGTGCCGCGCGGCACCGATGCGCTGTTCGCGGTCAACCGCGCCGGCGATTTCCTCGGCGCACTTTATCTCGCAAAGCTGCTGATCGCCGAGCCCGAGCAGACGGTCGCCGAGTTGATGGACACGGACGTGCCCAAGATCAACGCGAATCTGCCGGCCGCCGAGGTCGCCCGTCTGTTCGAGAACTTCGATCTGGTATCGGCCGCGGTGACGGACGACAACGGCCGTCTGCTCGGCCGAATCACTGTCGACGACGTGCTCGACGTGATTCGCGAAGAGGCCGGCAGCTCCGTCCTGAACATGGCCGGCCTCGATCAGGAAGACGACGTCTTTGCGCCGGTCGGACGCAGCGCGGCCCGCCGCGCATTGTGGCTCGGTGTGAACGTGGGCACGGCATTCCTCGCGGCCTGGGTCGCGGGGCTGTACGAGGCTACGCTCGCGGCCGTGGTGATGCTCGCAGTGCTGATGCCGATCGTGCCGAGCATGGGCGGGGTCGCCGGCACTCAATCGATGGTGCTGATCATCCGTGCTCTCGCACTCGGCCAGATCGATCGCGCGAACGCCTGGTGGCTGCTGCGGCGCGAGGTCGGCGTCGCGCTGCTGAACGGCGTGGGCTGGGCGCTGCTGGTCGGGCTGCTTGCAACCTTGTGGTTCGACACCTGGATGATCGGCATCGTCATCGGGGCAGCGCTGACGATCAACCTGCTTGCGGGCGTGGTCGCGGGCTTCAGCATCCCGCTACTGCTGCGCAAGCTTGGCATCGACCCTGCGATTGCCGGGGGCGTCGTGCTCGTGATGGTGACCGATGTCGTCGGTCTCGTGGCCTTCCTCGGACTTGGGACTTGGCTGCTGCTCTAACTCACTCCGCGACGCGCCGCGTAGAGCCTTTTCCGGCTAGCGCTAGTGCTCGAGCCGCTCTTTTAGATACTGCGGTGCATCCAGCCGCTCGACCGGCTCGTCGAGGACGAAAGCCAGGATGTCGTCCTTCATCGCCATCGCATCGTGGTAGCCCATGTCGATCAGCGTACGCGTAAACCCCGATTCGAACAGCAGATAGCTGGTCAGCTGCATGCCGCCGCGCCCGTATGCTCCGACGCCTTGCAACAGCACCCGGACCGCACGCGGCAGCTCGCCGACGTAGTTCAGAGCGACTTGGCGCAGATCTTCCTTCGGCACGACGACGAGCGCATCCAGCGGCCGCAGGTCATGCACCGGCGATTGCAGACGCTCGGTGCCGAGCTCAGTCAAGATCAGGTTGATGCGGGTCAGACGCTCGAGGTCGGCGAACAGGCCGTCCATGAATAACGTATCGAGCATGTACCCGGCAAGCTGGCCGAGCGTGGGCGACTCGGCCTCGACGCTCAGATCCGGCGCTGGCTCCGGGCGCTCGTCGCGCACACCGATCACGAGCAGCCGATCCGCGCCGAGTCGAATGGCCGAGCTGAGCGGCGCAGGGTGGC
>CAZFJU010000157.1:0-10532 GCA_964518995.1 uncultured Gammaproteobacteria bacterium
GCGCTACAAGCAGGTCATCTACCGAGGTCTTGCGCGCGGCAAGCTCAAGCCGGTGGTGGCGAAGACGTTTCCTTTGGAGCAAATCGCCGAGGCTAACCGGTACCTGGAATCGAATCAGCAGGTCGGGAAAGTCGTGGTGACGGTGTAGGCGCAGGCCGCGAGGCCCGTACCTGCGCGCGGGCCCCCGTGCGGTGCTACGCGACCACGTCGAAGACCTGCTTCTGGATCCCGTTCGAATAGACCTCGTGCTCGACCAGTTTCAGCTTCTGAGCGTCCTTGTCAGCTTCGCTCCATAGCCGCAGCCCGGCCCCGAGCAACACCGGAAAGACCAGCAGGTGATAACGGTTCACGAGCCCCGCGTCCGCGAGGCTTTTGCCGAGGGTGGCCGAGCCGTGCACGGCGATCGGCCCGCCTTCGGTCTGCTTCAGGGCGGCCACGTCCTCGACCGAGCGGAGGATCGTGGCGGGCCATCGGTCATCGGCCTTGTTCAGCGTCGTCGAGACGACATAGCGGGGCATCGCGTTGTACTCGGCGAACTCGTTCATCGTCGGCCACACCGGTGCGAACGCCTCGTACGAGCGCCGCCCCAACAGCAAAGCGGTAGTCTCTTGTTGCTCGCGCCCCTTGAGCTCGTAAGCGGCCGGGTCGAATTCGACGGTGTTGAACGTCCAACCGGAATTCCGGTAGCCCGGCTCGCCGCCGGGGGCCTCCATGACGCCGTCGAGGGATACGAACGCCGTGACGATCAGTGTGCGCATGCTGCAGCTCCGTTGTTGCAAGAGTGTACCTTCATGCTCAGTCGAACGGGCCAGGCGAGAATCGACGGCTCGGATACTCGGCTGGAGCACGGCGGGGCGGCCGGCTTACATCAAGAGCACTTCCGCTTCACGAGTGCTCCTTGGTCATCGTCACCTCGCATGCGTCGGTCACATCAGTTTCGGTCTCGAGCCGCGTCACCGTATAGGTCAACTCCCAGCTGATCGCCTTCGTCAGCGCACCACGCGAGAGCCGCCAGCGGACATCTTGCCGCGCGTCGTCCGAGCCCGAAGTATCCTTCCCGACCTCGTCCGTCCGAGACTTCGATTTGCCGGGCTCGACCTTGAAATCGTGCACATTGCCCCAGAGGAGGTGCCAGTAGCTTCCGAACCGTACCCTCAGGTCGTTATTGCCACTGCCCTTATGGCGAACGGAGTACTCGATCTTGCAGGGCACCGGCACGCTCATCTTGATGGTCTGCATGAGCCACACGCCCGAGAGCGTGCTGCGTAGCGTTCTCGCCATCTTTCACCCCTTTATACCGCGCGTTAGAGCGACGGTCAGCAACGACCATAGTCCGGATACACGCCGCCGGAGCCGACGCCCGAACGTCGCCACCGCGACCATTGCGAAGGGCGCCTCGGCGATGCACGGTCTGGCAGGGAATTCTAGTGGCCGCCCGGCGTGATTGAAAAGATGCGAAGTTCTCGGGACTCGTCGTGCCGTTCAAACGGCTCGGCCGCCGGCCAGGCCGAACGAATCGGGTCCGAATCGCCGCTTGTTTTCGTTACGGAGTGACGGGGCGTGTTTGAGGTCGGTAAACTTTCTCTCACCAAGGAGGCCCGAGTATGTTTACTAAAAAGGGCGACGCTGCCGCGCTCGCCAAGCTTCGCGAGGCGCCTGAGCAGTATCGAGAGATCGGCGAGCGCCTGCACAACATCATCCGGGAGACCGCGCCATCGCTCCAACCGATCGTACGGTGGGGACTACCCTTCTATGTGAAAGACGGCCAGGACATCTGCTACATCAAACCGGATAAGGACTATCTCGCGTTCGGCTTCGGCGAGGTCGTGAACCCCGCGCGCGAGGAGGGCGCTCATATGCATCCGGTCGCCTGGACGCTCACTGCGCTGGACGCCGAGACGGAGGCTCGGATCCGCGAGCTCGTGAAGAAGGCTGCGGCGTGATGGTGCGGGTCTGCATCGCGCATAGCACGCGAACGCTCCAGGTCGGCGGGCACTGGAACGACTCTTGCGCATCGGCATAGATCTAGGCGGCACGAAGATCGAGGGCGGGCTGCTCGGCGACGATGGCGCGGTGCTTTTGCGCGAGCGCCGGGCGACACCGCGCGGCGACTACGAAGGGACGCTGGGCGTCATCGGCGCGATCGTGCGCGGCCTCGGCGCTCGCGCCGGCGGCCGGTCACGACGCGAGTTCTTCCGCCCGTTCACGGCGACTCGAGCAGTGTGCGAGGAGCGGCGTGGTTATGGGGAGATGACAGCGCGATACCGCTGTCTTCGCCGACGAGCCATGCTGTTCCTGTCGGTGCTATATTCGCTCGAAAGCAATAAACGGGGCGCACTATGACTATCCACCGCGCATCGATCGGGCCGCTTCGCATCGCCGGGATGCTCTGCGCAAGCGCCGTCGCTTACGCGCTTCACGCGCAGGAATTTCCGCCGCTCGATCCGGCAACGCTGCCTGCCGCGGGGTCCGATCGTGCGCCCGGGCTCCTCTGGTCGGCGCCGGAGCTCGGCGAAGGGCCGTTCATGATCGAGTCGGCGGCCGCAGAGCATCGCGAGCTCAAGGTGACGGTCGTCGCGCGCGTGGAGCAGCCGTGGTCGATGGCGTTCCTGCCAGAGGGTGACATGCTCATCACCGAGCGTGCGGGCCGCGTGCGGTTGATCCGCGACGGTGTGCTCGATCCCGAGCCCGTCGCCGGTGTGCCCGAGGTGCGCACCGGAGGCCTGATGGGGCTCATGGATATCGCCCTGCATCCGGATTTCTCGAGCAATCGTTTCGTTTACCTTGCTTATCATCGCCCGAAGACCGATCTCGAAGGCGAGACCGTGCTCGCGCGCGCCGTGTGGACCGGCACGGCCCTGGTAGATTTCGATGTGATCTTCGAGTCCGGTGCCACCGAGACGCAGAGCTCGCGTATCGGCTTCGGCGCCGACGGCATGCTCTATATGTCGGTCAGCGCGCCCGGCACGGGCGAAGGCACAGTGCGCGCGCAGCTGCCGGACGGCTACGCCGGCAAGGTCGTCAGACTGCATGACGACGGCCGGATCCCGGACGACAACCCGTTCGTCGGCAAGGAGGGCTGGTTGCCGGGGATCTATACGCTCGGGCATCGCAATGGTCACTCGATGGTGCTGAACCCTTGGACCGACGAGCTGTGGGTCACCGAGCAGGGGCCGAACGGCGGCGACGAGATCAACGTGCTCGAAGCCGGCGCGAACTACGGCTGGCCGTATGTCAGCTACGGGCGCACGTACTACGGTCCGGCGGTGTCGGTGAATCCGACGCTCGAGGGCACGAAGCAGCCGTTGCTGTTCTGGGTGCCCTCGATCGCGACTACTGGCATGACGTTCTATTCCGGCAAGGTATTCAGTGGCTGGGAGCGCAATGCCTTCGTCGGCGGCTTGCGCTACGGCGAAACGCCGCGGACGGGTCACATCCAGCGGATCCGTTTCAACGAGCGTTGGGAGGAGATCGGCCGCGAGCCGCTGTTGCTCGAGCTCGGACAGCGCATTCGCGACGTGCGCGAAGGTCCGGACGGCCTGCTCTACGTGCTCACGGCAGAGCGGCGCGGCGCGCTGCTCAGAATCGAGCCGCGCGACGCAGCGGCTCCGGCATCGAAATAGCCGGCTGACTTTGCCGGGCCGGTCAGCAGCCTGTTCGCGCCGCGGATCACGTCGACGCCCCCGAGCTGTGGGCGGCTAGTCGTTTGGACAGCCGCTTATCGGATGAGAGGGCCGGTCGAGCTCTTCTGCTCCCATGCCGCAAACGAGGTCTGTTCGTGACCGTTCCTAGCGAAGCTAACCAAGCGCTGTCGAGCATTAAGGAGCGGTTTGGCCGCTCGCTCATAGCGGTTTACCTCCATGGCTCGGCTGCGGCGGGGGAGCTTCGTCCCCGTAGCGACGTAGACTTGCTCGCGGTCATCGATCAGCCGATAGCGTGCGAGGCTCGGGAGTCGCTGATTGCGGGGCTGATGGAAATCTCCGGACGATACCCTCACGACCCGCGTGGACGTCATCCGCTCGAGCTCATCGTCTTTTTGCGCGCCGAACTCTATCCGCCGGGATATCCGGCCCGATGCGAGCTCATCTACGGCGAGTGGCTACGCGGCAGGTACGAAGCGGGTGAGAAAGCCGAACCCGTCTGCGACCCGGAGCTCACCCTGGTGCTGGCTCATGCGCGGCAGCAAGCGAAGTCGCTGCTCGGCCCGAGTCCGAACGAGCTTCTTCCTGCGATTCTGCGCTCTCATATCCGGCGCGCGATCGGGGATCTCCTGCCGGCGTTGGTCGAAACGCTGCACGAGGACGAGCGCAACGTATTGCTGACTCTCGCACGAATGTGGCGGACCGCAGTGACCGGCGAATGGGTTTCCAAGGACGCGGCCGCCGAGTGGGCGGCTGCGCTTCTGCCCGGTGAGCAGGCGGCCCTCTTGACGGATGCAAGGGAGGCCTACCTGACCGGGCGCGAGCCTGAATGGCGAGACCGTCGGAAGCTACTCGAGCATACTGCGCGCTTACTGCACGACCAGGTTCGTCAGAGCTTGTGACGATCTGTTTACATCGGGCATACACGCGATGACGTCGAAGCGCCAGCTCGTGCGCATGCAGCGCTCCTGGGCTAAGTCACAGAATCTCGAGCCGGACATCCACGGTTACGTCGCGGACGTCGCCGACAACCTCTACCGACCGCTCTCCACGTCGGCCCTCGCGGCCTTTGAGGAAAGCGGCAGCGCGGAATTCCACGATCGGCCCCGTGCGCCCGCCAAGATGAAGGCGCTCCACTCCTCGGCCGTGCTCGCCGTCAATGTTATCGACGAATGGACAGGTCGCGACTGCGAGCCGCTGCTTCACGCTCTCGGCATAAATGAGCCCCTGCGGACGCCGCTGCGCTTCGAGGCGCAGCTGCCGATTGGTCCGGCAAGGAACCCGCCGAACCTGGATGTGCTCTTCGAGGTTAAGTCCGGCTCTTTGATCGGCATCGAGAGCAAGTTCACCGAGTGGCTCGGTCGAAAGCGACGCGGGCGAACGCTCTTCAAGCCGAAGTACTTCGAAGGCGGCGCGGAGCTCTGGCGCGAGAACGGGCTGCCGCGCTGCCAGTCGCTCGTCACCGATCTCGTCACCGGCGCCGAGGGCTATCGCATTTTGGACGCGGCCCAGCTGCTCAAGCATGCGCTGGGCTTAGCCCTCAACAGCCCGAGCGCCTTCGCGCTCTATTACCTCTACTACGACGTGCCGTGCCCGGCATCGCAGGCCCATCGGCAAGAGTTGCACGCCTTCGGCGAGCGGGTCGGCGCGGAGCTGCGGTTCGAGCCGCTGACGTATCAGGAGCTGTTTCGGCGGTTGCTGGCCGACGGACGCGCCGATGCCGGTTATCTTGCGTATCTGGAAAGGAGGTACTTCGCGGCTCTCGATCCGCCGTCTCGATCTCGCGACCGGCCTTGAACAGCATGTGCGGATCGACTCGTGCTTCGAAACGCCATCTTCGTCGGTAGTGACGTCGAGGAAGGTGAGCGTAGTGCTCGTCCAAACGCGGTATTCCTGACTTGTGAAGCGTTTCCTTTTCCGTACCGCTTCGCGCCAGTACGGTCCCCTGATGTCCGTAGTACGGCAACGTGCTCCGAAGAAGGCCAGCCACGCGCTAGCGCTCCGACGCTGACGACAGAAGGGGTCCAACATGCGCTTTTACCCGAACGAGTCGCCGAACGAGAACCAAGGCGAGCGTACGCTCTGGAATCAGCTGCATCACGCGTTCAAAGGCGATGAGGGCGTCGTCTACTATCGCTATCCGATCTTCAGTGTCCGCGGTTCCCAGCGCCGAGAGCCGGACTTTCTTATCGTCTCGCGGAAGTTCGGCATCTGGGTGATCGAGTGCAAGGGCGCGCGGATCAACCAGATTCGGGAGATCCAAGGTCACGAGTGGATAATGGACTCCTGGTATACGGGGGTCATGACCCCCGTTCGGCAAGCCGAGGACCAGATGTTCGAGGTCAAAGCGCTCCTGCAACGGGATAGACAGCTTCGCGGTCTCGGCATCGTCCTGGATTATCGTGTTGCGTTGCCGTTCATCAGCCGTCACGAATGGGAAGTCGCCGGATGGGCAAGCCACCATGCGGTTCAAGGTGTCGTGCTGACGGCGGATGAGCTCGAACGCGGTCCCTTCCGCGAGCACCTGACGAGAGCGGGACTCGCTCACATGCCCGAGCTGGACGACGAACAATGGGAGGCGCTCAAAGGGCTCTTTCGCGGCAGCGTGCCGGATCGCCAGCCGCGGCAGGTCCCGACCGGCACGCCGCGGCACAGCCCTGTACGGTTGATGCAACGTCTCGAGAACCGGCTCCGCCAACTCGACGAGATACAGGAACGAGTTGCGTGCGAGACGCCCGACGGGCCGCAGCGCATTCGCGGGCTAGCCGGTACCGGCAAGACGGTGCTGCTCGCGCGGCGGGCGGCCCGTATGCACGCCGCGCACCCGGACTGGGATATCGCGTTCGTCTTCTACACGCGGAGCTTGTATCAGCAGGTGCAGGAGCTCGTCCAGCGCTGCTTCCGCGATCTGACGGGCGAGGCGCCGGATTTTAGTCGACTGCGAATTTGGCACGCTTGGGGTGCGAAGAACCAGACGGGATTCTATCGAGAAGCCGCACTCCGCTGGGGGCAGCGGCCGCAGAACGTAGGGAACGCACGGAACGCGCTCGGTGTCGTAGGCGCACTTCACGACGGGTTCAAATGGGTCTGCGACGAGCTCGAGAAGGGCGTCGCGGACAGGGCACCCGAGCCGTTCCTCGATGCGGTGCTGGTGGACGAAGGGCAGGATCTGCCGCCGTCGTTCTACCGGCTTGCGCGGCTCGCGCTACGCCCGCCGTCGCGCCTTTATTGGGCTTACGACGAGGCGCAGGGCATCGGCAGCCAGATCGTGCCGCGCGCTGCCGAAATATTCGGCGTCGATGACGGAGGGCGGCCCCTCGTCGACTTGGCCGGGCGATATCCATGCGGCATTTCGAAAGCTCACAATCTGAACCGCTGTTATCGGACGCCGTCCGACCTTTTGGCGATTGCGCACGCCGTCAACATGGGGCTGCAGCGGGCAGGCGGCCCCCTGCAGGGGGTCACGACGCGCGAGGATTGGCATGATCTCGGTTACGTCGTGGATGGCGACTTCTCCGCCGCGAGCGTGGCGTCCGGCCGAGAGGTAGTGATCGAGCGAGACGAAGCGGCCTGCGGGCATCCGCTCGATGATCCGGCCTTCGTTCGAGACATCGACCCCGGGCCGAGGTTGCAGCTGGTCAAGACGAACGGCGATCGGGCCACGCTGCGTATCATCGTGGCAGGCGTCGCCGCTGATGTCGCTGCCGGGATTCCGCCGGAGGACATCCTTGTTATCACCCTTCCAGATACGTGGCCCTCGGCTCGGCAGATCGGCAATGCGCTGCGGCGCGCGGGCATCAACGCCTTTGTCGCGGGCGGCAACGGAGCGCCGAACGCATTCAGGCAAGCGGGCCACGTGACCATATCGAACATCTTTCGTGCAAAGGGCAACGAGGCGTGGAAGGTGTATGTAAGCGGGCTGCACAGCGTCGACCAGGCTGCCGGCCAGGCGACTGCCGACGAAGAAATCGTGCGGCGCAATCAGGTCTTCGTCGCGCTCACGCGAACGCGCGTCTGGTGTACCGCCATTGGCGACCCCGGCCCGCTGATGGAGGAGATGCAACGGTTGCTCGACGATGCCCCTCGAGTGCGGTTTCCGGCGTTCAATCAGCGCGTGCTGCAGCGCTATCTCGGACAGGACGATGCACCGGAGCAGGCGAGCCTGCTCGGCGCCGGCCCCCAAAGGCGGGACGAGTCGCAGCAGCGCTTACCCGCCGCCGTCTCCGTCGGGCTCGAACAGGCATCGGGTTAAACCTGCGGCTCGCACAACGCTGAGGCAGAAAATCGTGCCCTTCGTTGCGTTCTACACGACGAAGGGCACGGAGAATCTCCGTATCCGATCCTATGAGCCGTCGGCGTGCTGCGCGAGCAGGCTTTCGATCAACGCGACGGTTTCAGGTCGATCCACCGGCGGATGCGTGGCGAGGAATACTCCATGCGCCCACACCACCGGCGTGCGGCCGACGCCGTCGGTGATGTCGAGTTTCGCGCCGTTCGCCGCGAGCCAACGAATGATGTCGTCGGAGCCGCGGTTGGCCGCGCCGTGGATCGCGGCGAAGCCGAGCGTATTCTGCGCATTCACGTCATTGCCGAGCGCGTGCGCGAGCTTCACCGCTTCGAGCAGGGCCTCTGGCCCTTCGTCGAACGTCTGCGCGACCGTCCAGTTGACGCCCGCGGCGGCCATCAACGGCGTCGTGCCGTTGAACGTCGCGAGGTTGGGGTCTGCGCCATATTCCAGCAGCAGCTTCATCGTTGAGACGTCGCCCGAATACGCGGCGCGGAAAAACGCCGTCTGGCCGGTCACGTCCACCCACGACAGGTTGCCGAGGCGGGTAATCCAGCGCTTCACCGGCAGCACTTGCTGGATCCGTGCATTCGGGTCGGCGCCGCGTTCGAGCAGCGTGCGGATCAGCTCGAAGGCGGCATCCCGGTCGATCCCGTTGTCGCGCACGGGGCCCGGCACCTCGACGTTACGCAGATCCACGGCGGCCCACAGCGGTGTTTGACCGTACCAGTCCGTCGCATTGACGTCGGCGCCGCGCTCGATCAGGTAATGGGCGGTCTCGATGTGCTGGGTGGTCACGCCGGGCCGGTTGGCGACCGTCGCATTGATGATGGCGGTGAGCAGCGGCGTTCCGCCATTTGCATCGCTCTGCTCGATATCCGCGCCGGCGGCGACGAGCAGCTGAATGATTTCCAGCTCGCCCTGTCGTGTGGCATACAACAAAGCGGTCTTCGCGCCGCCGATCGGGTTGCGCGAGCCATGCGGTGGAAAGCCGCCCCAATTCACACCCACGCCTTTCGACGCAGCCACTTCGCTTGGCAAGCGCCAGGTGGGCTCGCCAGTGGGCAGGGATTGCAGATTCACATCGGCGCCGGCGTCGAGCAACAGCGCGACGACCTCCGGCGAGCCGGCGCGCACTCCGATCATCAGCGCGGTCTGCTGGTCGTGCGGTTCGCGCACATCCACGTCGACGCCGCGCTCGAGGATGGCTTGGACGATGCTCGGCGTGCCGCTGCGCGCCGCCTGCATCAGCGGCGTTTCACCGGCCACGTCGGGCGTGCTCGCATCGGCGCCGCGGTCCAGCAACAATTGCACCATGGCGACATCGCGGTTCTCGATCGCGAGGCTCAGCGCCGCGAGACCGAGACCGTCGCGCTGATTCACGTCGGCGCCGGCGTCCAGCAGGCGCGTGGTCAACTCCAGTTCCTCGATGCGCACCAGCCAGTGCAGTGCCGGCGTGGCGTGAGGCCCGGGCGCGTTAACGTCTGCAAGGTCTTCAGCGAGCATCCGCCGCACGGTATCGAGGTCTCGCTGCATGGCAGCGACGGCGAGCCGATCGTCCGCCTGTGCCGCAGCGGATAACAGCACGCTCGCCAACAAGCCCATCCACCACGCTTGTCGCTTCATCGCGCGTTCCTCAGATCGTAAGCACTGCGTTGTTGTCGCCGAACGTGTCCGCGGCGATGTCGAGCTTCTCGAACATGCCGGCTAACAGGTTGGCCATCGGTGTGCCGAGCCCGGTGCGGATGTGGCGGCCGCCTTGCAGACGTCCCGACGCACCACCCGCCAGCAGCAACGGCAGCGGATCATGGTCGTGCTGGTTCGAGTTACTCATGCCGCTGCCGTACAGCACGAGCGAATGGTCGAGCAGCGTGCCGTCCCCATCGGGCGTTTCGCTGAGCTTCTTGAGGAAATAGCCGATCGTGGCCCGGGTGTGGAATTCATTGAGCTGCGCCAGGCGCTCGATGTTGGCCGCGACTTCCGAATGATGCGAAAGGTTGTGGAACGGATCGTTGACGCCGCTTTCCGCATAAACGCGGTTACCGACCTCGCGTGCCACCATCAGCGTCGAGACTCGCGTGATCTCAGCCTGCCAGGCCAGCGCCAGCAGATCGAACATCAATTCGGAATGCTCCACGAAGCTGTCCGGTATGCCCACAGGTTTGCTCGGCACATCGAGATCCCCGACCGCCGATTCGCCTGCCAGCTGCAGACGGCGCTCGATCTCGCGCACGTCCGTAAGATAGCGCTCGAGCCGGAAGCGGTCGGCTGGCCCCAAGGTGCGCTGCAGCTTGGCCGCGTCGCCCACCACGGAATCGAGCAGGCTCTGCTTCAGGTCCATGCGCGCGGCGCGTTCCTCTGCCGTGCTGCCGTCGCCGAACAGCCGCTCAAATACGATCTGCGGGTTCTGCTCCATCGGCAACGGAGTCTCGGGCGTGCGGTAAGCGATGGAAGTGCTGTCGTCGAGCGACAGCTCCAGCGTCGGCATCGGGGTGTCCTGGCCGATGAACTGGGCGACGTGCTGGTCGAACGAGGTCGGGGAGGGGCCGGCGCCCGGCGGCATGCAGGTGAGCCACGTTTGCGACGAGCGCGTGTGGTTGGCGCCG
>CAZFJU010000158.1:0-10493 GCA_964518995.1 uncultured Gammaproteobacteria bacterium
GTGCTGGCCGATCCCCATCTCGACGCGCGCGGCTTCTGGAACGAACAGGACGGCATCAAGGCACCGGGCCGCTTCGCCCGCTTCACCGCGGCCGAAGCGCCCGCGCCGCCGTGGACCGAGCGCGACAGCGGGGGTCGCGGCGGGCCGCTCGCAGGTCTTCGTATCCTCGATTTCTCGTGGGCGCTGGTCGGCTCGATCTCGACGAAGATTCTCGGCGATCTCGGCGCCGACGTGATCAAGGTGGAGAGCCGGAGCCGACCGTGCCTGTCCCGGCTCGATGTGCAGGTTGCGGCGTCGCGCCGCGGCGATTTCGACGACAAGCCGTGGTTTGCGCATCTCAATACGTCCAAGCGCAGTCTCGCGCTCGACCTGAAACGGCCCGAGTCGCGTGAGGTCATCGATCCGCTGCTAAGCTGGGCGGATGCCGTCGTCGAGAATTTTTCGCCTGGCACAATGGACAAGCTCGAGCTGGGCTATCAGACCCTGGCTGCCGCACACCCGGACCTCGTGATGGCGTCGGGCAGCGTCTATGGGCAGACCGGGCCGCTCGCGCGAGAATGGGGCGTCGACGGTACCGGCGGGGCGCTCTCCGGCCGCACGTTCTTGACCGGCTGGCCCGATCGCGACCCGATCGTGCCGGGCGCCGTGCCGTACGGTGATGTGATCGTGCCTTACGTGATCGCGGCGTGCGTAATCGCCGGGGTCGGGCACCGGCGTCGCGGTGGTCGCGGCTGTCACATCGATGCATCGATGTACGAAATCAGCGTTCAACAGATGGCGGCGGCGATCGACGCGGCACAGCGTGATCACACGCCGCGCCGAATGGGCAACGCCGATCCAGCGGTACGGCTGCAGGGCGTCTACCCGGCGCGCGGCGATGATTGCTGGATCGCGATCAGCGCGTTCGATGACGCCGATCTCGAGCGTCTCGAGCGCCTCGCAGGCGGGCGAGAAATCGCGGACTGGACGCGCGGGCATGACGCCGCCGAGCTGGTCAATCTGTTGCAGAGCGAAGGCATCGCCGCTGGAGTCGTTCAAGACATCGAGGATCTGGTCGAGGGCGATGCACTGCTCAGGCAGCGCAACGCGTTGGTGGAGTTGCCGCACCCAAAGCTCGGCCGCTTCGGCCACATGCGAACACCCATCTCGTTCTCGCGCGACGCGGTCAATCCGTTTCGCGCTCCGGCGATCGGCGAGCATGGTCGGGATATCGCGCGGACGTTGACCGGCCTCGACCCGGAGCGTATCGCGCAGCTCGAAGCGGAGGGCGTATTCGAATGAGCACCAGCGATCAGTTAGCGAGCCGCGGGCCGCTCGCGTGCACGGCGGATGCGAAGGCGTTTCAGAAGGGGTTCGGCGCCGTCCTCCGGGAGCGGGTTGTCGAGCGTGGGGAGCCGTTCGCCGTCGCGCAGGCCGATACGCCGCACGAAATCTTTCATGCGATGGACATTCCCGTCGTATCGAATCAGTGGTGGTCGGCCTACATCGCCGCGAAGCGCCTGTCCGAGCGCTATGTCGGCGTGCTGGACGAGCTCGGCTTCCCGCCGAACCGGTGCAGCTACTGCTCGCTGGGTCTCGCTTCCACGCTGGCAGCCGACCCTGCGACGGCACCGTGGGGCGGCCTGCCGCGTCCGACCGTGCTGGTCGCGCGCTTGACGTGCGAGTGCATTCAGCACGTGTTTTCGACCTGGGCCGAAGCGCTCGGCAGCGAGTTTTTCGCGCTCGAGGCGCCGGCGTGGGTCAGAACGATTCCGGAGTGGTATCGGCATTCGCGCACGCGCTGGGACGAGGTCTACGACGCGGCCCGCATCGATCTACTGGCTGACGAGATGCGTGACCTGATTGCGCTGCTCGAGCGCAAGACCGGCCGCACCTTCGAGCCGGAGAAGCTCGCTCGACTCATGGAGCGCATCAACGAGCAGGAACAGCTGCTCGCGGACACCGCTGTAATGGTGGGCAGCGCACGGCCGTGCCCGGTGCCGCTGAATGATCAGATGATCAACACGATGATCCCGCAGTGGCATCGCGGTTCGGACTGGGCGGTCGCGCATGCACGTCGCTTTCACGACGAGGTTCGCGACCGCGTGCAGGCGGGTCGCGGCGACGCATCCGCCGAGCATGTGCGGCTAATGTGGATCGGCGCAGGCCTCTGGCACGACACGTCGTTTTACTCGGCGCTCGAGGCACGGCGCGGCGCTGTGTTTGTATGGTCAATGTATCTGCCTTTCGCCGGCGCGCAGTATATTCGCGAGCTGCGCGGTCGGCCGCTCGAGGCGCTCGCGAGCCGGATCTGCTCAATGAACGAGGTGCTGCATCTGCCGCCCTGGATGACGGAGTGGCTGGTCAGCGAAGCGGCTCGCTGCGGCATCGATGCCGCCGTCGTCCTGGTGCCGCCGGACAATCGGCTTTCGCAGTCCGGCACTTTGCTCGCCACCGAGGCGTTGCGCGCGGCCGGCGTGCCGACGTTGTTGCTGACCGCTGACATGGTCGATGCGAGCCGCTGGGACCGCGATGCGGCGGTCGGCGTCGTCGAAGAGTTTCTGCGTCGGGAGGTCGCGCAATGAGATGCTGGCTCGCCGCCTTGCTGCTGGTCGTCGGCTGTGCTCCGGCAACGGACGATTCCGGTGTGACGGAGCTGTTCTATGCGACGCCCTATAGCCCCACACATCCGTTTAGCCGGGCCGATCAGCGCTGGATCGAGTTCGTCGAGTCGCGATCCGGCGGGAGCCTGCGGATTCGGCCGAGCTGGTCCGGCGCGCTGCTCTCATCGGAGCACTCGATGCTCGAGCTGCGGCACGGCGTCGTCGATATCGGCTTGATTACACCGATCTATGTCAAAGGCGGCGCGCATCTGATTCGGATGCAGTCCGGTTTTTACAGCGGCGTGCTCGGTATCGAGGAGCAGGTCGCGCTCTACCGGTGCCTCGCGGACGGGCACCCGCAATTCGACCGCGAGGTCGACGGCCTCGAGATTCTGGCGGTGCAAGGCGGCAGTTTGCCCGGCATCGTTACGCGCGACCGGCCTATCACCTCGCTGAAAGATCTGCAGGGGTTGAGGGTTCGTGTGCCAGGCGAGCTGCTGAACGTGATGCGCGATCTCGGCGCGGACCCGGTGAATATGCCGATGGGCGACGTCTATTCGGCGCTCGCGAAAGGCATCATCGACGGCGTGGTTGCGCCGACCGATACGTTCCGTGCGCTTCATCTCGCGGAAGTCGCCGGGTTCTACACTCCGCTCGCCGTGCCGCGCGGCGCGTATCCGTCCCGCGCAATCGGCACCAGGCGTTGGCTCGAGCTCTCTCCCGAGCATCGTCAGGTGCTGCAAGCTTCGATCCCCGTGTGGGAGGCGGCGCTTGCCGACGAGAACCGGCGCGCGCTCGACGAAGGCTGGCAGTATGCGCTCGAGCAGGGTGTCGTAGAGGTCGCGATCAGCGCTGAGGATCAGTCGACTTTCGATGAGCTGTATTTACGCGATGCCGAACGCAACGCTGCAGCGCTTTCCCGTTATGGGATCGACGGTATGTCGGTGCTCGCCGCGGCTCGTGCGAGCATCGGCCCGGACGGCCGCGTGAGCTGCGCGGAGGTGACGGGGTGAAGCGCGCGCTCGAAGGCATCCGCGTAGCCGATTTCAGCCATGTGATGGCGGGGCCATACGCGACGCATCTGCTGCGTCTCCTCGGTGCCGAGGTCATCAAGATCGAATCGCCCGGAGGCGGCGATGCGATGCGCTACTACGGCGCGGACCGGCGCTACGACGGCATGGCGCCGGCGTTCATCGGCGTGAACGCCGGCAAGAAGTCCGTCGTCCTCGATTTGAAGCAGACGGAGGACGTGCGCCGGGCGCGCCGGCTGATCGAGCGCTCCGATGTGCTGGTTGAGAACTTCAGACCCGGTGTGATGAAACGACTTGGGCTCGACTATGCGACGGTGAAGCCGTTGAAACCCGACCTCGTTTACTGCTCGGTCTCCGGTTACGGCCAGTTCGGGCCGCGACGCGACTGGCCGGCGATCGACAACATCGTGCAGGCGACGAGCGGAATGATGAGTCTCGGCGGTGAGCCCGACGGGCCGCCGATGCGCGTCGGGTTTCCGGTCGTTGACACGCTGACGGGTCAGACGGCGGCGCTCGCGATTCTTGCTGCGCTGTTTCGCCGCGAGCGGAGCGGGGAGGGCGAGTATCTCGACATCGCCATGTTCGATGCGACGCTCGCGTTCATGACATCCGCCGTGGTGCCATACCTCGTAACGGGTCGCGGACTGGAACGGACCGGCAATACCGGCTATAGCGGGCAGCCGACGTCGGCGGTCTTCAGGGCGCGCGACGGGCGTTACCTGTCGCTCGGCGTCGTGCAGCAGCGCCAGTTCGAGCTGCTCGCAAGGGTGCTCGGCCGCGAGCATTGGCTCGATGATCCGCGCTTCCGCGATCCCGATCTCAGGCGGGCGAATGCCGAGGCCATGCAGGACGAGCTCGACGCGATCTTCGCTACGCGGGATGCGGCGGTATGGGAAGCCGAGCTGAGCGCGGCCGGGATACCCTGCGGGATGGCGCGCAATGTCGACGAGGCGATTGAGCTGCAGGGCGTCGACGAGCGGGCGCTGCGCGTGCCGGTGACGATTCCGGGGCTGCCCGGAAGCGAGCGCGTGGAGGTGCTAGGTACCGGTATTTTGACCGGGAGATCGGCGGGCGGTGAAGACGACGAGGCGCTGGGTGCGCCGCCGAAACTCGGCGAGCACACCGCGGAGATCGTCGAGTGGCTTGATCCGAGTTGACCCGAGCTCGTTCGATGAAGAACCTCCGCCCGTTTCTAGTCGCCTGCGTCCTTGCGCTTGCTGGCTGCGACGGGTCATTCGGTCCACCGTCTCAAGGCGGCGCCACTGCCGGCGACGCGGCCACGGCGGAATCACGCACGCGGCTAGCGCTGGCGCGCATCGACGAGCTGAATCCGCTGATCAACGCCGTGATCGCGGTAGAGCCTACCGCGCTCGATCAGGCGCGGTCGCTTGACCAAGAGGCGGCGCCGCGCGGGCCGCTCCACGGCATGCCGCTCCTCGTCAAGGACAACATCGAGACTGAAGGTCCGCTCCCCACCACCGCCGGCAGCCTCGCACTCATGGACAACGTGACGGGACGCGACGCGCCTTTGGTCACCAAGCTCCGCCAAGCAGGCGCCGTGATCGTGGGGAAGGCCAATCTGTCCGAATGGGCGAACATCCGCGATAGCAATTCCATCTCCGGCTGGAGTGCGGTCGGCGGCCAGACCCGCAACCCGCACGCGTTGAACCGCAATCCGTGCGGCTCGAGCTCCGGCAGCGCGGCGGCCGTCGCGGCCGGAATGGTGCCGGCGGCGATTGGCACCGAGACGGATGGGTCGATCACGTGTCCGGCGGCGATCAACGGCATCGTCGGCTTGAAGCCGACCGTCGGCTTGATCAGCCGCCGCCACATCGTGCCGATCAGCCACAGCCAAGACACGGCCGGACCGATGACGCGGACGGTGCGCGACGCGGCGTTGCTGCTGACGGCCATGGCGGGAACGGACCTGCAAGATGCCGCGACGGCGGAAGCCGACCAGCATCGCGAAGACTATGCCGCCCGGCTGACACGCGATGCATTGCAAGACCAGCGCATCGGAGTGCTGCGCTTCGCTTCGGGTTTCGGTACCGACGAGCCCTTCGCTGAGGCGCTACGCACGCTTCGAGAGCAGGGCGCTACGTTGATCGAGATCGCGTATTTTCCGGGCTGGCAGCAGATTGGCCGCAACGAATTCATCGTCCTCCTCACCGAATTGAAGCACAACCTCAACGCCTATCTCGCCACGACGCCGCCGGCCGTGGAGACACGCACGCTCGGCGAGCTCATTGCCTTCAACGAAGCCCATGCGGACGTCGAGATGCCCTTCTTCGGGCAGAACTTCTTCGAGCAGGCCGACTCGACGACAGGAATCGATACGGACGCATATCGCCGAGCACGCGAGGTCAGCCTGCGCATGGCGGGTGCAGAGGGCATCGACCGCCTGCTGATCGAGCACGACGCCGTGGCGCTGGTCGGGCCGACCGCGTCCGCGGCTTGGATCATCGACTCGGTCCATGGCGACTTGATCAACAGCGGCGGCGCCGGAAGTCTCGCTGCGGTGGCCGGTTACCCGCACCTCACTGTGCCCATGGGGCACGTGCGCGGCCTGCCGGTGGGCCTCAGCTTCATCGGCCCGAAATGGTCGGATGGGCTGATTCTGGCGTTGGGCTATGCCTACGAGCAGGCGGCGCAGAAGCTTATCGAGCCGCGCTTCGTCGAGGCGGTCGAGGCGCAGCCGGAGGTGGCCAGGCACCTGGCCCCCGCGATGCGATAGCGGCCTCGTGTCACGCCAGACTCCTTACCGGTAGCGTGGAAGTGTAGCTCGCGACCGTGAGCGGGGGCGATGCCCGTGGAAAACGACGCTTTTTACATCGACAGCAGCCGACCGTAACCGGGGGCCGAGCCGTCCAGCCCAACCAGCCGGGCGCCGGCCCAAAGGCCGTGCGGCATGCTGGAGATGACCGGTACGCCGGAGCGCGCTTCGAGAGGCGCGATCAGCTCCAGCGTGCGGAAACCGCCGCAGGAGACGAGCAGGGAGTCCGCCTCGGGGGCGCTGGCATAGACGCGTGCGCCGAACTCGAGCAGATCGTTCTGCGTGACGCTGTCAACGTCTTCCACCGCCTCGATGCCCATGCCGGTCACCACGAGCGGTTCCATGGCGTGCTCCACCAGGAACGCTCGAAGCCGATCGTTGACCTCGTCGTTGTACGCCGTCGCAACCGCGACCCGGTGCGCGCCGACAGCCTTGAGACCATCGATGACTCCGTTGCTCATGGTCGTCGCCGGTAAGCCGGACGCGCGCGTGACCGCCTCGCGCAACTGCTGGTTGAAGGCTTCGCCCTTGTAGAAGGTCAACGAGGTGCCGGTCAGCTCGATGGCCTCGGCGCCGGCTTCCGCAAGCTGCTGGGCGGCCTCGGGGATCAGATCGATCACAGCGTCGTAGCCATCGGGTGTCATGCGCTCTAGGCCGAGCCCGTTCGTGACCCAGCGCAGGCGGTCGCCGTACATTGCGACGCCTTCTTCCGGAATACCGCGGGTCGAGACCGGAAAGATCAGGCCGAGCACGGGCGCGTTGTCTGCCGCACGGGCACCGTGCGAGCTAAGCATCGTTGCGACGCCTCCCGCGACCATGCCTTCGAGAACATGCCGACGTGTAGGTTTCACGGTGACCTCGTGGTTGGGGGATCGGTCAAACGAGATGGCGCTGCCTATGATGCCACTGATTCACGGCTCGGAGGGTTGCATTCTCTAAGACACGGCCGGCGCCGAAGCGCCGGCTCGCTAGTCGCTGACATTAGCGCGTGGGCTTCTCGTAATCCCGCTCTACGGCCGGATCCAATTCCTTTGCGCGGCTGCGGCCTTCTTCTTCCGCTCGCTCCAACTCGAGACGCTCCTCTTCGCTCAAGTTTTCCGGCTTTTCCTCGACACCGCGCTCGGCCGTCTTACGGGCATTTTCGTTGTAACGGCGGGCGGCCGTTCGATTCCCTTCGCCTTCATTGCGCTGCGGCATACGATTATCTCCTCGTTGCTCATCGAAAGAATACGATGAGCAAGATCCATACCAGCGCAAATCCGTATCCGGCCGGTTCGGAGGGTCAAGCATCAGCGGCCGCGCCACGTTACGGTGTACAGATCGTGACGGCGATCGCGCAGGTTGCGCACCGTGCCGTTACGGCGAGCGTCGCGCAGCGCGGCCAGGCTGAGGTCGGCGATGGCGACCATCTCGACGTTCGGCGTGGTATCGGCAGCGATGCCATCCCGGTC
Source organism: uncultured Gammaproteobacteria bacterium (assembly GCA_964518995.1). GTDB lineage: Bacteria > Pseudomonadota > Gammaproteobacteria > Steroidobacterales > Rariloculaceae > ZC4RG20. The sequence goes on from CAZFJU010000158.1 coordinate 7,838, forward strand.
GAACGGGAAATCGCACGGCGTCAGTATGCAGCTCTGCGCGTAGTGAATATCGAGGTTATGGACGTTCGGCAGATTGCCGCAGCTGCCCGACATCGCGACGTAAATCTGATTCTCGACGGCGCGTGCTTGCGCGCAATAGCGCACGCGGCAATAGCTCTGCCGCTCGTCGGTGAGAAACGGTATGAACAGGATATTGACGCCCTGATCCGTCAGATGGCGGCACGGCTCCGGAAACTCGACGTCGTAGCAGATCTGCACGGCGATCGGCCCGCAATCGGTGTCCATCAGCCGCACCTCGTCGCCGCCGACGATATTCCACCAGTAGCTCTCGTTTGGGGTGGGGTGGATTTTATCTTGGCTGTCGTGCGAGCCATCGCGCTTGAATACGTGAGAAACGTTGTAGACATCGTCTCCGCGCATCGATGGCGTGCTGCCGGCGATGATGTTGACGTTGTACTTCAACGCGGCATCACGGAACAGATCCATGATGGCGCCTTCGTGCTCGGTAATGCGCCGGATCGCCTCGGCTGGCGGAATCGGCTCGTTCTCGACAGAGAGCAGCTGCAGCGTGAACAGCTCGGGAAAGACGACAAAATCGGCGCGGTAGTCGGCACACACGTCGACGAAGTACAGCACCATCTGCCTGAACTCGTCGAACGAGCCGATTCGGCGTTGGCCGTACTGCACCGATGCCACCCGCACCCTTTCGGTCGAGAGCCTCTGCACGAATCCTTTGCCGTTCGGCTCGCTCGCCTCAGCAGAATACCGCGGGTTGGGCCATACCATGTGCACCGCATTGCCGTGCGAATCGGTATCCGACAACAGGTAGCCGGGCAGGACGCCGATGACCTCGAAGCCGTTGCGCCGTTGGAAGTTGATGACCGGATCACGCACCCTTTGGTCGAGCACCGCGTCGACGTAGGCCTCGGGCGTCGGGTACTCGCGAGCACGGCGCCCGTAGCCGGGCATGCGGCCGGCAATGACGATGCCTTTGAGTCCGAGATGCTCGGCGAGGCGCTTCCGCGCCCGGTAGAACCGCTGGCCGATACGGTATCGGCGCATGCCGGAGTCGACGCAGACTTCATAGCCGTAGAGATATTCGCCGGCCGGGTCGTGGGTCGAGCCGTAGCCGCCGCCGGTCGCCGAAGCCCACGTATGCCGCCGCAGCGCCACGGCGCCCTTCAGGCGGATCGTCGCGCAGTAGCCGACGATGCGCTCGCCGTGCTCGGCGACCCAGACGCCTTCGGGAAAGGCGTTGATTTGCCCTCGTATCATCCCAGGGGTGTACGGCGGCATGTTCGGATATACGCGATCAGCCAGCGCCACGATGCCGTCGACATCGGCGGGAGTGGCTTCTCGGAGGGTCAGTCGGCTGCGGTCGTTTGGCGTCTTGCTCATGCATCTATTTCAGCATATTCACGTCGAGGGCGGCGGGGCTGATTCGAGGGATGTGCTTCAAGGCGTTGCAGACGGCACAAATTTCTGCGCGCGCCAGTTGTTCACGATCTCGGCCGTGTAGAGATTGCCGTTCGAATCGACCGCCATATGGTGCACGATATCGAACTCCCCGGCGCCGGCCCCCCTTGCGCCCACAGCTCCGACTGGGCTCATCGTTTGACGATCGAAAATCACGATGCGCATGGGCCCCGAATCGACGACATACAGAAACTGCTGATCCGGATCCGGCGAGAAAGCGAAACCTGCCGGCACCGGCACCACGGTGCTGTCTTCGTGCGTGACGCGGACCTGCCGCAGGAATTCGCCTTCGCGGGTGAACATCTGGATGCGGTTATTGATTCGATCGGCGACATAGACCACGCCGTCGCGCGATACTTTGACCGCGTGCGGCAGGCCGAACTCTGGCGGGCCTTCGGGCGTCGTCTGCGGTTGCGGCGCCGGAGCATTCGGTGCGAACGTCGCCGGCGGAGCGTTTCCGAACGCGCCCCACATGCGCTTGAAGCTCCCGGTCTCCGAGTCGAAGACGATGACCCGTTTATTGCCATAGCCGTCCGCGACGTAGACCTCGTTCGCCTCCGTGTCCACGAAGATGTCCGTGGCTTGGTGCACGTTGCTCGTGTCGAGGTTGCCCGTGCTTTCGCCGCGGTGGCCGATCTGCATGACGAGCTCGCCGTCCATCGTGAGCTTCAGGATCATATCGTCGCTGTTACCCGGCGGATTCGCGCGCGGCCAGCCCGCGCGCCCGCCGATCCACACGAAGTCGTTCTCATCGACGAAAATGCCGTGCTCACGTCCGAGCCATACGCCGTCATCGCCGTCCCCTCCGCCCCAGCTGCGGAGCAGCTGGCCATCGGCATCGAACTGCAGCACGGGCGGCGCCGCCTGCGCGCGTTCCGCCTCGGGTATGGATTGAGGCACGTGCAACAGCCAGACGTTGTCGTCTCGATCGACCGCGACCGAGGTCACTTCGCCGAGCACCCAGCCGTTGGGGATCGTCGGCCACGTGGGATCCACGACGAAGTCGGGCGGGCGCACGTCGGCTTGCGCGAGCGCGGTACCTGCTCCGCACACCAGGGGGACGAGCATCACGGCCGTGCATCTGCACGCCCACAGTCGAAGCGTGGTCGTCATGGTAGGTTGCGCCTCGTCACGATTTCGCCATAGGGGTGTGCGAGATGTTAACCGATACTATCGACCA
>CAZFJU010000159.1:0-6490 GCA_964518995.1 uncultured Gammaproteobacteria bacterium
TGTACTGGGACGTCGTCCACGAGCCATGGGCAGAATCCTGGTTGGGGCCTGCTCAGAATTGTACTATCTATTTCTGGGACAACACACTAGTCGTGGCCGAGTGTTCTCCCAAGAGCATCGATCATTTACCTTTACGTGCGTTACTACAGCTGGAGGAACTTGGCTTTTACGTAGCTCCGGCCGCTTATCGGCATCGTCCGCGTGTCGATACTTCTGTTGCTTCAGCAGTACCATTCACGCCGCGGGCGAGTAGCAGCGAAGACGTGCGGAAAATAAGCACCTCACCCTCCGCGTTGACCGTAGACCTGACGCGCATCGAGACGCGATCCGAACAGCCGAGCTGGCGTTCCTGCTAAGCAAAGTCCTATGTTGGCTTGGACTCGCTCCTTATGTTTCTTCGTCATTTATAGCTTCCACGTAACAATTAGTACTTATGTAAACGGAGACCGCCCTACCCGTCGTGCGCGCTGTGATAAGCATCGCGTACTCCCAGTCGACGCTATCGCGTAGCGGGCTAAGGCATAGCCAGCCGGACCAGGATGCGCATGTGCACCCGCTACCGGAGACGCCTTCGAGCTTGAAGACCGGTTGCTGATTGTAGTCTGCACCCAAGGCAACTACTCGGCCCGTGTGCCAAGCGGCGTGGGCTGGAAGAGCTGCTCCTACTAGTAAAGCGGAGATTATTGCGAGCATTCGCTTGTTCACTGTGTTTCCTCCTTGCAGGCTCAGGTGGCGCACCGTCTTTCCCATCGTACGAAGGTACGAGATGACTTCGCCTGTGACGAACTGAAGCAGAGCGGTGAACGACTTCTTCGGCTCGAGTTCCGGATGTCCGAGACGTAAGAATTTCTTCTCGTCCACCCACCACGCCGGTGTGTTAAAACGTGCAGGCGCCAAGTTCTGCGAACGATAGCGCCGTTCGAGATCTATAAACGCGCTGCGCGTCACATTCTTATCGTGATTGGATCGAAACGCTAACTGTCAGTTAGCGCAGCTTCGGTACCTTTAAGGTGTCGAAACGAGGTTAGAATCGTGAGCGTTGACATTGCGGGGCGATACAGGAGTCACAACGCCAACGAACTGGCGCGTCGCCGCACTGGTGCTGACGGCCGAGTGGCGGCTCTAAGCCGGACGCAATTGCTATTGAACATTCCGGCCATAGCAGACAGCGGATCCGGTGATGGCGGACACCGTCGGAGCGTAGCGACGCAAGTGGCTTAGCTACTTATCAGACTGTCCGCCATGCTTCAATGCGACACCCTCTTTTCGCATCGATTCCCTGGACGACAGCTCGATGCGGTATCCCGATGGCGAAGGGCATCATGCACCTCGTCGCCATCGACTGGTACTCGCGGCGGGTGCTCGCATGGCGAGTGTCGAACACGATGGACAGTGCGTTCTGCGTCGAGGCGCTCGAGGAGGCGGAACGTGTCAACCTCTTTCCGACACTGACCGTGATTTTTCCTACATAACATTCTCCAAAACATTCTCCGTCGCAGCTGATCTGGACGGGTTCGGATCGGTGCACGAGACGATCGATATGATTGCGCAGTGTGTCGGCGCCGACGATGCCTTCAGTTGGATTCATCGCTACCACAGCCGGCGGTCGCTTACTTTACGGTGAGCCGTTCGGATAGCGCTGCGGGTGCAAGGCCCAGTGGGCATCCAGTGCAGCCTGTCGGGCCTGGTGGATGGCCTCCACGCGTCAATGAAAGACGTCCGCGGGCGTATAGAAGGCGAGGCCTTCGTGTGGCCACTGCTGGTGACGAGGCTCGCCACCCTGACAATCAGCGGCGTGGACAGTCAGCCTATCGGCGTGACGGCGGTAGCCGCCCGCCGGCGCGCCCGATCACGGTAGTAGACCAGCCCGCCGACGGCCATGTGATAGTCCATGCGCTCGCCCGCCCAGCCGCAGGCCGCGGTCTCGGCGGAAATGCGCTGGCCGAGCGTTCGATGCACGTCGGCGATCGCGACGCGCTGGTCGGCCGCCGCCCTCGCGAGCGCATCCATCGTATGCCGAGGCACCCTCCCCGTCGCCGGTAGCGGCCTGCCGGTTGGGTCGTAGAACACGAAGGCGCCGTCGGACGCCTTCTTAACGTTGAAGCCGCCCTCATGCAACAGGGCGTGGTGAAATGTGCAGAGGCTAATGAGATTTTCGAGTTTCGTTTCACCGCCGTTGGCCCAGTGCACGATATGATGCGCTTGCAGGAAGAGCGTTCGGTCGCAGCACGGGAATCGACAGCCGCCGTCCCGCGCGCGTAACGCGCGCTCGATCGCTGGCGGAATCGCTCGCGTCTTGCGCCCGACGCTGAGCGGCTCACCCTCCGTGCCATCGACCATGCCGACGAGCGCGCTTTCGCAAGCGAGCCGCCGAACGGTATCGAGCGCCAGTGCCGGCCCGTTCTCTATCGCGCAGCGGTGCGGGCGGGGCGGCGAAGCTTCCGCGAGCAGCGCCTGATCGATGTGCACGACCACTTGATAGCGGTCCGCACTGGTATTGATGGCCGTTCCGCGGCTGAGTTGCCGCCAACCGCCCGCAAGGTAGCTCTCGGCCAGCAGCCGCAGCGCATCGGCGCGCCGCGCGCCCCAGCACTGCGCCGACTCTTGCCCTTCGAACTCCTCGACGACCGCGCGGCCGTCCGGGCGTCGATGCGCTCGAGGATACGGGGGCGTAGCGTCCTCGTCAGCCGGTCCAGACGTCCCCGCGGGGACGTTCGAACCGGAGGCGGCGCCCGACGTCCCCACGGGGACGCGCGGCTCCGTCTCAAATGTCGCGGTGACCTCCGCAGCGTCGTCGAGAATCGCGACGACCGAGCCGGCGGCCGTAGCATTGCGGTGGTCGTCTCCGTCATAGTCGGGCTCTTCGCTGAGCTCCTTCCGCCTACCGTCTCTGTAGAGCAGCTCGACCGCCGAGTCGATCGCACGACGCACTACCTCGCCGATCTCGGGCGGCAGCCGCGCCGAGATCACCATCATGCCGTCCTCACCATAGCGGTATTGAACGCTGCGGTTGCGATACCGTGCAGAAGCCTCCGCTGCCGCCTCGATGCGTTCGACTCTATGATATTGGCGCACGAGCCGATCCATATGTGCGGCCGTGCCGTAGCGTGCGATCGACAACAGCATCTCCTGGCTCTCCGGCACGGCGACGCGCGTCATCGCACGGACCTTCGAGTAGCTCACCGCTCCGCGTTCGAACGCCTCCCGGATCAGCGGTAGCCCGGCGAGCGCGCGGGCCACGCGCACGCGCTCGCGCGCTGCGTGCAGGCTGATACCGCACTGCCAATTCAACCAATGGGCGCAGCTGCGCGCGCCCTGGCAGGCCCATAGCTCTTCCTCGTCGAAGCGCGCGATCAGCTCGATGAAACGCGCCTCGGCGGCGGCAAGGTGCGCCGAAAGCTCGACAATCTCCTCTGCCAGCGCTTCAGCGCGTTGCATACGCGGATCGGTACTGAAACAAGCCGACCAGGGCATCAGGTACGGATGAGCGGCCATGAGTCGCCCCCTGCAGAGCTGTTCGTATTATCAGTAGTATGGCGTACCGATCGCAGGCTCACAAGGTCCTGGGCCGGGTCCTCACAACCGGCCGTAAATCTAGCGCTGCGCGATGTGTTGCAACGCCGCAACACAATCTGGGCGGCCTGGTTAGTGGCTGCCGTGCAACTAGATTGGCTCGAAACTTGTATCTTTACCGCGATAGCGCTGGAAGCGCGACGGAACGCTGTAGACTCCCGTCACAGTGTTCCCGCAAGGACACAGGAGGGGTTAGAGCTCGGCCATGACCGTACGTATCGCGGAGAAGCCAAAATGTCGCGCCATAACGCCGCCCCCGTTGCCGCCCCTATCGTCGCTCCGATTGCCGGCCCAATTGTCGGATCGATTCCCCTCTCGCACGCGATTCGTCGCGTCCTGAATCGACGTAGCGCGGGCTGCGTCCTCGCCGGCCTCGCCGCCCTGGTGGTCCACGACGCCGCGGCGCAGGAGCGCACGGTCGAAGAAGTGGTCGTCACCGGCTCGCGCATCGTGCGCAATACCTTCACGACCCCCGCGCCGGTCACGACGATCAGCAACGAGCAGATTCGGGCCGTCGGCGCCGTCAACCTCGGCGAGTATCTCGCCCGGGTGCCGCAAACCATCTCCGAGGTGAACAGCTCGAACGAGGTGTTCGCGACCAACGCGTCGGCATTGCAGCTCACTGCGCTGCGCAATCTCGGCAGCGAGCGAACGCTGGTGCTGGTCGATGGGCAGCGCTTCGTGTCCGGGATCAACGCATCGACCGGCTACGCAGTCGACTTGAATGCGATTCCGGTTCACATGATCGAGCGCATCGAGATTCTGACGGGAGGCACTTCAGCCGTGTACGGCTCGGATGCCATCGCAGGCGTCGTCAACATCATCCTGCGGAACGACTTCGACGGCGTCGAGATATCGACGCAAGGCTATACGCCGAGCGACGGCGACCGGTCGCGCGCGGACCTCTCGTTGACGATCGGCTCCAACTTCGAGCGCGGCAATGCGTGGGTGTCGTTCGGCTATTCGGACGACTCCGGGATGATGGCCGCCGATCGGGATTTCTCCCGCTACGATATCGGCTATTTTCCCGAGGATTTCCTCGGCCCGGGCTGGCTCTATCTCGGCTCGAGCTTCCCGCCCGAAGGACGCTTCGGCGACTACCTCGGCACCGGCGAGCCCTATATCGACGATTTCGCCGATCCGGGCGCGGGCCATTCCTATAACCGGGCCTCCGCCCGTGACTTGGCGTCGCCGGTGACGCGGCGGCTCGCCGCCGCCGGTATCACCTATGCCGTTGCAGACGGCATCGACGCTTCGCTCGACCTGACCTGGTCGAACGTCGACATCAATACCCACTTCGAGCCGTTTCCATTCGATCTCAATGACCACGTCTGGGATATCGATCGCGGCGGCACCGGCGGCCTCGAGGTCTCGTCCCCCCTCCTCCCGGCGCTGCTGCGGCAAAACCTGCTCGCCGATGGCATCACCAACCTCAATCAGCTCGGGCTGAACAACACCGCCCGCCGGTTGACGGAGTTTGGCGCGCGCGGCAGCCAGATCGATCGCACGACCCTGCGGGTGGCGGGCGATCTCGATATCGAGCTCTCCGACGCGCTATCGCTGAACGTCTTCACCACGTGGGGCAAGACGGACGTCGAGCAAATCGACAATGTCGGCATCAACCGGGAGCGCGCCGGATTCGCGCTCGATGTCGAAGTCGGCCCGGACGGTAATCTGCAATGCGTCGACCCGACGGCGCGGCTCTTCGGCTGCGTACCCCTCAATATCTTCGGCGCCAACACGATCTCCCCGGAGGCGGTCGAGTACCTGCGCACCCCGGCAAACTTGGTCGCCGAAGTCGAGCAGTTCATTGTCGGCACAGCGCTGACGGGCGAGATGCGCTGGAGCCTGGCCGGCGGGCCGGTCAGCTTTGCCGCCGGTCTCGAGTATCGCGAAGAGAAGGGCAGCGAAACACCCGACGCGATGGCGCAAACGGGCATCACGACGTCGAACCGCCAATTTGCGACGGACGGCCGCTACGACGTAACCGAGGCCTTCGGCGAAATCCGCTTACCCGTGCTCGACCGCCTGACCATCGAAGCTGCGGCTCGCGTGGGCGATTACTCGACCGTCGGCAGCGTCAGCACGTGGAAGCTCGGCTTCGACGCCCCGGTCTCCGATACGCTGCGCTTTCGTGCATCGCTATCGAACTCGGTGCGGGCGCCGAATGTCTCCGATCTGTACTCCGGCGCGGGCGAGACATTCGAGACGCTCACGGATCCCTGCAACGGCATCACGGCCGCCAGCACCGGCCGCGTGGCCGAGAACTGCCGCTCGATCGCGGCGATCGCAGATCGAATCGCTGCGACGGGCGCATTCACCTTGACGCAGGTCGAAGCGCAGAGCACCGGCGGCTTCAATCTGGGCAATCCAGAGGTTGAGGAGGAAACGGCCGATGCGTTCACGGTCGGCGTCGTGTGGACGCCGACCCGCTACCAAAACCTCTCGCTCGCCGCGGACTGGTACGACATCGAGGTCGATGATGCGATCACCTTCGTCAGCCGCAGCGATACCGTGCTGCGCTGCATGGACGTCGATCCCGCAGTATTCGATCCGGGCTGCGCCGGCCGACTGTTCCGCGATCCGAACGCCGGCGCGCTGATCGAGGTAAACCGGGCGCCCGTCAACGAGGAGCGGCTGGAAACCTCGGGCCTCGATGTGGAGGTGGCGTACGTCGTCGACCTCGGCCCCGGCAACCTCGGTGTCACCGGGCTATATAGTTACTTGCGCGAATTTCTCGTCACCGCGCTTGCGACCGGCGACGTCAACGTCGAGCATGGCGAGGTCGAATTCCCGCGGCACCGCATGAACGTCGGCCTCAATTATGCGCTCGAGCGCTTCAGCGTCGATTGGCGAATCTCTGCGATCGACGAGGTCAAAGACAGCAACGAGCCCGGCTTCGAGAATTCCGACGTCA
>CAZFJU010000159.1:6590-10480 GCA_964518995.1 uncultured Gammaproteobacteria bacterium
GCGATCGACGAGGTCAAAGACAGCAACGAGCCCGGCTTCGAGAATTCCGACGTCACCGGCAATCCATTGCCGGACAGCGCGAACACGTGCAGCGTTCGCGTATACAACGACGCACGGCTGAGCTACGCATTCTCACAGCGCATCAACGCTTTTCTCGGCATCAATAATCTGTTCGACCGAAAGCCGTGTATCCTGGGACAACTGACGAAGCACGGCGATGTAGGCATCAATACCAATCCATCGGTGTATGACATCGATGGACGAGCGTTCTACATCGGCTTCAACGCGCGGCTTTGACGGCCTCCAGCCTCGTCCTCGGGCGCGGCTCGCGGTCGGCAGCGCCGCGCCTCTGCGCGACGAGGCATGACTATGTCGCTTGACCGGACCAGGCACGTATCCGTCCAAGACGCGGCCGCAGCGCCTTCCCGCACGGTCGCACGCTTCGAAGTTCGCTACTCCCGGTTTCTCGACGAGCACGGCCGGCTCGCGGACGACGCACCGCCGCTCGCACGCGACTTCGATTCGCTCCGCACGTTGTACCGGCACATGCTGCTGACGCGCCTCTTCGACCGCAAAGCCGTCGCGCTGCAGCGCACCGGTCAGCTCGGCACGTATGCATCGAGCCTCGGCCAGGAGGCGGTGTCGGTCGGGATCGGCGCCGCCATGGCACGGCAAGACGTGCTGTTGCCCACCTACCGCGAGACCGGCGCCATGCTGCTGCGCGGGGTGCTGATGCGCGAGCTGCTCGTCTACTGGGGCGGGGACGAGACCGGCATGGATTACTCCGGCCCGCATGCGCCGCGCGAGGATTTCCCCATCTGCGTGCCGATCGCGACGCATGCGCCGCACGCCGTCGGCGCGGCCTACGCGTTCAAGTTTCGCCGCGAGCGGCGCGCCGCGGTCTGCGTGCTCGGCGACGGCGGCACGTCCAAAGGCGACTTCTACGAGGCGCTGAATGCCGCCGGCGTGTGGCGGCTGCCGCTGGTGTTCGTCATCGTCAACAATCAGTGGGCCATCTCCGTGCCGCGCAGCCTGCAGTCCAGCGCCGAGACGCTCGCGCAGAAGGCCATCGCGGCGGGCCTCGAAGGGGAACAGGTCGACGGTAACGATTTGCTTGCCGTCCATTCCGCGATGGCACGTGCCCTCGAGAAAGCCCATGCCGGCGGCGGCGCTCACGTGATCGAGGCGCTGACCTACCGGATGAGCGATCACACGACGGCAGACGATGCGCAGCGCTATCGGCCGGAGGACGAGCGTCAACGTTGGCGCGCGCTCGACCCGCTCCAGCGCCTGCAGCGCCTGCTGGCCGGCGCGGGCGCGTGGAGCGATGCGCGGGATGCGGCGCTGCGCGCGGAGCTCGGCGCCGAGGTCGACCAAGCAGTTGCCGAGTATCTCGCTGCGCCGCGCCGGGCGCGGGAGACCATTTTCGATCACCTGTTCGAACGGTTGCCGACGTCGCTTGCGCCGCAGCGCGAAGCGCTTGCCGCCGCGTCGTCCGAAGGAGGCCGTGCCGATGGCTGAGATGGCGCTGGTGGAAGCGGTGACGCTCGCGCTCGCGCACGAGATGGCCGCCGATGAGCGGGTCGTCGTGCTCGGCGAGGACGTCGGTGTCAATGGCGGAGTCTTCCGTGCGACGGCCGGTCTCCTCGAGCGCTTCGGCGCCGAGCGCGTCATTGATACACCGCTCGCCGAGACACTGATCGCCGGCATGAGCGTCGGGCTCGCCGCGCAAGGCATGCGGCCGGTCGCAGAGATTCAGTTCATGGGCTTCATTTATCCGACGATCGACCAGATGCTGAACCATGCGTCGCGCCTGCGCACGCGCACGCAGGGCCGGCTCACGTGCCCGATGGTGCTCAGGGCCCCGTTCGGCGGCGGCATCCATGCGCCGGAGCATCACTCGGAGAGCACCGAAACTTTATTCGCCCACATTCCGGGGCTGCGTGTCGTCGCTTCGTCGTCGCCCGCGCGCACCTATGGGCTCCTGCTGGCGGCGATTCGCGATCCCGATCCGGTCGTCTTCCTCGAGCCGGAACGCATCTATCGGAGCGCGAAGGAGGATGTCGAAGATAACGGCGAGGCGCTGCCGCTCGACGTGTGCTTCGTCCTGCGCAGCGGCGCCGACATCACGCTGATCAGCTGGGGAGCTGCCGTGCGGGAGACACTGCTCGCAGCGGACCGTCTCGCGGAAGACGGCGTCGCCGCCGAGGTGATCGATGTCGCGACGCTCGCGCCGCTCGACATGGCGACCCTGCTCGAATCGGTCAGCAAGACGGGACGATGCGTGATCGTGCACGAGGCCGCGCGCAACGTTGGCGTCGGCGCCGAGATTGCCGCACGGCTCGCCGATGAAGGTCTGATGTCGCTGCTCGCGCCGGTTCAGCGTGTGACGGGCTTCGACGCCGTGATGCCGCTGGCCCGGCTCGAGAGCCACTACCTGCCGAGCGTCGACCGGATCGTCGCCGCGGCGCGCAATACGCTGGAGGCCGCATGAAGATCTTCTCGCTGCCGGATCTCGGCGAAGGCCTGCAGGAAGCCGAGATCTGCGAGTGGCATGTCGCCGAAGGCGACGAGGTCGAGATCGACCAGCCGCTGCTTTCGGTCGAGACGGAGAAGGCGGTCGTCGAGATTCCGAGCCCGCGCGCCGGGCAGATCGCGCGGCTGTTCGTCGCGCCGCGCGACGTCCTGCAGGTCGGCGATCCGCTCGTCGAGTTCGCCGACGCCGGCGCGAGTGCGGAGCCCGAGCGAGCTGCGTCGGCCGGCGCTGCCGAGCCGGCAGCAGCACGCTCGAGCACGCCCGCGCCGCGCCGCTCCGGGCAGACCGCACGCCGCGACAGCGGCACGGTCGTCGGCCGGGTCGAGTCCGGCACGGAAGTGACCCGCGAGGCTCCGACGTCGATCGAGCGCCCGGGCGGCGCCGTCGTGCGGGCCACACCGGCCGTGCGCGCACTCGCGCGTCGGCTCGACGTCGATCTCGGCATCGTCACGCCCACCGGAGCAAACGACACGATCACGGTGCGCGACGTCGAGCGGGTCGCGAAGCTGTTGAAGGAAGTCGGCGCTCTCGAGCCGTTGCGCGGCGTACGCCGGACCATGGCGCGCAGCATGACGCAGGCCCATGCCGAAGTCGCGCCGGTGACCGTCAACGACGATGCGGATCTCGCTGCCTGGTGGCCGGCACGGCGCGATCTGATGGTGCGGCTGATTCGCGCGATCGCCGCGGCATGCGAGGCGGAGCCGTCGCTGAACGCGTGGTTCGACAGCCAGGCGCTCGGCCGCCGCGTGCTGCGGCAAGTGCACCTCGGCGTAGCCGTCGATACCGCCGACGGCCTGTTCGTGCCCGTGCTGCGCGATGTCGCCAACCGCTCGCCCGAGGACCTCGCCGAGAATCTCGCCCGCCTGCGCCGCGATGTCGAAGCGCGCACGATCCCGCCGGAGGAGATGCGCGGCTATACCTTCACATTGTCGAACTTCGGCACCTTCGGCGGCCGTTACGCGAACCCGATCGTGCAGCCGCCGACCGTGGCGATCCTCGGTGCCGGACGCGTCCGCGACGAGGTCGTCGCCGTCGGCGGTCAGGTCGTGATCCACCCGATCTTGCCGCTGTCGCTGACGTTCGATCATCGCGCCGTCAGCGGCGGCGAGGCGACCCGCTTCCTCGCCGCCGTCATCGCCCACGTCGAATCGAGCTGAGGCAAGCGAGGCAATATGGTCGACCTCGACTTTGGCTTCGATGACGACCTGACGCTGCTGCGCGATCATGTCCGCCGCTTCGCGCTCGACGAGATCGCGCCGCTGGCCGCGGACATTGATGCGAATAACGGCTTCCCGCGCGACCTCTGGCGTAAGCTCGGCGCCGTCGGCCTGCTCGGCGTCACGATCGAGCAGGC
>CAZFJU010000160.1:0-10469 GCA_964518995.1 uncultured Gammaproteobacteria bacterium
TCTTCAGCACGTGCTTGAACAGAATCTGCGCAGGAGAGGCGCCGTAGGCCCGTGCCGTGCGCACGTGGTCGCGGCTCATCTCCTCGACGACGACCGCGCGATAAAAGCGGGTGTTATAACCGAGCGAGATGAAGACGAGCGCGAGCGTCGGCACCGTCACGTAGTAGATGTAGTCGGCGAGGTTGTACACCTCCCAGCCGCGCACGGGGAAATAGTTGATGCCGTACTGAGACGAGAAGAACAGCTGGAACGCGATGATCACGATCAGAAAGCTGATGCTCATGCCGACGACCGAGCCCGCCATGATCGCCTTGTCGAGCAGCCGGCCGCGGAACCAGCCGGCGATCAGCGCGAGGCCGATGCCGAGCACATTGCCGATCACGAAACCGGGCAGCGTGAGCAGCAGCGACACGGGCACCGCACGCGCGAGCAGCTCCGAGACACGCTCGCCGGTCGAGAATGAACGCCCGAAGTCGAACGTCACGAGCTCCCGCAGGTAATCGACGTAGCGGACGAGAAACGGCTGGTCGTAGCCGAGGAGCGCGCGAGCGCGCTCGATCTGCTCCGCAGTCGGATTGCGCCCGACGAGCTCGTAGCTCAGATCCGGGCCGAAGTAGACCATCAGCACGAAGCTCAGAAAGCTGACGCCGAAGATCAGCGGCAGGCCGTAGAGGAGCTTGCGCAGCGTGAACGCAAGAAAATCCATTTAACGCTCGCTCTAACGTGCAGCGCCGGTGCGCCGGGGCGACGACTCGCTCAAGGTGCGTCGTCTGCGGCCGCGATGTCGACGAAGCGCAGCCAGAAGCCGCCGAGCACTTCCCGGTCGGGCCGGCCGATGACGTCCTTGTGATACAAATACACCGACTGACGCGACAGCCCGCTGATGGCGACGCAGTCGTCGATGATCTCCTGATTCATGCGCTGGAACAGCTCGGTGCGCTCGGGCCCCGGTTGCAGCACGGCGGCCTGCTCGTATAGAGCGTCGTAGTCCGGATTCTTATAGTTCGAGGTATTCGAGCCGGGCGATTCGTTCGGCCCGTAGAAGAGCTGCAGCGTGTTTTCCGCGTCCGGATAGTCGAGCCCCCAGCCATATGCCATCAACATCAGCTCCTTGCTGCGCATCGCACGGTTGAAGTCGCCGAAGGTCGCGAAAGTACGGGTCGTGATCTTCTCGCGCGGGTAACCGATCTCGGTAAGGTTGCCGCGGAACTGCTCGAACATCTCGCGATTGATGGTCGCCGAGTTCAGCGCGTACTCGAGCTCGGGCAGATTACCGGCATCCCAGCCGGCATCGGCGAGACGGCGACGGGCGCGCTCGGTATTGCGCGTCACCGAATCCCGATCGAGGTCTGGGTCGAACTCCGGCACGAACGGCGGAATCACGCCCGGGAACACGACGCCGATGTCGCCGTAAAACCGCGCATTGCGCTCCTCCCAGCTGAAGGCGTCGCGCAGCGCGCAGCGCAGCTCATGATTCATCCGGTTGCGGTCGGGATCGTCGTTGAAGCCGATGTCCGGGTCTTCCATGTTGAAAACATAGAAGACCAGACCCGACTCGACGCCCGACACCATGTGGTATCGCTCGGCGTATTCCGGTGCGAGGGTGACCGGGTCCGTCGATGCCAGCACCGACGGCAGTTGCTCGGGCGGCACTGCGGTGAACTGGATCTCGCGGCCGGACGTAAACGACGCCCAGCGCGCCGGCGCCTCGTCGATGAAGTCGATCTCGAGCCGATCGACGTACGGCGGCGCGAGGCCCGCGAGGCGCTCGAGGCCGAGATGCCCGTGCAGCTCCGGATCGTAGCCTTCGAAGTCGAGATCGAGCGGCTCCTGGCGGTATTTCGGGTTCCTCTCGAACACGACGCGGGAAGTGTCGAAGCGCGTCAGGCGAAACGGTCCGGAGCCGACTGGACGGCGGCCGAACTCGGCGCCGTAGTGCTCGACAGCTTCGTGCGGCACGACTGCGGCGAGCCCCATCGCAAGCGTGTAGGGCAGCTGGGGGAACGGCCGTGTCAGCCGGATCTGGACAGTGTGCGAATCGAGCGCGCTGAGGCCCGCAACGGGTTCCGCGTAGTCGGCGCCGTTTGCGGCCCACTCCGCGAGGCCCTCGATCTTGCCCTCCCACAACCATGCGCCTTGGGAAATATTGGCCGGGTCGAAGTGGCGCTTGATGGAGTAGATCACGTCCTCGGCGACGACTTCGCGGCCTAGACCGTCGGCGAATGCCGGGTCGTCGACGAACTCGACGCCGGGTTTCAGGCGGATCGTGTAGGTGAGGCCGTCGGCGGAGATTTCGGGCAGGTCGACGGCCAAGTTCGGCGTAAGCTCGTACGGGCGGGCGAGGTACTTGTAGCGGTAAAGGGTATCGTACGCGTTGACGATGACGATGTTCGAATAGATCGTCGCCGACTGGAGAGGGTCGAGGTTCGTCGGCGAGCCGTTCTCCGAGTGCCGGTATACCTTGAGGTCCGACGCCGGGCCGCCGCCGCAGCCGGCAAGCATGCCGAAGGCCGCCAAGCCCGCGAAGACCGCCGCCCGTACCTTCCCTTTCGTCATGGTCATCCCTCTTGAAACTGCCTGGTCCAAGTGTGTCATAGAACATCGCAAAAATTGGGGTCAGAGCCCATTTACCCCGGTAAATGGGCTCTGACCCCAATTTTGTTGGCGTCGATTCGGCGCCGAGGCTTTCGACTCTCTCATATCAGCGCGTAAAGGGTGGCCGATGAAATATCTGATCCTGGCCTACGAGGAGGAAGCCGCGCTCCAGCGGCTTTCGCAGGACGAGTGGGCGGCGCTGCGGCGCGAGACACTCGCATACGTTGCCGAGCTCGAGGAGCAGGGCCGCCTGCTCGGCGCCGAGCCGCTGCAGAGCGCGCGCAACGCCGTAACCTTGCAAGTGCGCGGCGGCACGCTGGCGCTGTCCGACGGCCCGTTCGCCGAGACTAAGGAGCAGCTCGGCGGCTACTTTTTGATCGAAGCCAAGGACCTCAACGAGGCCATCCAGATCGCGTCCCGCTTGCCGTCTGCACGGCTCGGCACCATCGAGGTGCGGCCGGTCGAGCAGGGTTTGCCGGTCGCGGGCCGCTACCCGCCGCGTTGACGCTCGACCCGGGGCACTCTCGTCGCGCGGTCCTTGAGACTCGCCCAGAGATGAAAGGTTGCGAGGCTGCGATACGGCGCGAACGGGCGCATCAGTGCATCCGCCTCGTCGGCCGTAGGCCGGCGCGCCGCGCCGGTGGCGTGCGCGAGCGCCGCGGCCAGCGCGGCGTCGCCGATCGGCGCGGCGTCCGCGAAGCCGATGCCGCGCATCAGCACGTAGCGGGCCGTCCATGTGCCGATGCCGCGCCATGCCGTCAGGACGTGTTCGGCTTCGGCCGCGGAGCCGGCGCCGAGCGCCTCGAGCTCGAGCCGGCCGCTTGCGACGGCCGCCGCCGTGTCGAGCAAATAGGCCGCTTTCGACCGCGAGAAGCGGCGCCGCCGCAGCGTCTCGACGTCGAGCGCGGCGAGCCGCTCGGGCGTCGGATGTGCGATCAAGTCGCCGATGCGCTCGCCGGCGAGCTCGATCACGTCGCGGCGCAGCCCGAACGCGAAGGCCAGGTTGATCTGCTGACCGATGATCGCCCAGCAAAGCCCGTCGAACACCGTCGCCGTCAGCGGCAGGTGCAGCCCGCGGCGTGCCGCGACGAGCGGCGCCAGCACCGGATGACCGCCGGCGAACGCCTCGAAGCCGCGGACATCGCTCGTCAGGCCGAGCATACGCAATGCGATGCGGTGCGCGTCGCGCTGGGCGGCGGCGCCCGAGCGTCCGTCCGCATGGAGCCGCACGACCGCACGGCTCCGATGAAGCTCGATCTCGAGCACCGCGGGGCCGTCTGCTGTCGGAATCGCCTTGAACAGGTGCGACCCGTCGACCCGCTCGGCCGGGCTGGCCGGATCCCGGCCGTGATACGCCAGCACATCGGCGGCGCGATAGCTCGCCGGCAGCCGCAGCGCAAACGTCGGCGTATAGCCGAGCGCCCGATATGCGTCGGGGGTCATGCGCATGACGGCGGCAAACGCGCGGCCGAGCGCCGCTTCGCTCGCAAAGCCGGTGCGCGCCGCGACCTCGTGGACGTCACTCGCACCTGCGTGCAACGCATCGGCCGCGGCCCACGTGCGTTCGCGCAGCAGCCACGCGGCCGGCGTCATGTGCGCGTGCAGCAAGAAGAGTGAGGTCAGCGCCGGCGGGCGCGCGCCCGCGGCGAGCGCGAGCGCCGCAAGATTCGGGACCGCGGCCACGTCGGCTCGGGCGCGTGCCGCGATCGCGGCGAAGCGCTCGGCGCTCGCGTCATCATCGACGGGCGCTGCGACGGCGCCGTCACGGCCGCCGGCGCCGGACGCGTCGTCGTGGCGTGCGCGAATTCGCATTCCGCGGTGCTCAGAGCACCGGCAGGCTCTTGCGCGGCTTGACCGGAAAGGCGTCGGATACGGCGCGCATCTCCGCGCGCGTCAGCTCGAGGTTGCCGGCGAGGGCGTTGTCCAGCACGTGCTCGACTCGAGCTGCCTTCGGAATCGCGAACACCTCGCTCTGTTGCACGAGGAATGCGAGCGCGACCTGGTGGACCGTGATGTGCCGGCGCTCCGCGATCGACGCCAGCACACGCTCGCCGTTGGTGCGGCTCGACGGGAAGCGCCCGCTGCCGAACGGGCTGTAGGCGACGATCGCAATGTCGCGCGCCCGACACCACGGGATCACCCGCTCTTCGATCGCACGCTCCTGCAGGTGGTAGAGCACTTGATTACAGACGATGCGGCCGTCGCCGACGATGCGCACCGCCTCTTCGAGGTCGTCGACATCGAAGTTGCTGACGCCGTAGTGACGAATCTTGCCGGCCGCCGTCAACGCCTCGAACGCGCGAAACGTCTCCTCGAGCGGCGTCGCGTCATCGCGCCAATGCAGCAGATAGACATCGAGATAGTCCGTGCCGAGACGCTGCAATGACGCCTCGCACGCGGCAAGGGTCCCCTCGTATGAGCCGTTCTGCGGCAGGACCTTGGAGACGAGGAAGATCTCGTCGCGGCGCCGACGAACGATCGGCGCGATCATCCGCTCGACCTCGCCGTCCGCGTAAAGCTCCGCCGTATCCACGTGGGTCATGCCGGCATCGAGCCCGGCATCGAGCGCGGCCAGCGCTTCGTCGCGCTCGTCACGTTCGAGGTTCCATGTGCCCTGGCCGATCACCGAGACCTCGACGCCGGTGCGGCCGAACGGAGCGCTTCTCATGCGGGCCAGCCTAGGCCGCGGTCTCACCCAAGGTCAATTCGTGCGCCGCCGAGGGCGGGCGGCCGAGCGGCGCGGCGGTGCTCCGCCGCGCGCCGGCACGGCGATCAGGACGGCAGCGACTCGATGAACTCGACCATCCGGCGGCGTTCGGCCTCGTCCGGCAGGCGGCCGTATGACGCGGCCATGTTGTCCTGCATATGATGCGGCCGGCTCGTCGCCGGCGTCACGACGGTGACGGCGGGGTGCGAGGCGGCGAACTTGAGGAAAAACTGCGCCCACGACTCGGCGCCGAACTCCTGTGCCCATTCCGGCACCTGCTGCCCGCTGACACGATCCCACAGGCGCGTGCGCCCGAACGGCATGTACACCATGACGGCGATGCCGCGGTCCTGAGCGATCGGCAACAGACGCTCCTCCGCGCTGAGGTTGTCGACGGCATAGTCGATGCCGACGAAGTCGAGCGGCTCCTCGAGCATGTATTGCTCGAGCGCTTCGTACTGCGGCTTGAACGTCGACGTGGTGCCGATATAGCGCACGCGGCCCGCCTGCTTGTACTCGCGCAGCAGCGCGAACTGCGTGGCCATGTCCGCGATGTTATGCACCTGAATCAAATCGACCGGCTCGCGGCCGAAGCGCTCGAGCGACGTCTCCACCTGGCGGCGGGCGGCTTCCGGATCCGCCGAGCCGCCGCCGAAGCCGGCGACGTTCAGCTTGGTCGCCCAGAAGATCCGGTCGAGCACGCCCATCTCTTGCACGATGCGGCCCGTGACCTCCTCGGATGCGCCGTAGCTCGGCGCCGTATCGAACACGGTGCCGCCGAGCTCGAGCATCGCTTCGAGCACGGAGCGGACGGCATCGTAGTCCTCCTCCCCCGCCGCTTCGCTGAAGGTCGCCGAGCTGCCGAGGCCGATGATCGGGATTTCCTCGCCCGTCGCAGGGATGGGTCGAGTGATCAGCTCGCCTTGCGGCTGCTGGGCGGCTCCGAGCCGCGGGGCCAGGGCCAGCGCTGCGCCGGCTTGCGCGGTCAACGCCATTGCTTTTCGTCGGGTGATCATCGGCTGCTCCTCCGGCCTCGTTGTTGTAGGCGGGTCGGCGCAAGGTATCATCAAGCCGCAGGAACGGGGAAGGTGCCGCCCAGCCGCGCCCGGGCGCGGCCAAGACGCAATCTTGAACGCTTCAACCGTCATCGCATCCGTCGCGGCATGGCTCTGTGCCGGCACCGCGCTCGCCGAGACGCTGCACGTGCCCGGTGACTTCGCGACGATTCAGCGTGCGATCGACGCGGCGGAAGAGAACGACCTCGTGCTCGTCGCGCCGGGCCGCTACAACGAGAACCTGACGCTGCGCAGCGGCGTCGACGTCGCCGGCCTCGAAACGGCGCGCACGTGGCTCTCGCCTGATGACGATGCCGCACCCGCCGTGACGATCGCGGACGCGATCGGCGTGCGTTTCTCCAATTTCACGGTGCTCGATGCGGCGGTCGGGATGTCCGTGCAGCGCAGCGCGAGCGTCGATATCGCGAACGTCGTCTTCGACGGGATCGACGGGGTCGGGCTTGTCGTCGACGGTTCCGGTGTCACGGCCGTCAATAACGTCTTTTTCGCGAACGACACCGCGATCCGCCGGGACACGGCCGCGACGGAGATCGTCAACACCATCTTTGCCCGCAACGGCTCGGCGATCGTCACCTCGACGGGCCTCGCGCAGCCGTTCGAGAACGTGCGCGCGAATTGTTTTTTCGAGAACGGCGAATTGCCCGAGGATTCGCAGGGGGAGGCCGGCGCCGGAGCCGTATTCGGCGACCCGCGCTTCACGGCGCCGGACGCGCACGACTTCCATCTGCGCGAAGGCTCCGCGTGCATCGACATCGGCCGCGGGCTCGATGTCATCGATAGCACGACTGCGGATGCGGGCGTCTACGGCGGCGAGCTCGCGGATCGGTTCCCCTTTCCGGTCGCGGCGCCGACGCTGCTGGCGCTCGGCAGCGCAGGCGAGGGTTTCGGGATCGAAGCGGCCTGGGAGGCGAATCAGAGCTACCTCGTCACCAGCTCGACGAATCCCGGCGGCTACCGCGTCTACTACGTGCGCGGCGCGCTGCCCGACTCGGCGGCGGGGTACGACGGTGATGATGCGGCGAACGGCCCGTCGCCCATCGATGTCGACGGCGACACCCGGCTGACGCTCGAAGGGCTCGATGCCGCCGTCACGCCGCCGCTGACACCGCGCCTGATCGCGGCCGACGCGCGCAACGAGGCGGTCGTGCTCGAGTGGGAGGCCGTGCCGGGCGCGGATGCGTATCGAATCTACTACGGCGTCGCGGATCCGGCCGAGAATCGGCTGGACGTCACCGGCACGCAGCACGTCGTCGCACCGCTCGCAAACGGTACGACCTACCGGTTCGCGGTGAGCGCCGTCGCGCGCGCGACCTATCACGTCGCAGTGTCGGTTCGGGACAATACGCCGTCGCGTCACGAGAGCGCGTTGTCGCCGCCGGCATCGCTCGCATTGGGCGACGAGGCGGAGAGCGCGCCATCGTCGACGCTGACGGCGACGCCATCGCCGCTCGAAGCGTATCCGCCATTGGCCGACGAGGACGCGTGCTTCATCGCGACTGCGGCGTTCGGCTCGAAGCACGCAGCCGACGTCGAGATCCTGCGCGCGTTTCGCGATCGCTTTCTGCGCCCGCATGCGGCTGGGCGCTGGCTGATCGAGCGCTACTATGTGTCGAGCCCGCGCTGGGCGCATTGGCTCGAGCGGCATGCGGAGTGGAAGCCGGCGGTGAGGGCCGCGCTGAAGCCGCTGGTTGTCGTCGCATTCGTCGCGCTCGAGCACGGGCAGGCCATGACGCTTGCGGCTTGGACGGCCGCCTGCGCGGCCGGGCTGTGGCTCGCTGTCGCCATGCGGCGCGGCGCGCTGCGCAGGCGCGACGGCGGGTCGCCGCTCGATGGAGCTCCTGCTGGCCATGCCTCCGGACGCGCTGCTCGCCGGAATGGCGGCCGGGTGCGGGGCCGCAGTGCGCGCAGTGTCGCGTGGCTGATCGGCCTCGTGTGCGCAGCGAGCTTCGTAGCGCCTACGCCGGCGCATGCGCAGGGGGCTTCGAGCTCGGTAGGCAAGCTACCCACCAGGTCGTCGAGCCCGCGCTGGATGTACGCGATCAGCGGCGGCTACACCTATCCCGATCTCGACGACTACGCGCGTTTCTATGGTGATGACCGCGATGCATCGTTCTCGATAGCGGGCGGCTATCGGCTTCGGGACTGGCTCGAGGTCAGCGCACGGGTCGGGTTCCGTGAAGACAAGGGGATCGGCTTCGCGGCGGACGGCACCGTCGTCCCGGATGCGGTCGCGCTCACGGTGGTGCCGCTGCATCTCTATGCGGACTTCATCGCGGAGCGTGCAGGGCGGCGTCTCGTGCCCTATGCGGGCATCGGCGTCGGCGGCGCGTGGTATCGGCAGAAAGTGGTGCTGCAGCCCGGAGTCGACGGACGCACCGATCTCGGCGGCCTCGTGCGTGCGGGCTTGCGCTGGCGCTTCGCGAGCAACGGCTCGCGCGAATCGGCGGCCCGCCGCGGCGGCGCGCCGTTCACGCGCAGCTTCGTCCTCTTCGAGGTCGAGCATTTCGAGGCCGAAGCGAGCGACATAGAGCTCGGCGGCACGGCGTATCACCTCGGCGTGCGCTTCGAATTCGAGCTTTGACCGAAATTGGGGTCAGAGCCCATTTGAGAAATTAGCGGAAATTGGGGTCAGAGCGATTTACGACGCCGCCGGGCGGGTCGTTCAGCAGCAGTCCGCCTACGGCACCGCGCTTGCGCAGACCACGGCGACTTACACCTATACCGCCAGCGGTCAGGTGGCAACCCTTACGGATGCGCGCAACTACCAAATGAGCTACGAGTACGACGGTTTCGACCGGCTCGTGAAGCGCAGCTATCCGAATCCCACCAGCACCCATCAGAGCTCTGCGACCGATTACGAGCAGTTCACTTACGACGCTGCCGGCCGGCTCACGCAGGAGCGGCGCCGCAGCGGAGAGTGGTTCACGTTCGCTTACGATAACCTGGGCCGCCTGACTTTACGTGACGCGCCCGGTTCGCAGCCCGACGTCTCCTATGTCTACGATCTTTTGGGTCGGGTGATGGATCAGACGCAGGCGGGCCACGCCACTGCGACGTCCTATGACGCACTTTCCCGCGTCACGAGCGAGACCTCGACCGTGCTCGGCACGGTGAGCTATCAGTACGATGCCGCCGGGCAACGCACCCGGATGGACTACCCGAGCAGCTTCTACGTCACCTATGCCTACAACGCTGTTGGCGATCTGACTGGCATTCTCGAGCAGGGCGCCAGCTCGCTCGCCACCTACGCCTACGACAACCTCGGCCGGCGCACCTCGCTCACCCGCGGCAACGGCGTAGTGACGAGCTACACGTTCGATGCGGTCTCAAGGCTCGCGACCCTTGTTCAGAACGCGTCAGGCTCGAGCCACGACACGACCTTCGGCTTCACCTACAACCCAGCCAGTCAAATCACGACACGTACGAACGGCAACACCGCCTACGACTGGACACCGCCCGGCAACGTCAACGAAAGCTACACCGCCGACGGCTTGAACCGCTACACCAGCGCGCTCGGTGTCACGCTCAGCTACGACGCTCGCGGCAACCTCACGGCCGACGGCAGCAGGAGCTACACCTACGACTTCGACAACCGCCTGGTTTCAGCCTCCGGCGGCTTCAGCCTCGAGTACGATTCGGCCGGCCGGCTGCACCAAGTCGGAGGTGGCACCATCACACGTTTCCTCTACGATGGCGCCGACGTCATCGCCGAGTACGATGCAACGGGTACCGTGCTGCGGCGCTACGTCCACGGGCCCGGGGGTGGACGAGCCGCTCGTCTGGTACGAAGGCGCGGGGACGAGCGACCGCCGCTGGCTTATCGCCGACGAGCGCGGCTCGGTGATCGGGATCGCTGACAACTTGGGCACGGTCACGGACGTCAACAAGTACGATGCCTTCGGCGTCCCCAACGCCGCAAACCAGGGCCGCTTTCAGTACACCGGACAGATGTGGTTCGGCGAGCTGGGCTTGTACCACTACAAGGCGCGTGCTTACCATCCCACACTCGGACGCTTCGTACAGACCGATCCCATTGGTTACGCGGGTGGGATGAACCTTTATGGCTATGTCGGCGGCGATCCGGTAAATCG
>CAZFJU010000161.1:0-10344 GCA_964518995.1 uncultured Gammaproteobacteria bacterium
TGCCGTGCTCAGGCCCGAGCCAGGCCTGCTTCATGCCGACCGGGATCAGCCCGCACGCGCCTGGGGAGAGCCGGAACGCGCGGTTGTCGAGGATCAGGACCGGGTTGCCCTCGAGCACGTAAAAGCTCTTCTCGAACGACTGCACGTGCTGATTTACATGCCCGCCGGCGTCGAGCTCACACATGCCCCAGCCCGTGTGGACGGCGCCGCAGCTGCGGTCGGACAGCGAAAAACGCCGGTAGCCCTGTGATTCGTTGGGAAAGGCAGTCGTCGGCCGAATGTCGTCTGCCCTGACGAAATGATGCATATCCTTGATCTCCGCAAGTGAGGGAGTGACGGCCGGCAGCGTAGCGCCGGCTCGACGACGCGCGTGAGCGCATGCGATGCGGCTATTTTACCCGGATCTGAGACACTGGTCCTCCTGGGCGGCAGCACGCCGCGCCGCACCGCCTTCAGCGCGCCCTCTGCCGGATAAGCGCTCTGTGTTGCCAAAAGCGATCTTTCCGAAAAAACAGCAATAAAAACAATCCGGTGAGAGCTACCAATAACCGTTAAGCAAACCGTTCATAACGACGTCACATGAGCAGACTTCGTTACTCTCGGGCGCCGAGCGAGGGCCCGGCGCATTCGTCGTGCTGCAGGCCAGCCGTATCCTCGAACCGCCGCATGCCGAGAATAGAGACTGAGGAGCCGATGAACGATCCGGGTTCGATGAATGACGCCGATGGGCTGCGCGAAGAGGTGGATCATGTTCTCAGCCACCCGGCACTGTGGCGTTCGCGCTCCTACACCCGCCTGCTCGAGTACCTCGCCAAGTGTTCGATCGAGGACCGGGCGCCGAAGGAGATCGAGGTTGCCCGGGAGGTGTTCGATAAGCCTGCCGACTTCGATCCTGCGCAGGATTCGATCGTGCGCGTCTACGCGCATAACCTTCGCCGCAAGCTCGAGCGCTATTATCAGAAGGAGGGTCGCGGCAGGCGCCATCGTCTCGGTGTTGCGCGCGGCGAGTATCGGCTGATCCTGACGTCATCCGCGACGAATGCTGACGAATCGCGTCCGCTCCCGATGTCCGCGGCCGACAGTCCGCGACCGCGGTGGCGCATCGGGCTCGCCGCCGCAGTGGTGGCCGGCAGCCTGCTGATCGGGGTCACGAGCGGAGTCGCCGTGCGCCACAGTCTCGATGAGCGGCCGCTGTCGCCCTACGCCGAGCTCGCGGCCTCGACAATCTGGGCGCCGCTCTTTGCCGATGACTTGCCGTTGCTCGTCGCCGTCGGCGATTACTACATCTTCGGCGAGCTCGACGAGCGGGGCGACGTGCGGCATATGATTCGCGAGTTCGGCGTCAACTCGATACGCGACCTCGACGCCTTGCTAATGTCTGTGCCGGATCTGCAGGCGCGCTACGTCGATCTCGATCTCACTTATCTACCGCGCGGCACCGCGCCCGCGTTGGCCGATGTGCTGCGGGTGCTCCAGGAATCGGCCAAACCCGTACGTGTCATCGCCGCATCGGAGCTCGATGCCGCGGACCTCAAGACGCATCACGTCGGTTACGTCGGCTATGTCAGCGGTCTCGGTCGATTGGAGGAGATCGTCTTCGCCTCGTCGGCGGTGATGGTGGGCATGACTTACGACGAGCTGGTGGATCGCCGATCGGGTGCGGTGTTCGCGAGCCAGGCCGGCACGCATGCTTATCGCGGCAGGTACGTGGATTACGGGCTGATTTCGACGTTTCCGGGGCCGGGCGGCAATCAGCTGCTCGTGGCCGCAGGTTTGCGGGATGAGGGATTGATGCAGGTGGCGCAGGCGTTGTCGACTCCGGCGCTCCTCGGAGCGGTCGAGCGCGCGCTGCCGAGCGTGCCGCCGAACGCGCCCCCGGCTGTCGAGATCCTCTATGAGGTGACGGGGCTACGGCGCGCGAATCTGGACGCGATTCCCGTGCACACCGGGCCGCTCAGCTACGAGCGGATCTGGCGCTGACGCCGATGTGCCGGCCGTTCCGCACCCTGTTCGCGTTCGCGTGTCTCACCGGAAGTCTTTACTCGATCGAGGCGGGAGGGCAGATCGTGGCGGAACCAGCAGCGCGCCCGGCGCACGTGATCGCGGGCGCACCGGACGAGCCGATCGAAGAGGCTGTCCGAAGCCCGGCGCGGCCGGCTGGGGATTTGGAGCGGGACGCGAGCAGTCGGCCGGCCGAGGTTCTGTCGTTCATCGGCATTGGGCCCGGCATGGCGATCCTCGACATGAACGCGGGCGCGGGCTACTACGCCGAGCTGTTGGCTCGTGTCGTCGGCGAGTCCGGGAGCGTCATCGCGCACAACCATCCGGGGGCCGTCGCGACGTTGACGCCCGAGGTGCTCGAGCTGCGCTATGGCAGCGGCCGGTTAGCCGGCGTCGAGCAGCTTTTCGCGCGTTACGACGAGCTCGATCTCGCGCCCGCAAGCCTCGATGCCATCCTGATGTCGATGGTTTCGACCCCGCGGTGCACGGCCGAACGGACCGATTCGTAATACGCTTCAAGCGCCCACGCCGACCGCGCTCCAAGCGGCCGCCGCGCCGAGCGCTAGCGCCGCGGCGCCCGCCCACGGCACGGCGCGCGGCATCGCGGTCAGCAACAGCGCGACGGTCAATGCGCCGACCGTGAGCAAGCCGAGCCACGCGACGACGCCGACGGAGCCGCCCCACGCGGCCACCGCCGGCGCGAGACCTGCGGTGATGAGCCCGAACCCCGTCAGCCGATAGCCAAGCGGGGCGAGGCCTTTCGGCAGCCGCGCCCAGACCTGTCGATGGTGACGTTCCATCGACAGGCTGAGCGCCGCGAATCCAGCGAAAACGAGCCCGAGTGCAAGGGGAATCATCGAGCGGCACTATACCTTCGTGATCGCCATGCGTTCCCCGCTCCAGCCCGGGAACACCCGTGCGTCGTCGGCGACCTTCAGCTGGATCGCCGTCAACGACGAGACGACGGAGCGAAAATCGGTGGTGACGGGCAGATCCATGCCATCCTCGAGCGCGTCCCGCTCGAAGCGCTCCGGCAGCGCGCCGTAGACGCGTCCGCCCGCGATCGACGCGCCGAGCGCGAACATCGCGGTGGCGCGGCCATGGTCGGTGCCGATGCCGGCGTTCTCGACGACATTGCGGCCGAAGTCGGTCAACGTGACGACGACGACGTCGTCGCGCAGTTCGCCGAGGTCTTCCCAGAACGCGGCCAGAGAGCGCGAGAAATCGTCGGCCATGAGCGGAAACGGACCATCCATTGCGGCTTGGTTGGAATGCGTATCCCACGTGCCGGCGTCGTTCGGCCCTGCGGTCCGTGACTCCGCGAAGGCAACCTGCAGCCCGACGTTGGCCTTGATCAGATGCGCGATGTCGGCAAGGCTCCCGCCGAACTTCGAGCCGGCGGGGTAGGCTGCCGCTCGTCCGTCCTTCGCCTCATCGAGGATGCGTGCGAGCTCGAAGCTGCTCGTGCCGGCCGGGCGCAGCAGCGTGTGATCGGCGTTGCGATACATCGCGCGCAGGGCGTCGACGGCGGATCCGCGGCCGAGATCGGCGCCGAACGTCAACGTCAAGGCATCGGCTTCCTCGATCGACGCCGTGGCCTGCTCGCCATAGAAGATGCGCGGACGCTCCTTGGTCGCGGAGACCGCGCGCAGCGGCACGTCGGCCCTGACGTTGGCGGCCGCGACGGCCCGATTCAGCCAGCCGTCCGAGGTCGCCCGATTGCCGGGCGTGCCGGATTCCCACCACAGCTGCGCTTCGGTGTGCGATCGCGTGTTGTGCGGCGAACCGGCGGCCTGGACGATCGCGAGGCTGCCGTCGCGGAACAGCGGCAGCAGCGGCGCAAAGCCCGGATGCAGGCCGTGCTGTCCATCGAGGTCGACGCGAGCATGCGCTTCGCCGGAGCCCGGAAGCGGCAGCATCAGCGAAGGCCGCAGCTTTGCGAGCCGCTCGTCGCGGAAGGGCGCGACGGCCATCAAGCCATCCATGCCAAATCGCTGGAAGATCGTGACCAGTACCTTTTGACGCCCGAAGGCGCCGGGCTCGGCGGCGCGCGCCGCGCGACTCAGGAACGGCGGTATTGCGCCCGTGGACGCGGCGAACAGGGCGAGTCCGCCGGATTTCAGAACCATTCTTCGTTGCATCGTGATTCTCCGAAAGGGGTGCGGCCGCGCGGCCGCAATTAGCGAAGCTGGAATTCGGGGCTCGCGATGACGAGGGCCGTGAGCGCCGCCAGGCGTTGGCTCTCGTTCGCGTCCGGCGCCGCGTGCGGCTCGGCGGCTTCGAGCTGGTCGAGCGTGGCCGCGAGCGCCCGTCCGGGCAGGAGCTGCGCCGCAATCGCCGCGGCCGGCGAAGATCCCGCACGGTCGCTGTCGATTGTCGAGCCGATCGAAATACCCTCGATGCGGTTGAGCGCAAGCTGCTCGGCAAAGGCCAGCCGTTGCAGCAGCGACCCGGCGTCGAGCCAGTACGCGCTCTCGTCCGGCCAGCCGGTAGGCTCGAGGTAGCCGTACAGCGGCTGCCCCATCCGCGCGAGCCATTCGGCTGCCGCAGTGGGCGACGAGATGTCGGCGCCCGTCGCGCGTAACGCGCTCGCGACGTACTCGAGCGGTGACTTCACCTTCGTACGTTGCCCGGCGGCGGCCCAGAACTCCGGTGCTTCGATCAACGCGGCCATCACTGCGGCGACGTTGCCGCCGCTGCGCTCGAACGTGCCGGCGAGGCGCTCGATCAGCGCCTCGGAGGGCTGCTCCGAGACGAATCGCACCGCGAGCTTGGCGGCGATGTGACGCGCGGTGCTCGGATGTGCTGCCAGCCGGTCGAGCACCTGACGACCTTCGTCGACTCCGCCGCCGTCGGGATAGCGCTCGCCGAAGATCACTTTCTCGCGCGCATCGTGCTGGTCGGCGCGGAACAGGAAGCTGCCGTTGCGCACGAACCCGAGCTCGTAAGCGTCGTCGAGGCCGCGCGCGAACCAGTCGTCCGAAGGGCCGACCGGCATCGTCGTCCAGCCTGTGAAGGCGCGCGCGATGGCTTCGAGGTCGGCGTCCGTATAGTCAGCCGATGGGCCGAGCGTCTGCAGCGCGAGGAGCGCCCGGGCGTATTCGAGGTTCGGACCGGTGCGCGGCCAGAACTCCCGGCTCAGCACGAGATCCTCCTCGTACTCGAGCGCGACGATTTCGCTGGTCGCCCGAGCCGCGAGCGCGGCCACGGTCGCCGCGCTTTCGCCGGCGGCTTCGCGGTCCGCGATGACATGCGCCATCGTCGTGTCGGAGAACGGGACCACCCCCTCCTGCTCGTTACCGAGATAGAAGCGGCGCATCGCCGGATGCTCGGACGCCGCGCCGAGCAGGCTGCGGAAATCGCCGAGCGCGTTCGGCCGCATTGCCTCCTGCTCGTAGGGCAGGATCCACAGCCGCGCATTGAAGCTGGTCGGGCTCGTGTAGAAGTGGTTCTGCCAGAAGTCGGTGAGCACCTCGCGCAGCTGATTCTCGGCATAGACCGCCCGCAGGACCTTCTGGCCGACCAGTTGCTCGCGCAGCTCGATCTCCTGCGTCTGAAACCCGTTCAGTTGCCGGTAGGCGTCCACTTTCGCCGAGACGACCGAGAAATCGAGGATCGGCTCGTCGCGCGGAGGAATCAGCCCCGGATGGAAGCGGCGAATGTGGGCCGACATTTCGGAGCTCGTCGGGAAACGTGCGGCGAGCTCGGTGTGGCTCATGTCGAGCGCTTCGTATGCGGCAAGCTTCGCGTCGAGCGCCGGCTCGGGCTGCGCGCCCGAGAGCTGCCGCGCGACCCATTCCTCGATGCCCATCTCGACGACGTGCTCGACGTCGCCGGCTCGGGCGCCGAAGGTGAGCCGGTCGAGCAGATAGGCCGCGGCGTCGCGCTCGTCGAGCCCGGCGGCCCGATAGGGCAGCTCCATCGAATCGTGCTGGGGATCGTGCTGGGCGGCCGCCAGCGGGCTCCATAAGCAGCCGATCGCGGCGACCGCCGCGAGGGTCCGTGCCAGGGTCATCAGGATCTCCGAGGTCATCATCGAGACGGATGAGACTAGTGACCGCGCGCGCCGAGCGGCAGCGAAAAACGGTAATTAGCCGTTAATGGACGCGCGTATGCCTCGGATTCCACGCGGAAATTTCGCGCATCTGCTGCTTGGCGCAGGCCGGCGTCGAGTACGGCTCACGAGGCGGCTTCATCGGTACGCGCCGACCCCGCCACGAGGACGAACGGTTAATAACTTGGCCCGCCCCGTGCCTCGCTCTTAGCGTGCGGTCCGCTGGGTAGAGCAATGCCAAGGAGCTGAAGTAATGAGATTCACGGCCGGGCTGGCCGCCGGGATGCTTCCCGTCGCGCTCAGCATCTCGCCAGCGGTCGCCCAGGAGGGCGGGGCGCAGCTCGAGGAGATCGTGGTGCGCTCGACCAAGCTCGAGAAATCGGCCACGGAGCTGACGCAGTCGGTGACGATCATCGACGAGGTCGAGATCGAGCTGAACGCGTACTCCGATTTCACCGAGGTTCTGCGCCGGACGGCCGGTATCGAGTTCAAGCAGGCCGGCGGTCCCGGTCAGTTCAACTATCCGAAGATGCGGGGCTTCGCGACCAGCGCGATCCTCGTCGTCGTCGACGGCGTCAAGCTCGACGAGGCCAGCTCGGGCGGCGTGAGCCATCTGCTCGGTCAAATCGATCCGGCCTCGATCGAGCGGGTCGAGGTGTTGCGCGGTCCGCAGGCCGTGCTGTATGGCGCGAACAGCACGGCCGGCGTCATTTCGATCACGACCAAGTCCGGCAGTCGCCCGAGCGCGGGCCTGCAGGCGGAGGCCGGCTCGCTCGACTGGCGGCGCGCCGCGGCGTCGTTCCGCAATACTGTCGATGCCGGCGGCGGTGCGCTGGCGTATTCGCTGAACGCGTCGAAGGTCGACAGCGGCAATGTGCATCCCCATGAATTCACGCGCGATGAGACGCTGCAAGGCAAGATCAGCTACGACGCGGGCCGCATCGGCGCCGGACTGACCTTCTGGCAGACGGACAACCGCTTCCAGAGCGCGGAGCTCGACGAGGCCGGCTGCTGCCAGACCCGCGAAACGCACTGGGCGTTTCAGACGCCGGATCCGAACCAGGTCAACAGTACCCGGAGTACGGTCATCGGCGCTCATTTCCAGCACGAGCTCTCGCCGCGCTTGAGTCAGCGCGCGCAAGTGGGCGCTCTGCAGAAGCGCTACAGCATTATCGATTCGGCCGACGGCATTCTTGGCTATCAGCCGGCGCCATTCGACGATTTTCAGTTTCCAACCGGAGACGGGCCGATCTATCAGCGCGGCGAGCTGATTCCGATCGAGGATACGCCGTTCGATGTCGCGTCCTTTTATCGCGACGAGAATCGTCAGATCGACTACAACCTGATCTATCAAGGTGACCGCACGGGCATGCTGGTCGGCTTCGAGTATCTCGATCAGGCCGCGCGGCAGTGGGGCAGCTACGGCGCCGCCGATAACGACGAGTCGGTCATGTCTTTCTACGCCAACGGCGAGATCGACGTCGGCGCGCGTGTCGTGCTGGCGCTCGGCATCCGCTCGGACGACTTCGACTCGTGGGGCCGGGAGACGACCGGCAATCTAGGCCTGGCCGCGCAGCTCGGCGGGCCGTGGTCGCTGTTCGCCAACGTCGGCACGAGCTTCACCGCGCCGTCGATGTCGCAGCTGTTCAACCCGATCTACGGCACGACGAATCTGCGGCCGCAGGGAGGTGAAACCTTCGAGGTCGGGCTGCGGTACCAGGGCAGCGATGGCCGGCTCGCTGCCGAGACGACGGCATGGCACACGAATCTGGATGACGTCATCGTCTACGACGGAGCGATCGTCAATCCGAGATCGACCTCGGGCTACGGGCAATACACGAATCGCGACCGGCAGAGGACCGAAGGCGTCGAGCTATCGGGCAGCTTTGCGTTGACCGATCGGCTGATGTTCGATGGCAACTACACATTTACGCGATCGGACCACAAGGCGATCGACGGAGCATGGGAGCGCACCGTTCAGATCGCGAAGAATAAAGGTAATCTCGGCCTCAATTATCAGGGCGACAGGTTCTATGTCAGCGGTAACCTGTATCACTCCGGGCCTCGGCTGCGCTGGGCCGCCGACGTCGAGATGAAAGCGTACACTCGCTTCGATCTGGCAGCGCGCTACGACTTCACGACGGCGCTGTCCGGCTATCTGCGCGTAGAGAATCTTTTCGACGTCGACATCGAGGAAGGTCTCGGCTACAAGCAGCCGGGCGTTTACTCGGTCGTCGGTCTTCAGTATCGGTTTTTCTAGGCCCGACGCAGGACGCCGAGCGGGGCGGGCTTTCGGCGGGCACAACACTAAACTGGGCGCAGCGGGGCTCCCGGGACGGAAATGGCGCCCGGCGCCAGATCGTGAGGTATGTCGCGTATGACTAGAATGGCTGAGCACGTTTCGACACGCGCGCTCGATATTGCATCGCGCGTGCTCGCCGCCGGTGCGGGCGGCTATGCCTTGGCGACCACGGCCGCCATCGCGCTGGCCGCCGCGCTGCCGCTGCCGCACGCCGATGCGGTCATGACGGGGATCCTGCTCACTTTTGCGTTGTACGTCACGGCAATCATGTGGTCGTTTGCAG
The DNA here is from genome assembly GCA_964518995.1 of uncultured Gammaproteobacteria bacterium. Lineage (GTDB taxonomy): Bacteria > Pseudomonadota > Gammaproteobacteria > Steroidobacterales > Rariloculaceae > ZC4RG20. The sequence goes on from CAZFJU010000161.1 coordinate 8,641, forward strand.
CGGCCACGGCCATGCGCGCGTGGCTCGGGATCGGGGTGGCGATCGCGTTGTCTTGGCTGGTGATCGCCGCGGCCGAGTGGAGTGCCCGCTGATGGAGGGCGGTTTTCGCAAGTCGATGGCCTGGCTGCATACGTGGACAGGTCTGCTCGTGGGCTGGCTGCTGTTCTTTATCTTCCTGACCGGCACTCTCGGCTATTTCGATAGCGAGATCGATCGCTGGATGCGGCCCGAGTTGCCGCTCGTTCATACGGATGTGGCTCAGGGCGAGGCCATCGCACTCGGTATGCGCCGCCTCGAGGAGGTCGCGCCGGACGCGACCCAGTGGACGATCTATCCGCCGAGCGGGCGCGACATTCTGAATATCAATCTGTCGTGGACCGAGCCCGGCTCGATACGAGGCAGCGAGGTGCTCGACAACGGCACGGGCCGGCCCGTCGAGGCCCGCGATACCGGCGGCGGCCAGGCGCTGTATCAGTTGCACTACGTGTTGCGCTATGTGCCGTCGACGGCGGCGTACTGGATCGTCGGCTTCTGCAGCATGCTGATGTTGACGGCGATCGTCACAGGCGTCATCACGCATAAGAGAATTTTCAGGGACTTCTTCACCTTCCGGCCCCGGCGCGGGCAGCGTTCCTGGCTCGATATCCACAATGTGCTGGGCGTGCTCGCGCTGCCGTTCCACTTGATGATCACCTACAGCGGGCTGGTCTTCTTCGTATTCACGTATATGGCCGTCGTCGTTTCCGCGACCTACGGTAGCGGGGCGGACGACCGAAGCCGGTTCTTCGATGAGGCGTTTCGGAATCCGGCGCTGCCGGCACCCGCCGGTGTCGATGCCGACTCTGCGCCCCTTGCGCCGATGCTGGCCGAATTGTCCGCCCGTTGGGGCGAAGGGCAGATTCGCTCGCTGCAGGTGCACCATCCGGGTGACGCGAATGCGCGCGTCGTGGTCACGCGCAATCACGTGACGCCGGTCAGCAACGGCGGACGCATCGTCTTCGACGGCGTGAGCGGTGCAGTGCTCGAGCATACGGATCGACGCACCGGTCCGATGGTCGTCAACGATGCGCTGCTCGGCCTGCACGAAGGGCTGTTCGCGTCACCCGTGCTGCGTTGGCTGTACTTCTTCTCCGGGCTGCTCGGCACGGGCTTGATAGCAACCGGTCTGGTGCTATGGACTGCGAAGCGGCGCAGCTCGCCGGCCGGCCAGCGTCATGCGGGTCTCGTGCTGGTCGAGCGGCTCAACGTCGGCACGCTGATCGGGCTGCCGATCGGCATTGCAGCCTATTTCTGGGCGAACCGGCTGATTCCGGTCGATGTCGCGGAGCGGGCGGCGCGCGAGATGGATACGCTGTTCATCGTCTGGCTCGCGATGCTGCTTTACGCTGCGGCACGACCGCTCCGCCGCGCGTGGCTCGAGCAGTCCGTGATGGCCGCGCTCGCGTTCGGGTTGTTGCCGGTGCTGAATGCCGCGACGAGCGACTATGGCCTCGCTCGCACATTGCCGGCGCGGGAGTGGATGCTGGCGGGCTTCGATCTGACGGTAGTGGTCTGCGCTCTCGGCTTCGGGGTCATCGCATGGTACGTGCTTCAGCCGTCCGCCGGCGAGAGGGCAGCAAAGACGGCTAAGATGACTGCAACGGAAAATCTGAAGCGGCGAGCCTTACCGCGGGAAGCGCCGGCCGAGTCGAGATAAGCACGGCG
>CAZFJU010000162.1:0-7907 GCA_964518995.1 uncultured Gammaproteobacteria bacterium
GAGGTCGCGCAGGACAGCCGATACCATTATGTTTCGATCACTACGTCGTTTTAATAGCGCCGCATTCAGCGGCCGTGACCGAAGGCTGGCGACGTAATCGCAAGACAGCGTTGAACGTAAATAGCGGTTGGCGGAGGGAGTGGGATTCGAACCCACGGTACGGATAACCGTACACTTGATTTCGAGTCAAGCCCGTTCGACCGCTCCGGCATCCCTCCGCGGGCGATTCTAGCAGAGTTGGCCGGCTTGGCGGGTAGCGATTGTTCGCGGCTTTCAGTGCACGTAGCCGATGGCTTTGCGAATCGCGATTTGAACCGGAGACGGCGGCAACGCCGGATCGAACTCCCCGTGGGGGAGAAGCGGCGGCTGGGCCATGAACCGCGGCCGTGTGCCTCGGTGCGGCTGCGCCGAATGCACGAGGAACGGATGACAAAGATAGACCGTGCCCGCCCGCCCGGTCGCGAGCGCTTCGTCGCAGTGAGCCGTGGACGCATAACCGTCCGCCGATAGCGCCCGAAGCGTCAGCCCCGTCTCGCCGTACGGCAATAACTGCCGCGCGATGAAGGCGTGGGAACCTTTGCGAATCCGGGTTGGAGCGTCGTCCGTACCGACATCAGACAGCAGAAACAGCATGAGCAGCGCGCGGCCGCTGCTTTTCACGTTGACGCGCCACTCCATGAAGTCTGCCGCGTGTTGACCGAAGCTCATGTCGACGTGCCAGCCGTCGTCGCCGGGCGGCTCCGCGGAAGGAAAGCGAATCGGAAAGGTGCCGAGGCCGAGCGGCGCTTGCCAACGGCCCGCCCCGACGAGCCGATCGTAAGCTCGATGCAGCGCTTCGGTGTTCGCCGCCGCGACGAACGACGGTGAGCTCATGCTGGCTACGCGAATCACTGGACGGGCCCAGTGCTGCGGCTCGTCCGGAGAAAGCCCGATCTCGGCCCAAAGCTCCGACCGGCATCGATCTGCCAGCTCCAAACTGAAGGCGCCGTCGAGTTTCACGAAGCCGTCGTCGACGAAGCGTTCGATCTGAGCCTCATTCATGCGGATTCTCGTTTCGTCTCCGGTTTCCCGCCGGCATGATAGATCAGAGGAAGCTCACCGCTTCACTCGAGCCGAGGGATGGCGTGGCTGATCAGATTCTTGAAACCGCTGTCGTCGCTTTGGCCGCGTTCTTCGCGACCATCGGGCCGCTCGATGTGGCGGCGATCTTCGTGGCGCTGACGCCGACGGCGACGCGCAAGGCACGCCGCTCCATGGCGATTCGTGGGGTGCTGATCGCGACCGGGGTCCTCGTGATCACGGCGTTGGTGGGCGAAGCGCTGCTCGACACGCTTGGCGTGTCGCTGCCCGCTCTGCGCACCGCGGGCGGTATCTTGCTGTTGCTGATCGGCATCGATCTCGCGTTCGCGCGACCGTCTGGAGGCGTCTCGACCACTGAAGAGGAACAGCGGGAGGCGGCGGCGAAGCAGGACATCGCGGTTTTTCCGCTCGCGACACCGCTGATCGCGGGGCCTGGCGCGATGGGTGCCTCTATCCTGCTGATGAGCGATGCATCGGGCAGTCTCGTGCTGCAATCGGTCGTGATCGGCTCCTTGTTGCTGATGCTGCTCGCGACCCTGATCTCGCTCCTTCTCGCCGGCGAAATACTCCGCTGGCTCGGGGTCACCGGCCTGCACGTGATCAGTCGGGTCTTCGGCATTCTGCTCGCCGCGATGGCCGTTCAGTTTATCTTCGACGGCATCGCGCAGAGCGGGCTATTGAGCGACGCGTAGTCGGCCGCTGCGGTGCAGCACGAGCAGGGCGGCGCATGCCACCGCGGTCACTGCCGCGCCTACGGCAAAGGTCATGCCCGGCCCGAAGCCGTCCCACAGCACACCGGCGAGCAGGCTTGCGGCGAGCAGCGTCAATCCCGTGACGAAGTTAAAGACGCCGAACGCAGTCCCGCGCACGGGCGCCGGGGAGGCGTCGGCGACGAGCGCCGCAAACAGTCCTTGCGTAAACCCCATGTGCAAGCCCCATAGGGCGACGCCGACGAGGGTTCCGGGCACGGTGCCGGTCACGGCGAGCACGATATCGCCTGCGATCAGCAGCAAGGACCCGAGTGCGAGCACCCCGTAGCGGTCGAAACGATCGGAAGCGAGCCCGGCCGGGTAGGCGGACAATGAGTAAGCGATATTCATCACGACGAGCACGAGCGGCACGAGGGTGATCGAGAGGCCGGCGTCGGCGGCCTTGAGCACGAGGAAGGCCTCGCTGAAACGGGCCAGCGTGAACAACGAAGCGACGACGAGCAGCCACCAGTACGCGCTGCCGAGTGAGCGGAGCGCGGCCGTGAACGCATATTCGGACGCGACGTCGGGCGGCGGCCGGCGCGGTTCGCGGACGAAGAGGATCAGCACGGCGACGGAGACGAACGCCGGGATGACGGCGATCCAGAACACGGTTCGGACGGATTCGTTCGCCAACGCGAGCAACGCGACCGCGAGCAACGGGCCCGTGAACGCGCCGACCGTATCGAGCGTCTGACGAAGGCCGAAAGCCGCTCCGCGCGTTTCGAGCGGGGCGAGGTCTGCGACGAGCGCGTCGCGAGGCGCGCCGCGAATGCCCTTGCCGACCCGGTCGATCAGACGCGCAGCAAGCACCCAGCCGACGACCGGCGCGAGTGCGAACAGAGGCTTCGTGACGGCCGCGAGGCCATAGCCGAGCACGGCGAGCGGTTTGCGGGCGCCGAGCCGGTCGCTGACGGCGCCGGACGCGATCTTCGTGATCGATGCAATCGCCTCGGCGGTTCCTTCGATCAGCGCGACCAAAGTGACGCTCGCACCCAGACTGCCGACGAGGAAGATCGGCAGCAGCGCATGGATCATCTCGGACGAAATGTCCATGAATAGGCTAACGAAGCCGAGCGCCCATATGCCGGCCGGCATCGAGCGCGCCGCGCCGCCGCGGCGCGTGGTCTCATGCATAGACGAGTCGCTTATAGCGGGCCGCGCACGATCGCGCCGCTTGGCACGCTGATCATGCCGCCAGGTGAAAACGACATCGCCGGCGCATTGCCGCTGTTCTCGATCATCTCGAGTGCTTGCCGGCGGAGCGAAAGATCGGAGACCCAAGTTTCGACGAGTCGCTGGGCTTCATTGCGATTGCGCATCGCGACGAGGCCGACGACTCGCACGAGCGCATTCTGGCGAGCACCATCGCTGCTGAACGCGTTCATGATGGTCGTGTCATCGGGCCCGCCCGTGACGAGCGCATTCGCCAGCAGCGCCCCTAGCGCCTGATCGCGCGCCGGCCCGGTCGGCAACGCCAGCACCCAACGCCTCGCCGCATCGGTATCGCGTGCGCTCCAGCTCGACGCGATCACTCCGGCAGCGGCGTCGCGCATTGCCGCAGGCAGCCCGTTCGCCCAGTCCGCCGCCGCGGCCGGTTCCTGCGCGGCCCAGCCGGCGGCAATCTGCATGGCGAGCTGCGGCTCGAGCGGCTTGCCGACACGTTCGAGCAGCCGCAGGGCGGCCTGCGGATCACGCGCTGCCGAACGCTGCGCGATCGCGGTCACGGCCGCTTCGAAGCCGGTCTGCCCCTGATATTGCATGACCCATGTGATGGCGCCTTCGTGGTCGTATTGCGCGTAGGCCGCCGCGACCGGAGTGAGCCAGTCGCTGCGTCGCTCGGGCGGGAGCCGGTCGAGTGCGCGAATGGCAGATTCCGGATCGCGGGCTGCGAGCTCGGCAGCGATGCCTTGCACGGTTCCGCGATCTATTCGATGCATATTCGCGGCGACCCATTCGATCGCGCTCTGTGGATCCTGAGCGGACCAACTCGAGAGCAGCACGCGGATCTGCCCGGATGCGCGAAAGTCGTCCCGGGCGATCAGTCGATCCGCCAAGCCGGCGAGTTGCTCGGTGTCCTGCAGTTGAGCAAACACACCCATCAATGCGAATGATCCGCGAGAGCTCGCGGCGCTCTCGTCCGCGAGCACGAGCTCGATCGCGCGCTCGGGATCCGCCGCCGCGATGCCGGAGAGCACGGACATCATCGCCGACGGGGATTCGGGTTGAAGCGATCGCACCCACTCGAGCGCACGGTCCGGATCACGGCGCCCGTACGCGTTCGCGACGGCGCTGACGAGCGTCTCTCGCTCGGCGGGGCTCTGCACCGTCTCTAGAATTTCGATGGCGGCGAGCGGATTTCGCTCCGCAAAAGCCTGTAATGCCATCTGCCTCGCCGCCGAGCGCATCGATGTGGGGAGCTCCTCCGCAAAGCCGAGCAGCACGTCGGGCTCGGCGAGCGACGTGAGGCTGCGCAATGCGGGCAGCACGACGGCGAGCGACTGAGGCGTGTCGACATTGCGCAGGTAGGCGAGCACGGCTTCCGGGTCGAGACGCGCCCACTCGGCTATGACGGTGCTGTGATAGGAGGTGCGCGCCTGCTCATCGCCGATTAGCCCAACTTGCGCGATCGCGGCCTCCGGGTCGCGTGATGCCCAACGTTGGCCGATACGCGCGATCACTACGGCTCGTGCGGCCGTATATGGCAGCGTCATGGCCTCCTGCAGCGCCGCGAACGGGTCATGCTCGCTGCGCAGCACGAGCGCGTCCGCACGCAAGGCGCGAAGCTGCGCGGCCGAGAACAGCGTGTCGAGCTGCGCGAAGCCGCGTTCGTCGCCGCCGAAGACATCGAGCAACCCGAGCGCGATGGCGCGTGCGGTCGCCGGGTTGTCGATATCGCCGAGCGCGGCGATAGCCGCACGCCGGTCCTGCACGGCCCAGAGCTGGAACAGGGGGAGGACGCGCTCGGTTTCGAGGCGCAGTGTCTGCGCAAGCGCGACGGCGCGCTGCACATCGTGCTCGGCGAGCCGCCCGAGCAGCGCATCGAGCTCGAAGGTTCGTCGCGGAGACGGCGGGCGCGCGGCGACGCGCTGAATCAGCGCTTCGAGCTCGCCGGACGCGGCGCTCGACGCAACGACCTCATAGAGCTCGAGGCGGTCGAGCGTCGACATCGGCCCGGCGTCCGCGTCCTCGATCGCGCGCGAGAAGATTGCAGAGGCTATGCGGTCGACGGCCCCGCCCGCGCCGCCGGCCGGCGGCTCGGCCGAGCTCGACGGCGCGGATTCACCCGCCCTGATCGCGACGTATGTGCCCGCGCTGCCGGCCAAAGCGCCGGCCAGCGCGCTGAACGCTAAGAGCACCTTCGCACGCATGTTGGCTTCTCCGCATGCCGTTCCCGCAATCTTCTAGCAGAAAGGCTCGCCGTTGTGAATTTCTTGACGCCCGATACACCCGTTCTTTAGCGGGCCCGCTGCGCGACAATCGCAGTCTCTTTGGGTAGAGAGCCGCCGGATTTCGACATGGACAAGCATCGCGCACTTGCCGCCCTCCGCGAGACCGTAGGCCCGGGCGGGCTTGTGGGTCTCGAAGACGCCGATCGATATCTGGTCGATGAGCGACGTCTGTATCGCGGCGCGGCCGCGCTGATCGTGGCACCGGCGTCAGTCGACGAATGCGCGCGAGTCGTTGCAATCTGTCGCGTGGCGGGGCTTGGCATCGTCCCGCAGGGCGGCAATACCGGCTATTGCGGCGGGGCGACGCCGTTCGATGCCGAACGACACGTCGTCGTGTCCACCGCGCGCCTGAACCGGATCCGCGATATCGATCCGACCGGCTTTACACTGACGGCCGAGGCGGGTGTCGTGCTCGCGCGTGCGCAGGCAGCGGCCGCCGAGCGCGGTCTGTTGTTTCCGCTCAGCATGGGCTCGGAAGGGTCGTGCCAGATCGGCGGCAATATCTCGACGAACGCCGGCGGGCTCGCGGTGCTGCGTTACGGGACGATGCGCGATCTCGTGCTTGGCCTCGAGGTGGTACTGCCGAACGGCGAGGTGCTGTCGGAGCTCAAGGCTTTGCGCAAGGACAATACCGGGTACGACTTGAAATCCCTGTTCATCGGCGCCGAAGGCACGCTCGGGCTCGTGACCGCGGCCGTGCTGAAGCTATTTCCACTGCCGCGCGTGCGGCAAACGGCGTGGCTCGCAGTCGCGAGCCCGGACGCCGCATGTGCGCTGCTTGGGCGCGCCCGCGAGGTGAGCGCCGATCGGGTCGTCTCCGCGGAGTATGTGTCGCGGGCGGCGCTCGAGCTGGTGCTCCGGCATGTGGACGGTAGCCGTGATCCGCTCGATGCGCCGTATGCGCACTACCTGCTGCTCGAGCTCGCCGCGGGCGACTCGGACACGGAGCTGCGCGACACGCTCGAGAGGATCTTGTCTGCCGGCATGGCGGCGGGCGAGATTCTCGATGGCACGATCGCGTCGTCGGGCCTGCAGCGCACGGCGCTGTGGCACCTGCGCGAGCGCGTGCCGGAAGCCGAGCGCCTGGCCGGCGGGTCGGTGAAGCACGACGTCTCCGTGCGCATCTCGGACGTGCCCAAGTTCATCGCGCTGGCGTCAGCGCAGCTCCCAGCCATCGCGCCGCATGGCGTGTCGGTCTATGGCCATATTGGCGACGGTAATCTGCACTACAACTTGTTGGCACCCGCCGGCGTCTCGACCGAAGTGTTCCGCGGCGCATCCGCGCAGGCGCTATCGGAGGCCGTGCACGATCTCGCGGCCCGGCTGGGCGGGAGCTTCAGCGCCGAGCATGGAATCGGCGTGCTGAAGAGGAACGAGCTCGCGCGCTACCGCTCGCCGGCAGCGCTTGCGATGATGCGGGCGGTGAAGACTGCCCTCGATCCGGAGAGCGTCATGAATCCCGGCAAGGTCTTGCCGGGATAGCGGCCTTGCGGCGCTCGCGCATGATTCCGCGAGCAACCGTCGAGGCTACGGGGCGAGGCTACTCACCGAGGGCTACTGATCGCGATAGGCCTCCACAGGCGGCAGCTGCGAGCCCGTGCCGCCCGTAGGCGGCGCCTCCGCCTCGACCGAGACGCGTAGCGTGCCGATCCCCTCGATCGTCGCGGTGATCACCTCGCCGGGCACGAGGAAGCGCTGTTCGCCTCGCACGGCCGTGCCCATGCCGACACCGCCGGAGGTGCCGTTGTTGATCACGTCCCCGGGAAAGAGCGTGATGATCGAGGATGCATATTCGATCAGCTCGTATAGCGAATGAATCATGTCGCCGGCGCGTGCTTCCTGCATCAGGGTGCCGTCGACCGTAAGCGTCTGATGCAGTCGCTCCATCGGGTCGCCGTAGAACTCCTTCGGGACGATCCACGGACCTTGCGGGGCGGAGGTGTCGTGCCCTTTGCCGACGAACCAGTCGGTGGCGAACGGCGCACCGCCGGGAGGGCGTCCGCCGCGGTCGGAAATGTCGAGCGAGATCATGTAGCCGAAGATGTAGTCCGCCGCGTCGGTGGCGGAGACGTACTTAGCCGGCCGGCCGATCACGGTGGCGAGCTCGACTTCCCAGTCCGTGCGATCGCGTCCGTACGGAATTTTCACCGCGTCGTCATGGCCGATCACTGCGCCTTGCGACGGCTTCAGAAACAGATAGGGCACGCCGCGGTTGTCGCGGCGCTGTTGCCGGGCCTCGGCGATCTGCTCGGGCGTGCCGGTTTCGTTGACGTGCGAATAGAAGTTGACGGCCGCGTTCAGGATCTTGCCGGGATACATGATCGGCGGCAGCGTGCGGACCTCTTCGACGGCGTGCACATAGCTCGGCTTCGCAGTTGCGTCGAGCGCGCCTTGCTCGACGAGGTGGTTCACGATCTCGTACAGCCGGCGCTTCAGCCCGTATTCGTAGCGGCCGATCAGGCCGAGCATGTCGTCGGGCATCGGAACCTCGACGCCCGTCGGCGTGCGCTCGAGCGCGGCGTTGGCCCGCTCGAGCTCGACGACGAGCGTGTCCCGCAGCACGAGACCGAGCGCGGGTGCGCCGTCGATCTCGAATGTTCCGAGCTTGAACGGCTCGGCCGCTTCA
>CAZFJU010000162.1:8007-10326 GCA_964518995.1 uncultured Gammaproteobacteria bacterium
CGCGGGTGCGCCGTCGATCTCGAATGTTCCGAGCTTGAACGGCTCGGCCGCTTCAAGGGCGGTTTGCCCCAGCGCCGACGCCGGCGCAGCCCACGCCGCGAGCGTCGCGAGCGCCGCTACGCCGATCCCGCGAAAACCTTCGATTCCCATCGCACCCCCCTTCGGTTCCGACCTCAATAAAGGGCTCTGACCCCAATTACCCAGATAAATGGGCTCTGACCCCAATTAGTTCACTCCGCCCGCAGCATCCGCATACCGTTCAACGTCACGAGCACGGTGGCGCCGACGTCCGCGAGCACCGCCATCCACAACGTCGCGAGCCCCGGCACGGCCAGCGCGACGAATGCGAGCTTGAGGCCGAGGCTGAGCGCAATGTTCTCGCGAATCAGCCGCTGCGTCTTGCGGCTGATTCGTACGGCCTGCGGGAGACGCGCGAGGTCGTCCTGCATCAGCACGATATCGGCCACCTCCATCGCCTGCGGCGATCCGGCGCCGCCCATCGCAATGCCAAGCCGCGCTGCGGCGAGCGCCGGCGTGTCGTTGATACCGTCGCCGATCATGGCGACGCCGCCATGCTCCGCTTCGAGCCGGCGTACGGTTGCAAGCTTATCGGCGGGCAGCAGCTCGGCATGAATTTCGTCGATCCCGCTGAGCTCGCCGACCAGCGACTCTGCGACGCCGCGCCGATCCCCTGTCAGCATGACGATGCGATACAGCGGGTCGATGCTCTTCAACGCCGCGAGCGCCGTCGCGGTCGTCGGCCGCGGGCGATCCTCGACGGCGATGTAGCCACGCACCGCGTCGTCCTCGGCGACCAGCATCAGGCTCGTGCTGCGGCCGTTCTCGCCGACGAGCGCGTCGATCTCCGGCGACGGCGGAAACAGCGCCGCATTGCCGACCGCTACGCGTCGGCCTGCCAGCATTCCGCTGACGCCGCGGCCCGTGTGGGACGTAATCTCTTGCGCGTCGCCGTACCGATGCATGACCTGACGCTCCTCCGCGGCGTGGAGGACGGCCCGCGCGAACGGATGCGCCGACCCGCGCTCGACGGACGCCGCCAACGCGACCAGGTCGTCACACGGCATGCACGCCGCGCGCTCCGGCTCCGAATGCGCGCCGGCGACCGCGCATGCCAGCGCACGCACGCCCGCGACCGCCGGCCGGCCGCGCGTCAACGTGCCGGTCTTGTCGAACGCGAACACCTTCGTGCGCGCCAGCTCGTCGAGCCGCGCGCCGCCGCGGACGAGCACGCCGAGATGAGCGAGCCGCGTGAGCGCGCTGACGACCGTGACCGGGATGCTGATGATCAGCGCGCACGGGCAGGCGATGATCAGCAGCGTGAGTCCGCGATACAGCCAGCCCGGCGCATCGCCGGCCGCTGCCGCGACGAACGGTTGACCGAGCACGAGCGGCGGCACGATCGCGACGCCGATCGCGAGCGCGACCACGGCCGGCGTATACCACTGCGCGAAGCGATCGATAAAGCGCTCCGCCGGGGAGCGCTGCGCCTGTGCCTGCTCGACGAGGCGGCCGATCTGCGCGATCGTCGAGTCTTCCGCGGCACGCGTGGCCTCGATCTCGAGCGTGCCGTCGCCGTTGACCGTGCCCGCGAAAACCTCGGTGCCCGGCATCGCCGTCACCGGCACCGATTCGCCGGTGATCGCGGCTTGATCGATGCTCGACGCGCCGACGAGGACGCGGCCGTCCGCCGGGACTTTCTCGCCGGGCTTCACGAGCACCCGGTTGCCGGGGACCAGCATCGCGACGGGCACGGTGCGGTGATGACGATGGCCGTCGTGCTCTTCGATCCGCACCGCTTCGGCCGGCTTCAGCGCAAGCAAGCTGCCGAGCGAAGCGCGCGCGCGCGCGGCGCTATACGCCTCGAGCGCCTCACCCAACGTGAACAGCAGCACGATCGTCACCGCTTCGCCCGTGGCGCCGATCGCGATCGCGCCGATCGAGGCCGCCGTCATTAGGAGATCGATGGTGATCCGCCGGGCGAAAACCAGCGACGTGATCGCGCGGCGCGCGATCGGATAGCCCACGATGCCGATCACCGCGTAATGCAGCAGATCCACCAGCAGACGACCGGACGTCGACTCGCCGAATGCGAGCGGCGCGCTGAGCAGCACCGCTACGCCGAGCACGACGGCGAGCCTGAGCGCGGGCTCACCCCACACGAAGCGCACGAAGCCCATGAAGCCGCCGCGCTCGCCGATGGTGCCGTCCGGCGCGGAATCCTCGACGAGCCGATAGCCGAGGGCCTCGACACGTCGCCGCAGCGCGTCGGTGTCCACGCAACCGTGGCCCTCGATCGTC
>CAZFJU010000163.1:0-10280 GCA_964518995.1 uncultured Gammaproteobacteria bacterium
CCGTTCATGATGGCGGCCATACCGAACTCGCGTACGCCGTAGTGTAGATAGTTGCCGCCCGGCGCCTTCGGCGTGATGCGCTGACTGCCGGAATGCCAGGTGTTGTTCGAGCCGGTCAAATCCGCGGAGCCGCCGAGCAGCTCGGGTAAATGCGGCGCGAACCCCTCCAGCGCGCGCAGCGATGCGAGGCGCGTGGCCAGCGACTTGCCCTCGGCAGCGATCTCCTGCGTGACGCGGTCCGCAAGCTCCGCCCACGACGCGGGCAGCTCGCCGTGCATGCGCCGCTCGAACTCGGCGGCGAGCTCGGGGTGGGCCGCACGGTAACGCTCGAAGCGCGCCTGCCAGCTCGCCTCGGCCTCCTGCCCGCGCGCATGCCCATCCCACGCTTGGCGGACGTCGTCCGGCACGACGAACGGCTCGTGCTCCCAGCCGAGCGCCTCGCGGGTCGCCGCCGCTTCATCCGTGCCGAGCGCGGAGCCATGCGTTGCGGCCGTGCCCTGCTTCGTCGGCGCGCCCCAGCCGATGGTGGTTTTGCAGCAGATCAGCGAGGGCCGCGCCTGCTCGGCGCGCGCCGCCTCGATCGCCGCCTTGATGGCGGCGGGATCGTGCCCGTCGACGTTCTCGACCACGTGCCAACCATAGGCGCGGAACCGCGCGGGCGTATCGTCGCTGAACCACGCGTCGGTCTCGCCATCGATCGAGATGCCGTTGTCGTCCCAGATCGCGATCAGCTTGCCGAGCCCGAGCGTGCCCGCGAGGGAGCACGCCTCGTGCGAGATGCCTTCCATGAGGCAGCCATCGCCGGCGAAGACCCAGGTGTGGTGGTCGACGATCTCGTGGCCGTCGCGATTGAAGGTCGCGGCGAGCACTTTTTCTGCGATCGCCATGCCGACGGCGTTGGCGAGGCCTTGGCCGAGCGGACCTGTCGTGGTCTCGATGCCGATATGCAGCTCGCGCTCCGGATGGCCCGCGGTACGCGACCCGAGCTGGCGAAAGCGCTGCAGCTCGTCGATGCCGAGCGGATAGCCGGTGAGATGCGCCACCGCATACAGCAGCATGGAGCCGTGCCCGTTCGACAGCACGAAGCGGTCCCGATTGAACCATGCGGGATTCGCCGGATTAAACGCGAGGTAGTCGTTCCACAGGACCTCGGCAATGTCGGCCATACCCATCGGCATGCCGGGATGGCCGGATTTCGCACGCTCCACGGCATCCATGGCGAGCACGCGGACGGCGTTCGCGAGGCGGCGCCGGGACGGCCGCGCCGAGTTCTGGGAGTTGGAGCTTCGATGGGTCACGTTGTCTCCGGGAAAAGACATCTGGAGCTAATGAGCCCTGACTGCTATTGGTGGCGAGAGGGACGGCGAGCAGGGAATTGTCGCTTATGGCGTCGGACGTCCGCAACTTGCACCCACGCCAGCGCCGTGTTCGCTGCTGTGAGCCAATCGGACGACCGGGAGGGCGGAGTCCAGTATCATGAGCATTTATCCGCATCCGGCCCGCATTTGGATGATCCGCCCACACACCGCCACTCACACCGCTGCATGCTGCGTGATGCTCACGCCGTCTTGCCGTTGGGCCCGCCTCGATGCAACGCCCCGTTGCGCACGGTGAGCCTATGGTGCGGCCAGTCGTCCTGTTACAGCTGACGGACCCGCACCTGTATGCGATGGCCGATTGCCGGCTGCGCGGCGTCAACACGAATGAAACCTTCGCCGCGGTGCTTGCGGACGCCCAGCGCTCGAGCCGCTGGCCGCCGGACGCCGTGCTCGTTACCGGCGATATCGTCCAGGATGAAAGCCGGGCCGGCTACCAGCGGTTTCGCGCGATGCTCGAGCCGCTCGGTCTGCCGGTCTACTCGATTCCCGGCAACCATGACGACCCAAGGCTGCTCGCCGAGCTCGCGCACGGCGGGCGCTTTCAGGTTTGCGGCGAAGCGCGTTTCGGCGGCTGGTCGCTGATCCTGCTGTCGACCCATTTGACCGGCGAGGATGCCGGCGGGCTCGGTGAAAAGCGCTTGCATGCGCTCGCAGCGGCGCTGACGGCGCACCGGGACAACCGCGTGCTGATCGTCATGCACCACCATGCGCTGCCCGTCGGCAGCGCCTGGCTCGACGGCGTCGGGCTTCGCGATGCGCCCGCCTTTCTCGAGCTGATCGATGCCCATCCGCACGTGCGCGCCGTGCTCTGCGGTCATACGCATCAAGCGAGCGATTGCGTGCGGCGCGGCGTACGCTTCATCACCTCGCCTTCGACGTGCTCGCAGTTCGCGCCGGGCAGCGACCGCTTCATGCTCGACGAGCGCCCACCCGGCATGCGGTGGCTCGCGCTGCATGCCGATGGCCTGATCGAGACCGAGGTTCAATGGGTCGATTCGCACATAAGCTCCGCCCGCTGATCGCGCTCGCCGTCGCGGCGCTTTGCAGCGCGGTCGCCGCGGCGAGCCCGCCTGCATGGCGCGTCACCGCCGGGGCGGACGCCGAGATGTGGCTGCTCGGCTCCGTGCATCTGCTGCGCGAGGAGGATCATCCACTGCCGCCGATCGTAGATGCGCTTTATGAAAGTGCGGAGACGATCGTCTTCGAGCTCGATCTCGACGATCTCGATCCGGCTGAAACGCAGACGGAGTTCCTCGCGGCCGCGGTGCTGGCGGATGGCCGCACGCTCGCGCAGCATCTGGATTCGGCGGTCTACGAACGGGCCGAGGCCGCTACGGCCATGCTCGGCTTCGAGCTTCGCTTGCTCGAGCGCTTCCAGCCGTGGTTCGCCGCGATCACGCTGCTCGAGCTCGGTCTGCAGCGCCAAGGTATTCGCGCCGAGAACGGCGTGGAGCACTATCTGCTCGGCAAAGCCATTGACGACGGCAAGGCGGTGCTCGGGCTCGAAACAGTGGCCGAACAGCTCGCAGTCTTCGCCGGGCTGTCGGCTGATGAGCAGCAAGGGCTGCTGGAGCAAACGCTCGACGAGCTTGACGCACCGAGCGGCGCCGTCGACGAGCTCATCGATGCGTGGCGCGGCGGACACCTCGATGTGCTCGCCGCGGAGCTCGGCGCCGAGTTCGAGCAGTTCCCGGAGCTTTATGCGGCCCTGATCGTGGATCGCAACCAAAAGTGGATCGATGCGCTCGAAGCGCATTTCGCCGCGCCCGAGCCCCGTCTCGTCGTCGTCGGCGCGCTGCACCTGGTCGGCGAGCACAGCGTGATCGATCTGCTGCGGGAGCGGGGGTGGTCGGTCGAGCCGGCCGCGCCATAGGGCGCTAGCTCGAGCGCGGAGGCGCCGGGTGCCGCCGATCAGCGCGTCACACCTCGATCATCTCGAAATCTTCCTTACCCGAGCCGCAATCGGGACACCGCCATGACAATGGCACGTCGTCCCAGCGGGTGCCGGGGTCGAGCCCCTCCTCGGGCAGCCCCTTCTCTTCGTCGTAGATGAAGCCGCAAATGAGGCACATCCAGCGCTTGTAGCTCGTGTTCTCGACCGCTTCTTCCATTATTCCTCGTGCCGCGTCCGCGGCGCTCCTTTCAATTCAACGATCCGGCGAGCTTGTCCAGCCGCGCAATCGGGTCGGTCATCTCCAGACAGGACTGACGATCCTCGAGCGACAACGGCAGAATCTCGGCCAACCGATAGGACACCCACCAGGCGTCCTCATAGTCCTCATCCGCGCGCCGCGGCACGCCCAGCCGCTCGCGCACCTGCATGAGCAGCCGCGCGAGGTGCGCATAGCGCGCCGGCAACGCGCATTTCGGCGGCTGCGGCAGCATCTCGACGCGGCCGACGTACAAGCCGTCATCGAGCAGCGAGGTCTCGAGAAGCCGAAAACGCTCGACGCCGGCCACGACGATGCCGAGCAAGCCGTCCGCCTCCTGATGCCAGTCGATGATTTCGGCCAGCGTGCCGACATCGGCGGTTCGCGCCCAGCCGACCTCGGCCCCCTCGACGATCATGAGCACGCCGAACTGCTGGGCGCCCTTCAGGCAGCGACCGATCATATCGAGGTAGCGCGCCTCGAAGATTCGCAACGGCGTGATGCCGCCCGGAAACAGCACGGTCTTCAGGGGCACGAGCGCGATACGTTGGTCTGCCATCGGCCCTGGCCGGTCATCAAGCGCTGGCCTGACGAACCTCACGGCTGCGCAGCGCCTGTTGCAGCAGGCGCGGCAACCCGTGGAAGCTGCCGTTCGACATCAGCACGACTTGATCGCCGCTGCCGAGCTCCTCGAGCAGCGTCTCGAGCAGCTCTTCCACCGTGGCCGCCACCGACAGCTTGTTGCCGAGCGTCGCAAGTGTGTGCTCGGGCTTCCAGTGGAGCGCGTCCGTCGCGAGCACGTGGACGCGATCGGCGGAGTCGAACGCTTTGCGCAGCGCATCGCGGTGCACGCCCATGCGCATCGTGTTCGACCTCGGCTCAACGACCGCAATGATGCGCCGCTCCGATTGCTGGCTGCGCAACGCTTCGAGCGTCGAGCTGATCGCCGTCGGGTGATGAGCGAAGTCTTCGTACAGCGCGACCCCGGCGAAAACACCGCGTTTCTCGAGACGCCGTTTCACGCCCTTGAACTGGGCAAGCGCCTCGAGGGCCACTTCGACGTCGACACCCACATGCACCGCACAGCTCACCGCCGCCAACGCGTTCTCGAGGTTATGTGTGCCGAGCAGCGCCCAGCCGACCTGCCCGACCCTCTCGCCGGCCCGCGAAACGCTGAAGCTGGACTTGGCGCCGATGAGGTCGTAAGCCGCCGCCCACGTCGCCTCCGCGGTCCGAGTGCTAAACGTCTCGACCGGGGTCCAGGTCCCCATCGCCAGCAGCTTGTCGATATTCGCATCGCCGCCGCGAACGTTGATGAGCCCCTTGCCCGGGACGGTGCGAATGAGCTGGTGGAACTGCCACAGAATGGCGTCGAGATCAGGATAAATATCCGCGTGGTCGTACTCGATGTTGGTGATCGCGAGCGTGCGCGGCCGGTAGTGCACGAACTTCGCGCGCTTATCGAAGAAAGCCGTGTCGTACTCGTCCGCCTCCACCACGAAGTATTTCGAGCCGCCGAGCCGGGCGGAAATCGAAAAGTTGCTCGGGATCCCGCCGACCAGAAAGCCGGGCTCGAGCCCCGCATAGTCGAGAATCCACGCGAGCATACTCGTGGTCGTTGTCTTGCCATGCGTGCCGGCGACGGCGAGCACCCACTTATCCCGCAGCACGTTGTGTGCCAGCCATTCCGGGCCGGAGCTATATGGAATGCCGGAGTCGAGCAGCGCTTCGATCAGCGGGTTGCCCCGTCGCAGCACGTTGCCGACCACGACGCAGTCAATGTCATCGTCGAGCTGCGCCGGGTCGTAACCCTCCTGCAGCCGTATGCCGAGCTTGCGCAGCTGCGTGCTCATTGGCGGGTACACGTTCTGGTCTGAGCCGGATACCTGGTGGCCCGCCGCCTTGGCGAGCGCGGCGATGCCGCCCATGAAGGTGCCGCAGATGCCGAGGATGTGAACGCGCATTCAGCTGGCTGCCGGGAAAAGCGCCTGGCGCAGGGCGATCGATGCGATTTCGTACACTACCACGATGGAAACTCCTACGACATAAGGCTTTTCGAGCGCTCTCGAGACGATATAGCCCGCCACGTCGAAGCTCCAAAGAAGCATGCCGACGATCAACAGCCGCGGCAGGGTCAGCTCCGTCGGCGGCGCCTGCCACACCTCATTCCAATGCAGCAGCGGAACATAAACAAGGTTTAGTAGAACGCCGGTGCCGACGAGCGCCGTGGCCGTCTGCAGGAACCGCCCGGCTCGGCTAAAGGCGTGCAGCACCAGAAAGATCACGCCCAGGTCGATGATCGGCTCGATCACGACGAACAGCATGTCGGACTCGGTGGCCGAAATCACCCGCAGCGCTACCAGCGTAACCACTGCGTACACCACGAGCAGGAGCGCCAGAAGGAGCTGCGACGCCGGTAGGTCCTGCGGACCGCGACGATGCAAAATGATATCGACGAAGGCGAGGCTCAAAGGCCACACGACACGCCTCGCCGGAAAGTTCGGGACGACATCAATGTCACGCTCCCCAAGCCGGCCCGCGGAGATGCTTCCGCCGAGCGGGGCCGCGATAATAGCGCAACGCCCCGATACGGGAAAATGTACGACACCCTGCATGAAAGATTTGACCGACGACGAACCGGCGCTCGGCGACCTCTGCGAGCAGCTCGCGCAGGCGAAGCTCGTCGGCATCGATACCGAATTCGTCCGCGAGCGTACCTATTATCCGCAGCTCTGCCTGGTGCAGGTGGCCGCGGACAATTTCGCGACCTGTGTGGACTGTCTCGCCGGGCTCGACCTCGCGCCCTTCTTTACCCAGCTCGCGCGGCCTGACCTCGCCTGGGTCTTGCACAGCGGCCGCCAGGACCTCGAGGTGCTGCATCAGCACGCCGGTGTGCTGCCGGCCAAAGTGCTCGATACGCAGATCGCGGCGGCGCTGACCGGGCGTGCGGCGCAGATCGGGCTCCGCGAGCTCCTCGCCGAGGAGCTCGGTATCGACATCGGCAAGGACCATACGCGCGCCGATTGGAGCGCGCGGCCGTTGCCGGAAGGGCCGCTGCGCTATGCGCTCGACGATGTTCGCCATTTGCTGCCGCTGTGGCGCGCCCTCGAACAGAAGCTCGAGCGGCTGGGGCGTCTCGACTGGCTCGCGGAGGACGCGGCCCGGCTGGCCGGCGGCATCGAGCAGGAAGATCTGCTGCCGATCTGGCTGCGGATCAAGGGCGTGCAGGCCGCGCCGCCAGACGAGCAGGCCGCGGCGTTCGCGCTCGTGCAATGGCGAGAGGACACGGCTCAGCGGCTGAATCGCCCGCGCCGCTGGATCATGGCCGACGATCTGCTCGCGCGGATTGCGCATCTGCGGCCGGAGTCCGTGGCGGAGCTGCGTCGCATCCCGGAAATGCCGCCTCGGCTCGCGCAGCGTGGCGGCGACGAGATCATTGCGGCGCTCGCTGCACGAGGGGCGAGCGAGCACCTCGCGGCCATCGAGCGGGCCGGCGCCGCCGACCGGCCCGACCGCGACGCCCTGAAGGCGCTGCAGGCCAAGGTGAAAGCGCAGGCCGAGCGTCTCGGCATCGAGGCGGAGGTGCTGGCCTCGCGGCGCGATCTGCTCGCGCTGCTGCGGGGCGCGCCGCCGCCGCACCTGCGCGCCGGGTGGCGGGCTGCGGCGCTGCCGTGACAAAAATGGGGTCAGAGCCCTTTTTACTCAGTCTGATTTGGCCGATTTAGACTGGGTGCAAAAGGGCTCTGACCCCATTTATTTCTTAAAAGGGGCTCTGACCCCATTTATTTCAGAGGGCGTCGTTCAGCCGGCGATACACCTCGTCCATCGCCCCTTCGGCGTCGACCCGCTTCAATAGGCCGCGCTCCGCGTAGTAGTCGATCAGCGGTGCGGTTTGTCGCTGATAGACATCGAGGCGGTTCTTGATCGTCTCTTCGTTGTCGTCGGCGCGTTGCAGCAATTCGCCGCCCGCTTGCACGCACTCGTCGAGCTCTTCCTGGGACGAAAAGTAAATATTGAGCAGCTTGCCGGTTTTCGAGCAGGTACGCCGCCCGGTCAAGCGCTTGGTCAGAATGTCGAAATCAACGTTCATCAGCACCGCCGCGTCCAGCGACAGGCCGAGCGCACCGAGCTCGCGCTCGAGATCCTCGGCCTGAGAGCGATTGCGGGGGTAGCCGTCCAGCACGAAACCGGCACCGGCGTCCGGCTTCGCGAGCCGCTCCTTGATCATGCCGAGCACGATCTCGTCCGACACGAGCTCGCCGGCGTCCATGGCGGCCTTCGCGCGACGGCCGAGCTCGGTGCCGTCCGCAACGGCCTGGCGAAGCAAATCGCCCGTCGACACTTGCACCCAGCCGTGCTCCGCCTGCAGGCGTTTCGCTTGCGTCCCTTTGCCGGATCCCGGCGCGCCGAGCATCACGATCCGCATTCGATGACCTCAAGGAAATATAGAAGGGCGCGTAAACTAGCGGCCGCGCCGGCGTGCGTCAAACAGGCGGGCCGCGACCGCCTCGTTTGTTATTCTATCTTCTTGGTCCGGGAGCACGAAGTGAAGCAAAACGCCTTCTATGCGCAGTCCGGCGGCGTCACGGCGGTCATCAATGCCAGCGCGTGCGGCGTGATCGAGACCGCGCGCAAGCATCGCGATGCGATCGGCAAGCTATACGCCGGCCGAAACGGCATCGTCGGCGCGCTTACCGAGGATATGATCGACGTCGGCGCCGAGAGCGCGCGTACGATCGCGGGTCTGAGGCACACGCCGGGCGGCGCGTTCGGCTCCGCCCGCTACAAGCTCAAGGGCCTCGACGAGAACCGGGCCGAGTACGAGCGCCTGATCGAAGTCTTCAAAGCGCACAACATCGGCTACTTCTTCTATAACGGCGGCAACGACTCGATGGACACGGCCCACAAGGTGTCCCAGATCGGCAAGAGGCTCGGCTACCCCGTCACCTGCATCGGCATCCCGAAGACTGTCGACAATGATCTGCCATTCACCGACGCGTGCCCCGGGTTCGGCTCCGTCGCCAAGTACGTCGCTGTATCGACGCTCGAAGCGAGCCTCGACGTGGCGTCGATGGCGAAAACCTCCACGAAGGTGTTCATCCTCGAGGTGATGGGCCGACACGCGGGCTGGATCGCCGCGGCGGCCGGCCTCGCCGGGCCCGGCGCCGGCGAGCCGCCGCACGTGATCATCTTCCCGGAGATCGCGTTCGACAAGCAGGCCTTCCTGGACCGCGTGGCCGAGAGCGTCGAACGTCACGACTACTGCGTCGCCGTCGTCTCGGAAGGCGCACGCTACGAGGACGGGCGCTTTCTTGCCGAGGCCGGCACGCGCGACGCGTTCGGCCACGCTCAGCTCGGTGGCGTCGCCGCCACCATCGCCGCGATGGTGAAGGACGAGCTCGAGCTCAAGTACCACTACGCCATCGCCGATTACCTGCAGCGCTCTGCGCGGCATATCGCGTCGAAGGTCGATGTGGAACAGGCCTATGCGGTCGGCAAAGCTGCGGTCGAGCTCGCTGTCGGGGGCCACAATGCGGTGATGCCGACCATCGTACGCAAGTCGGACCGTCCGTACCGCTGGTCGGTTGGCCATGTGCCGCTTGTGAAGGTCGCGAACCGCGAGAAGAAGGTCCCACGCCGTTTCATCGGCAAGGACGGGTTCTCCATCACCGATGCGTGCCGGCGCTACCTCGAGCCGCTGATCCGCGGCGAGGATTACCCGCCGTACCGGGACGGGCTGCCGATGTACGTCAAACTCCGCGGAAAGCCGGTCGCACGGCGCTTGAACCGCGAGCCGTCTGAACAACGAGTTGTGATAGAGTAGCGAACTTTTCGCGACCCTGAAATTCGTCTGAAGGTTTTTCCTGCGGTGGAAGGCCCCGTTGTGGCCATTCACTGCATTCGAGCGCGTGAAGCGTTCAGCACCGTGCTTCTCCAGATCGCAGCGGTTTACCCGCGGCGGCTGGGCGGAGCGTTTCGGACGAGCGACGGCGCCACGAAAAAAACGACCAACGATACGGGATTCCCCTTCGGCTGCACGCGCGACGCCGCGGGGTCACGGTTTTCACGGGGCAGTTAGAGTCCGGATCAAAGCGTCGCCGAGAGCGCGCGATGACCGGCATTCGGGAGGTTTCGAATGAATGTAGCGCTATGGCTTTCGTTAGGCGCGGCGGTGATCGCAGTGCTCTACGGCCTGTACTCGACGAGGTGGGTGCTTGCCCAGTCCGCGGGCACCGCCCGTATGCAGGAGATTGCGGGTGCGATTCAGGAAGGCGCAAACGCCTATATGAATCGCCAATACGCGACCATCGGCGTCGTCGGCGTCGTACTGTTCATCTTGCTCGGCATCGCGCTCGATTGGGCCACTGCATTCGGCTTTCTGATCGGCGCCGTGTTCTCGGCGCTCGCCGGCTATATCGGCATGTTCGTGTCGGTGCGCGCCAATGTGCGCACGACCCAGGCAGCCACCCAGGGTCTCAACCCCGCGCTCAATGTCGCCTTCCGCGGCGGCGCGATCACCGGCCTGCTGGTCGTCGGTCTCGGCCTGTTTGGCGTGGCCGGGTATTACGCGCTGCTCGACGCATTCGACGTCGCGCAGGCCGACATCCTCCACGCGCTGGTGGGTCTGGCGTTCGGCGGCTCGCTGATCTCGATCTTCGCGCGTCTCGGCGGCGGCATCTTCACGAAGGCCGCCGACGTCGGCGCGGACCTCGTGGGCAAAGCCGAGGCGGGCATCCCGGAGGATGAACCG
>CAZFJU010000164.1:0-10123 GCA_964518995.1 uncultured Gammaproteobacteria bacterium
CACCAGCGCACCTCTTGCTCGGTCGCGAAATCCTTGGCTGCGAGCCTTTCGACTGCAACGCTCATGCTTTGGTCTCCCAAGGTGTACGCCGAACCGGCGGCAGTTGGGCGCGCCGTGCTCGTCAGACCGCCCTCGTATGTCGTTGGGCCGCGGAAACTTCCGCGAGTTCCTGCTTGATGGCCGCCACGATCTCGGACACGAGGAACGGCTGGCCGGTGACTTTATTCAGCGGCACCGGCTGGATGCCGAGCCGATCGCGCAGCACGGTCGCGAGCTGCCCCATGTTCATTTCCGGCACGAGCACGCGCTCGAAGCGCGCAAGCAGCTCGCCGAGGTTGCTCGGAAACGGGCTCAGATGCCGCAGATGAATCAGGCCGACGTTAGCGCCGGTTCGTGCAACCTGCTGGACGGCCTGATACAACGCGCCGTAGGTCGAGCCCCAGCCCACCACTGCGAGATCACCGCTCTGTGCTCCGATCTCTACCTGCTGCGGCGGAATGAAGCGGGCGACCGACTCCACCTTCTCCGCCCGCAGCTGGGTCATCGCCTGATGGTTCGCGGGATCGTAAGAGATGTTGCCGGTGCGAATGTCCTTCTCGAGCCCGCCGATACGATGCATCAGCCCCGGCATGCCGGGACTGATCCACGGTCGGCCGAGGCTCTCCGGATCGCGCGCGAAGATCGACGTCTTCTCGCCGGAGGGCAGATGGCCCGAGTCGTTCGCTTGGACATCGATTTTATGGATATCGATGGGCGGATAGGCGTCAACATCCGGAATTCGCCACGGCTCGGCCGCGTTGGCGAGGTAGCCGTCCGTGAGCAGGAACACGGGCGTCATATGCCGCAGCGCGATACGCACCGCTTCGATTGCGACGTCGAAGCAATCGCTCGGCGAGCGCGCCGCGAGCACCGGCAGCGGCGCATCCGCGTTGCGGCCATAGACGGCCTGGTAGAGATCGGATTGCTCCGTCTTCGTCGGCAAGCCTGTCGACGGGCCGCCGCGCTGCGAATCGACAATCAGCAGCGGCAGCTCGGCGTTGATCGCGAGCCCGATCGCCTCTGTCTTGAGGGCAATGCCGGGCCCCGAGCTCGACGTGACGCCGATCGCGCCGCCGTAGGACGCGCCGATCGCCGCGCATACGGCCGCGATCTCGTCTTCGGCCTGGAAAACGCCGACACCATGCGCACCCATGTGCGCGAGCCGATGCAGCAGCGGCGAGGCCGGCGTAATCGGATACGAGCAAAAAATGACCGGCCGATCGGCCAACTCGCCGGCGGCCGCGATGCCGAGCGCAAGCGCATCGCTGCCGCGAATGCCGCGATATTCTCCGGGCGGGAACTTCGCGCGCTGCGTCTTCAGCTGCGGAATCGCGGCGTTCAGCTCGGCTGTTTCGCCGTACGCGTGGCCCGCCTGCAGCGCCGCGATATTCGCGCCGCATACCGCTTCGTTGCTCGCGAACCGCTTGCGCACCCATGCATCGATCGAATCGATTTCGTGCCCAAACATCCACTGGACCAAGCCCAAGGCCCAGAAATTCTTGCAGCGCCCCGCGTCGCTCTTGCTGAGCCCGAAGGGCTTCACGGCATCCGCCGTGAGCTTCGCGATGTCGAGCTCCACCAGCTGGAAGCTATCGAGCTCCCCGCTGCGACGCGGATCTTGCGCGTACCCCGCCTTGGCGAGCCCGCGGGCCGTGAAGCCGTCCGTGTTCAGAATGATCAGCGCACCACGCCCGAGCAGCGGCAGGTTGACCTTGAGCGCCGCGGGGT
The DNA here is from genome assembly GCA_964518995.1 of uncultured Gammaproteobacteria bacterium. Lineage (GTDB taxonomy): Bacteria > Pseudomonadota > Gammaproteobacteria > Steroidobacterales > Rariloculaceae > ZC4RG20. The sequence goes on from CAZFJU010000164.1 coordinate 1,768, forward strand.
TAAACGCAACCAGCACGCTCGGCGCATCCCCCGCCGTGGTAATCGGCCCGGCGCCGAGATGAATCTGATAGGCGGAGACGCCGAAGGTCGTGCCGGCCGGCGCGCGGATCTCGGCCGGATAGTCCGGAAAGGTGCCGAAGTCTTTGCCCGCAAGCGCTGTCGCGCCAACGAATTGCGTGCCCATCAGCTGCACGCCATCGCCAGAGTCGCCCGCGAAGCGCACGACTACGGATTCCGATTCCTGATTGTCGAAATTGATCATTTGCACTAAATGCCGGTCAAAAGTAGAGTCCTGCGCTGCGCGGGGCGGTAGAAACATGCAGGAATGCGAAATTCGCCGCGATTATATTAGCGGCCCCCTCCCTCATCCAGGTGATGTAACGCGAATATGGTTATTCATTTACTTAAGCTCCTTACTTATCGGGCCGCCGACGGCCATTGCGGTTCATGATCCGAATCACCTACATCGAGCCGGATGGCACCGTGCGCGAGGTCGAGACGACGCCGGGCATGACGCTGATGGAAGCGGCGATCGACAATAACGTCGAAGGTATCGTCGCCGAATGCGGCGGTGCGTGCTCGTGTGCCACCTGCCACGTGTACGTAGAACCCGAATGGCTAGAACAGCTGTCGCCGCCCGATCGGCAGGAGGACGGGATGCTCGACTGCGTCATCGAACGCCGGCCTAATAGCCGCCTGAGCTGCCAGATACAGCTCAATGAGGATCTGGACGGCATTACGGTAAAGGTGCCGGATCTACAGATCTGACGGCTGGCCTGCCCGGGTTCCTTGGCGCATGCCCGGCCATTTTCGTGCCCAGTTCCCTGGATGCCAGCGCCGTTTTATAGGACAATGCGCGCGCTTCGGCGTTCCCCCAGAGGATTTCACGGATGACGTTCGTAGTCACCGAGGCCTGCATCAAATGTAAGTACACCGACTGCGTGGAGGTGTGCCCTGTCGATTGCTTCCATGAAGGTCCGAACATGCTCGTGATCGACCCGGAGGAATGCATCGACTGCACGCTGTGCGAGCCGGAGTGTCCTGTCGAAGCCATCTTCTCGGAGGATGACGTCCCGGCCGGGCAAGAGCAGTTCCTCGCGCTCAACGCCGAGCTCGCGAAGGAGTGGCCGGTGCTCGCTAAGGCCAAAGAGCCGCCCGAGGACGCCGACGAATGGAAAGACGTCAAGGATAAGCTCGAGTATCTCGAGCGCTGATACGTGTTTGAGCCGCCTGCTTCTAGCGCCCCAGCGCGCTATCGACGGCTACGTCTGGCTCTTGATCGGCAGCAGGTTTAAGAAAAACTCGACCAACCGCTGCGAGAACCCGGTCGCCGGCTGACGGCTCAGCGCCTCGTCGCCTTCCCACCATTTCAGCCAACCGCCGTCCTCGAGCGTCACGCGCCAAGCGTTATCAGGCTGCATGTCGCGCTCGAGCAGCTGGATGAGCTCCTCTGCGAGCACTGGGTCCTCCACGACGACGCCGATTTCCGTGTTCAGAATCATCGACCGCGGGTCGACATTCGGCGAGCCCACGAAGCTCCATCGACCGTCGATGACCGCAGCCTTGGTATGCAGCGCCAGGGATCGCGGCTCCGTGGGCGGCGTTCGGTAGTCCTCGAGCACCGCGGCGTCCGCACGCATCTCGTACACCTCGGCGCCGGTCGCGAGCAGCGCCCGGCGCCGCGACTTGTAGGCGGAATGTGCGACGACATGGCTGTTCGAGGCCAGCGAATTCGTCACGATGCGCACGCGCACGCCACGCGCGACGAGCTCGCCGATCAGCGCAATGAGCTCGTCGTCCGGGACGAGATACGGGGAGCTCAGAATCACTTCGTGCTCCGCGCTGTCGAGCCATTGCTTGAACTCCTCGTAGAGCTCGAGGGGGCGCTGCAGATGGACGCACGGAGAGTCGATCATAAGCTCGCCGCGGCCCGTGAGCGGATCCGCAATGAAACGCTGTGTCCAGGTCTCCCAGCCCGCGACCGGGCGTGCGAAAGCCGCGAGCAGATGGTGTTTGTCGTCCAGGCTCGATGCGATGATCTCGCGGGCCGGTGCGGTCGGGTCGGCCTGCGCATCGTCCGCCACCTTTTCCGGAACGGTGTAGGACAGCGCGCTGCCCCAGTACATCTCGAACGATTCGCGCACGTCGTCGAGCAGCGGCCCGGCAATCATCAGGTCGATGTCGTTCTGCACGAACGGCTCGTACACGCCGAAATAGCGGTCGCCGATGTTGCGGCCGCCGATGATTCCGAAGCGCCCGTCCGCCACAAATACTTTGTTGTGCATGCGGTGGTTGAGCAAACCGAACCGCGCAACGAACTCCAACGGACGCACGAGCGGGGACCGCGATCGCCAGGGATTGAACAGCCGCAGCTCGATATGCTCGTGGGCGGCGAGCGCCGCAAGCTCGACAGCGCGGCCGACTGTCGCCAGATCGTCGAGCAGAAACCGCACCCGTACGCCGCGATCTGCTGCGTCGATGACGTGCTGCATCAGCAGGCGGCCGGTCATGTCGTCCTGCCAGATGAAGTACTGAATGTCGAGCGTCTCGGCGGCAAGATCAGCAAGCGCAATGCGGATTCGCAGCGAGTCGGCGTTGCCGTCGAGTAGCCAGTACGCGGACTTGCGGCCGGTAAGCTCCGCTTCGACCTCATCGGCGAAACCCGCGAGGACGCCCGCATCGGCCGGCACTGTCGGCGGTGAGCTCTCGCGCGCGGCGGAGTGATCGAGGGGCAAGGGCGCGCAGGCCGAGAGCATGACGAGAGCGACGAGCAGGACGGAGGCCGCCGCCACAGTCATGAGCAACGGACGCGCCGGATCGCGAAGGAGGCGCAGCAAAATATCGTGTGACGAACTTGCGGGACGAGACACTCGTGTACCGCGCAGCAAATCAGGAACCCTTCTCACGGCGGCTACCCTAGCAAAGTGAGCCGGGCGCACGCAGGAACAGCGTCTCGCGCTGACAATCAACGAGACGGTTACCTATACTACGGCGATACGCAGCAGGAGGCAGCAATGGGTAGCAACAACACGAACCTCTTCATCAACGGCGAGTGGGTCGCCGCCAAAGGAGGCGCGAAGTTTCCGGTCTATAACCCGTCGACCGGCGAAGTCTGGGCTGAGGTCGCGGATGCTTCCCGCGAAGACGCCGCTACCGCCATCGCGGCTGCCCGGGACGCGCAACCTGGCTGGGCCGCCACGACTCACTCCCAGCGCGCCCGCATCATCGCTCGCGCTGCGGATATCCTCGAGGCGCGCGCGAAGGAATTTCAAGAGGTCATTGTCGACGAAGGCGGCTCATGGATCGGCAAGGCGATGTTCGAGACGAACTACAGCGCCGGCGTATTTCGCGCGGCCTCGGCCGCAGCCTACCAGGTCACCGGCGAGATTCTGCCGTCCGATCTCAACAAGCTCAGCCTCGTCGTGCGCGAGCCGCTCGGCGTCGTAACGGTCATTTCACCGTGGAACTTCCCGGTGATCCTGTCATCGCGCGGCTTCGCCGTCGCGCTCGCAGTCGGCAACTCGGTCGTGCTGAAACCCTCCGAGGAAACCCCGACGGCCGGCGGCATCCTCCTCGCCGAGATCATGGAAGAGGCCGGCGTGCCGAAGGGCGTGTTCAACGTCGTAACGTGCTCGCGCGAGAACGTCGCGGAGGTCGGCGACGAGCTGATCGCGAACCCGGCCGTTCGAGGCATCAGCTTCACGGGCTCGACCGCGGTCGGTGCACAGCTCGCGGCCCGCGCGGGTTCCCTGCTGAAGCGCTGCGTGCTCGAGCTCGGCGGCAAGGATGCATTGATCGTCCTCGACGATGCGGACATCGAGCGCGCAGTCAACGCGGCGACATTCGGCTCGTTCATGCATCAGGGGCAGATCTGCATGGCGGTCGAGCGCATCATCGTCGACGGCAAGATCGCCGACGCGTTCACCGAGCAGTTCGTAGCCAACGCGAAGAAACTGAAAAGCGGCAATCCGCGCGATCTTGGCACCTGCATTGGCCCGGTCATCAACGAGAAGCAGCTGAAGCGCATTGCAGAGCATGTGCAGGACGCCGTCGGTAAAGGCGCTCAGCTCCTGTGCGGCGGCGGGCATCAGGGGCTGTTCTTCGAGCCCACCGTGCTTGGCGGCGTGACGCCGGAGATGCGCGTGTTCCGTGAGGAGACTTTCGGCCCGGTCGCACCGATCATCGTTGCGGACGGCGAGGAAGACGCCGTGCGGCTCGCGAACGATACCGAGTACGGCTTGTCCGCCGGCATCATCACCGAGGACGAGGAACGCGGCCTCGCAGTGGCACGGCGGCTCCACACCGGCATGGCGCACGTCAATGACAGCTCGATCCACGACGAGCCGCATGTGCCGTTCGGCGGCACGGGCGCCAGCGGGCTCGGCCGCCACGGCGGGCGACCGGGCATCGACCAGTTCACCGAGCTGCGGTGGATCACGCTCGAGCGGGGCGGACGCCACTATCCGCCGACGTTCGTGGTCAACCCTGAATCCCACTGAGCAGCGCTGTCTGGTTGCGCTCGTGCTCATCCGTCCACAGGCCGGCGTCCTTGAAATACGCGATGGCGCCGGCATGGTACGGCAGTGGATGGTTGGCCGGCACGAGTGATGACTGCGGCACGTCGATCAGCAGCGCGTAATCGCGCTGCAGATCGGCCCAAGCCGTATACAGCAACTCGACGAGCTGATAAGCGTCCTCGTCCGCAATATGCAGGCCTGCGGTGAGATACGTGTCGTACATCGCAACGCGCATCGGCCCGTCGATGCCGACCGCGTTCTCACCCGGCTCGACCGTTTCGACCCACGCTCCAGGCATCACCTCGGCGACCTTGGCCTCATCGTCGCCGAGCTCGAGGAAGCGCAAACCACCGGGAATGGTCGCGTGCATTTGCAGCACGAGCGGGAGCCGGTAGCCCATCGCCACAGCATCGGCCCTGCCCTCTGCAACGAGGCCGGCGCCTTCCGGCAAGCCGGCGGCCGTGACGGCGTTAAAACTGCGCTCGTCGAGACCGGCCGTTGCGAGCACGGCCCGGTTCAACCGGCTGAGCTGCACGAGACTGCGATAATTCAACACCACGCGACGCTCAGCCAGGTCTGCGATAGTGCGCAGACCGGACGATGCCTTCACCCAATAGGCATATCCCAGCGGATAGATGGCCATGAGCGCACGAATACGCGTCATCGGAACACCGTACGGCTCTTCGCCGCGGAAGGCGAGGTACGAATCGATGCCGGCGTTGATGCCCAGCGTGATCTCGCCGCGCTGCAGCAGCGGGACATACACCGACGAGCCGGCATACGGCCGCACGATCGATGGGATACGAAGCCGCCGCTGAATCAGCTGCGCGAAGCCGCCGGCAATGACATTGAAATTCGTGCCTGCCGGATTCGCGCCGATCGTCACCCGACGAAGGGCCGCCGTTGCGGTCCCAGGCCATGCGGCCAGCGCTGGCCAAGACGCGCCGGCGGCAAGGATTTCTCTTCGGCCGATCATCGATCTGCGGTTCGTCATGTGTTGATCCGTCCCCTGCTGATATCACCCTGAGAGCGAGTATATTCGTTGTTGTCACCGCCGCGTCGCGCCTACCTAGGCCCGGAGCGTTAGCGTATACTCCGGTTCTTTCCGCACCAGAACAACAACCTCTAAAAGCATTTACTGCATTCCGCGACTGGAGGAGACCGCATAATGCCGAAAAAGATAGTCGATACCCTGCTTCCGACGACGATGGTCGGCTCGTACCCTCGGCCGAGCTGGTTCAAGCACCAATTGCTCGGCCGAGATGTTCGCGTCGCCTTCAAGGAAGTCGCCCACGAAGAAGCTTATAGCGATGCCGTCGCCACGGTCATCCGAGACCAGGAAGAAGCCGGTATCGACATCGTCACCGACGGTAACATGTGGTACGACGACTACGTCGGGGTGATCGGCTCGTTCTCGTGGTACCTGTATGAGCGCATTCCGGGCTTCGAGCCGTCGCGTAATCCGCATCCGAGCTATGCCGGCGCCGACCCGAGCCAGGGCAAGGCCATCATGGACGATTGGGGCGGCGTCATCGTCAGCGGCCCGGTCGATCAGGAGCCCGATCGTCTACGTTGGGGCGACCTTTACCAGATCGCGAACCAGCACGCTCGCGTGCCGGTCAAGGTGTCTGTCGGCGCGGGTCCCGCGAATCTCGCGTGGCATGTCTACTTGAATGAGAACACGTACTACAAGAGCGCCAAGGAGCTGACATTCGCGCTGGTCCCCATCTTCAACAAGGAGATGAAGGAGCTGGTCAAGCTCGGCGCGAAGTACCTGCAGATCGAAGATCTTGGCGCATGGATGCCGTTGTTCTCGAACAATCCGGACGACTTCAAATGGGTCCGCGAAAGCATCGAAGCCATGGCAGACGGCGTCGACGCCAAGATCGGCTGGCACTTCTGCTTCGGCAACGCTTGGGGTAACGACATCCTCAGCGGCAGCTTCCCGGAAGGCTACCAGACCGTGCTTCCGCACTACTTCAATACCGCGGGTGTGGACGAGTTCGTGCTGGACTACGCCAACCGCAATATGGCCGGCATCGAGTTTCTGAAGAACTGCCCGAAGGACAAGGGCGTGCAAATCGGCGTTGTCGACATCCGCACGACCATGATCGAACCGCCGAATGTCATCGCCAATCGCATTCGTGAGGTGCTGAAGTATCTGTCACCGGAACAGGTCACGCTGAGCACGGACTGCGGCCTGAAGCCGCTGCCGCGCATGGTGGCCAAGCTGAAGCTGAAGAACCTCGCCGAAGCGGCGGCGATCGTCCGCAAGGAAATTGGCGGCTAGTCAGTACTGAGCAGGAATTGGGGTCAGAGCCCATTTAGCGGAGCCGATCGGCCGATCGGCTCCGCGGCAACTTAGTCGTGTGACGGGAGGCCGGCCACTGCGCCGGCCTCTCTAGTGCCGCCGCCGTACCCGTCGACCCTACCCCAATCCATTCCGCGCTCCGCTCAGAACCGGCCAGCAAAACGCACTGCGAAGCCATCTCGGCCGGCACTGAACGCAACTTGCGCGCGCTCGTCGATGCGGTCCGCGAGGAGGAACGACGCGGCGATTCCGAGCGCAGCGCCAGCCAGCACGTCCGCTTCGTCATGCTCGTCGGTATCGACGCGGCTCCACCCGACGTACCCAGCGAGCACGTAAGCCGGCCACGCTTTGCGAGCGCCGTAGCGGCGGTGCAAGAAGCTTGCGGCTTGAAAGGACATCGACGCATGCCCGGACGGGAAGGCGTCATCGCCATCGCCGTTCGGTCGCTGGTCGTCCACCGCGGACTTCAGCAGCAGTGTGGCGCCTGCATTTACAGCGAACGAGCGGTAGAACTGCCGCCGACCTTCGCGGTCGTCCTGGCGGACGGTCACCGCGAGCGCCGCGGCGGGCAACGCAATGCGCAAGAAGTCGCCAGCCTGCCCGGAATCGCCATGCGCGGCTTGCGGCGCACCGCCAAGCAACGCTACAACAGATGCTGCGGCCAAGCCGGCTGGTAAACGAATAGAAGCACGCCGAACGATAGAAGCGCTCATCAGAGCTCCAATCGTCCGGCGTGTTGCACGGGCGTGCGCGATCGGCGCTATCTGCTCAGGACAGACCGACGGTCTCGCCGTTCTCGTCAATATCGATATGGTCCGCCGCCGGCTTCTTCGGCAAGCCGGGCATCGTCATCATATCGCCGCCGAGCACTACCATGAACTCGGCGCCGGCCGACAGATACACGTCGCGCACCTTGAACACATGGCCGCTCGCCGCACCGCGGTACTGCGGATCAGTCGAGAACGAATACTGCGTCTTCGCAATGCAGATCGGGAAATGGCCGTAGCCGTCCGCCTGATATTTCTCGATCTTCTTACGGACCGCAGAGTCGGCAATGACCTCGGCCGCGCCGTAAATCTTCTCTGCGACTTTGCCGATCTTGCGCCACAGCGTGTCCGCGTCGTCATAGACGAACTTCAGTTCGGCCGCCGGGTTCGCCAACGCCTCGACCGTCGCGCGAGCCAGCTCCTCGGCGCCGGCGCCGCCTTTTGCGAAGTGCTCGCAGACAACGGCTTTGACGCCTTGCTGCGCCATATGGTCGATCACGAGCTGGAGCTCGTTCTCCGTATCGCTGCCGAATCGGTTGATCCCGACGATGACCGGCATGCCGTAGTGATCACGGATGTTGGCGACGTGGCGATCGAGGTTGACGATACCCTGCTTCAGTGACTCGAGATTCTCGGTATTCAGGTCCTTCAGCTCGGTGCCGCCCTGATACTTCAGCGCTCGAATCGTTGCGACCAGCACGACGAGCTGCGGACGCAGCCCGGTCTTGCGGCATTTGATGTCGATGAACTTCTCGGCGCCG
>CAZFJU010000165.1:0-3372 GCA_964518995.1 uncultured Gammaproteobacteria bacterium
CTCGAGCGTCGTGGTCTTGCCGGCGCCGTTCGGCCCGATCAAGCCGAATATCTCGCCGGATTTGATCGTGAAAGAAACATGATCGACCGCGGTGATGCGCTCGGCAGGCGCCCCCGCTTTCGCATAATGTTTGCTCAGGTCGACGACTTCGACGATCGGCATGGGCGGCTCCGGCCGTGGCGGTTTGACATGCTGCTCCCGAGTGCTTAATAAAAGCGAACGTGCGCCGCACCGCAGCGCGCAGGCTCATGGTGTCACACATGAACAATGTCATCTTAATCCGGCGCGCAGTGCGGCGCGGAGGCGTCGCGCTCGGCTTCATCCTCGCCGGCGCAGCGGCGGGTATGGCCCAGGAGGCCGGGCCCGTCTCGATCGAGGTCAGCGATTGCATCACGCTTGCGACGCCCGCCGAGCGGCTCGCGTGTTTCGAGTCGCGGGTCGACGAAGCGCGCGCCGCGCCGGCCGTGGAGGCAAGCGACGGCTCGGGCGACGCGGCGGAGGCGTCGCGGGCGCCCGCGGCTGCAGACGCAGCCGAGGTCGCGGCGACCGCGGAGGCTGCCGCTCCCGCCGCTGAGGCGGCTCCGGGCGCGGAGGCTGCCTCGGCCGGCGAGGCAGCGCCGGTTGCTCAGGCGGCTCCGGTCGCCGAGCGTGCGCCGGTCGCGGAGGCGGAGTCCGCCGCCGAGCCCGCGTCGCTCGACGACTTCGGCTTGCGCCAGTCGCGCGACGGCGGCTTCGAGCGCGACGAGATGACAGCGACGATCGCGAGCGTCCGCGAAGTCGCGCCGAATCGGCACCTCATTACGCTCGAGAACGGCCAAGTGTGGCGTCAGATGCAACCGGAGCGGTATCGGCTCCGGCCCGGCCAGCACGCGCGAATCTACTCGACGCGCTGGGGCGCCTCTTATCGCCTCACGGTCGAGGAGCTGCGCGGCTTCATTCAAGTGCAGCGCGTCCAATGAAGCGCTCGGCGGCGTGGCTGACGACTGTGCTTGCGACCGTGCTGGCGAACGTCGCCGTGAGCATGTCGCCGGCCTTCGCCTCCGAGCCCGCGACGATTCTGCTCGATTTCATCCCGAGCAGCGCCGCGCATGGCTATGCGACGCGGATGTACGAAGAGATCTGGAACGAGCACGGCGAGCGCATCATCGCCGCGCTCGAAGCACGCTCCTGCATGCCCTTCGCGGAAGCGCAGGTGTCCGCGGTGGTGGCGGATGCGGTCAGCCACTCCGGCGGGCGTAACCATCCGATGCGGCTTCGGGCGAGCTATCCGCGGGCCATGAAGCAGTCGACGCTCGTGCATGAGCTCGGGCACCGGCACCTGTGGCAGCTCGTCGAGCGCATGAATTATCTCGATGGTCACAGGACGCTGTATCTGATTCTGGACCGGGTCTGGGCGGATGTTTGGGGCGAGGAATTCGCCGAGGCGCAGATCCGCAGCGAGTCGTCGTGGCGCGCGGAGTACGACTATGCGGCGGCGTGGCGGTGGGTGCGGGAGCTGGCGCCCGCGGAGCGCGTGCGGCTGTGGAATCGACTGTTGTCGATGAACGGTTTCGCCGACGAATGCCACGACCCGCTCGGGTTCGCGCCGGCTGCAACCGTTGCCGACGTGCACGACAGGAGCGGCCCGCAGCGGTAATGGGCCGCGACGGGCGGCTCAGCCGTATAGACCACTCGGGCCGCGCAGCCGTGACAGACGAAGCGGACCGATCAGAACGCGGACGGCTCAGCCGTAATAGACGAAAAAATAGTAGACGCTGAGCGACAAGCCAACCCCGATCACGATCCGCCGCAACCAGAGCGCTGAAATCCGATGAGCGATGCGGGCGCCCAGGACGCCGCCGACAGCGGCGCCGGCGAGTGCGATCAAGGTGTGGGGCCAGGAGACTAGCCCGCTGAGCGCGAAGATCACGACCGCAACGCTCGAGATGAGTGTGCTGAGCAGATTCTTCAGCGCGTTGTTCACGCTCAGGTCGGTCACGCCGAGCATCAGCAGGCCGGCCATCAGAATGACACCGAGACCGGCGCTGAAAAACCCGCCGTAGAGCGAGAAGAGAAACAAACAGCCGTGCTCGACGAGCACGGCGACACGCCCGCGCGAGCCGCCCGTATGGGCCGCGACCCAACGGTTGAGCGGCTCGCCGACCGCGAACAGCAAAGTCGCGGCGAGCAGCAGAAAGGGAATCAGCTGCGCAAACGAGCGATCTTCCATGTAGATCAAAATGAGCGCGCCGCCGGCCCCTCCGGCCAATGCCATCGCCATGGCGCTCCGCATACCGCCGCTATGGGCACGGAGCTCGCGACGATAACCGATTGCCGCGAAGGCATGCCCCGGCCATACCGCAATGGCGTTCGACGCATTGGCGACGACCGGCGGCAGGCCGGCGCCGAGGAAGACCGGGAAGGTGAAGAACGTGCCGCCGCCCGCGAGCGCGTTGCAGACGCCCGCGAGCACACCGGTGACGGCGAGCAGCACGGCGATGCCTGCCTCGATTTCTGGGTAGCCCCCCATTAGGAGCGCAAGCTTACCTCATGGGGATCGCAGCGGACGCAAGCGCCGCGCCGGCAGGCCGTTCGCGGCTCAGTCGGACGTCGACGCCGCCCCGCTCGACGACGCGGACGACTGCCAGTAATCGTTCGCGGCCGCGATGGTCTGAAAATGGATCGCGACGACGCTCGATACGGCGATGAGGCTGTCCGCGTCCGTGGCATAGACGGGGCGCAACTCGCGCAACACCTCGACGTCGGGCTGGGTGGCCCGCACGGCTCGGCGCGCGAGCGTCAGGGCGAGCGCGAAGCCTTCTTGCGGTGTTGCCGTGATCAGCGACTCGAGCCACACGGGCTCGCTTTCACTCGCGCCGCCCTGGTTCTGAGCGCTCGCGGAGTGCGAGAACGTGCCGATTGCGAACATCAGCGCCAGTGCCGGAATCGATCTCGCCGTGATCCGTTGCATGGTCTTTCTCCTGGTCGGACCGCCTACGTTGCCGAAACGCAGCGCGACCGATGTAATGTCGAGCTCAAGCAAAGCGCATCCGGCGCAAGGCCATGATGGTGACCCGCGAATGCTAGTGCGCTATCGCGACCGTAGCGCGAAAACACCGTGTCGTGAAGGGGCCGTACGATGAGTCGGAGCCGCACCGTGCTCGGCACTGCAACGCTGACCGCGCTCGTCATCGGCAATATGATCGGTGCCGGCGTCTTCACGACCTCCGGATTCGCGCTCGCCGACCTCGGTTCGCCGGGCCGCGTGCTTGCGGCCTGGTGCATCGGCGGCGTGCTGGCGCTCTGCGGCGCGCTGAGCTATGGCGCGCTGGCTCGCCTGCTGCCGGCTTCCGGCGGCGAATATATGTATCTGTCGCGCAACGTTCATCCCGC
>CAZFJU010000165.1:3472-10073 GCA_964518995.1 uncultured Gammaproteobacteria bacterium
GCGATCGCGGCATTCGTGGCGTTCGCATTGACCGGCGGCGGAGGCGTCGCGGCGTGGCCCGGCGTGGTCGAGCTGCGCGCCGGAGGAGACGAGATCGTGCCGCTGTCGGTTGGCGCCTTCGCGCTCAGCGTGATGTGGATCTCGTTCAGCTACTCGGGGTTCAACGCGGCCGTGTACATCGCCGGCGAGGTGCCCGCGGCGCGCGCTCGCGTGCCGCAGGCGCTGCTCGCCGGCACCGCATTGACGGTGCTGATCTACGTCGTGCTCAACGCGGTCTTCGTGCTGCTGCCGCCTTTTGACGCTGTGGCCGGCCGGGAGGACGTTGCGGTGGCCGCGGCGCGGGTGCTCGGCGGAGAAGGGCTCGTCCGTGCGCTCCGCGTCCTCGTCGCGCTCGCGCTGTTCACGTCGGTATCGGCGATGATCATGGTCGGCCCGCGCGTGTACGCCAAGATGGCGGACGAAGGCCTGATGCCGCGCTTCCTGAGCTTCAAGGGCGAAACGCCGCTCGTGGCGGTGGTGATGCAGGCCGCGCTCGCGGTGGTCGTCGTCTGGATCACGGGCCTGCGCGAGCTGCTTTCCTATCTCGGCTTCACGCTGAGCCTCAGCGCCGCCCTGACCGTCGCGAGCTTGTTCATCGTCGCGCGCCGCGAGCGCGCGGTCACGGCCGGGCTGCCTGGCTTTCCGTGGGCGCCGGCTGTGTTTGTCACGGCGACACTGCTGTTCGCGGCCCTTGCCGCGCGGCAGCAGCCGGTCGAGCTGATTGCCGCGCTCGTGACGGTCGCATCGGGGCTCTTGTTGTACGTCATCGCGCGCCGCGGCTCGGCGGATGTGCCTTAACGGCCGACGCGCGCGAGCGTTTCTGATTCGGCGGCCGAGGGGCCTCTATACTGTCCATTGGATGAAGCGCGGCGGAGGTGCCTAGATGAAGTTCGTTCGGCACGTATGGGCGGCGTTCGCGGCCGCAGCGGCGGTCACCGCGGCACCGGCGTGCGCCCAGGTGGAAGGCGACGCGCAGCGTCGTGCGATGGTTGAAGAGATCGACCAAATGGTGCGCGCGACGAGCCGGAGCATCGGCAAGTCCCGGCTCGACGATGCGGTGATGCGCGCCGTCGCGGAGGTGCCGCGGCATGAGTTCGTCCCGGCGGAATATCGCATGCTTGCGTACGTCAATCGACCCCTGCCGATCGGCGAGGGGCAGACGATCTCGCAGCCCTATATCGTAGCGTTGATGACCGATCTCGCTGCGGTCGACAGCGGCTCCAGCGTGCTCGAGATCGGCACAGGCTCCGGTTATCAAGCCGCCGTGCTGGCGGAGATCGCCGCGCACGTGTACACGATCGAGATCGTCGAGCCGCTCGGGCGGCGCGCCGGCGAAACGCTCGAGCGGCTCGGCTACGACAATATCTCCGTGCGCATCGGCGATGGCTATCTCGGCTGGCCGGAAGCCGCGCCTTTCGATGCGATCATCGTCACCGCCGCTCCGGAGGAAGTGCCGGCGCCGCTGCTCGAGCAGCTTGCGCCGGGAGGCCGCCTCGTGATTCCGGTCGGCGCCGCCGGCGCGACGCAGTCGCTGCGCGTGCTCGAGAAGGACGCCGCGGGCGAGATCGTCGAGCGCGATGTGCTGCCCGTCACGTTCGTGCCGTTCACGCGCGAGGATGCGCCGTGAGCGGCCGTCGGCCGCCCAACCGGGAGCGCAGGCGCCCGGTGAGCCTCTAACGTTTAGCTTTGCGGCGTATCGATGACCGGCGTGCCGTACGTGTGAAACGTCTCGATCGTCTTTAAGCCCCACGCTTGCCCTTTGGCGCGCTCTTCGGGCGTCCAGGTCACCGGCTTCCAGTCGGGAGCCAGCACGAGGCGCGCGCCGGCATTATGCAGCTCGATGCGATTACCGCCCGGTTCCCACACATATAAGAAGAAGCCCTGCTGAATGGCATGCTTATGCGGGCCGGTCTCGATGTGGATGCCGCCCTCGAGGAAGACATCCGCTGCGCGCAGAATGTCCTCTCGCGTATCCGTTGCGAAGGCAATGTGGTGCAGTCGCCCGCTTACCCCCATGAAGTCTCGGGTGAATACCAGATCGTACGATTTGTCGGTGACTGTGAACCAGACGCCGTCGTAGCCGCCGCCCTCCCGCGCGATGCGTTCCGTGCAGCGTGCACCGAGCACGTCGGTCAGGAATCGGTTGACCGGCTCGATTTCTTTCGTCAGGTAGTTGATGTGGTCGAGCCGCCGCGCATTGGCGCCGCGGCCGGGAAACGCGGCCGCCTGATTCTTCAGGGCCGGCCGGTCGGTGTCGTCGGCCTCGTACCACTCTACGTCCCAGTAGACGCCCATCGGGTGGCCGTCGGGATCGTCGAACAGATAAACCCGGCCCAATCCGAACTCCTGCTCGCTGTAGCCGTGGCCCTGCCCGCTGGCCTCGATCGCCTCGACGAGGCGCTGCAGGGCCTGCGGACTGGCCGCCCGCAAGAACGTGCGGCCAATGCCCGCGTCGTCGCGCTGGATGAGCCTGATCGTATAGCGCTGGTAGTCGTCCCAAGTATGCAAATAGACGGAGCCCTGATCGCGATGTACCTCCCGAAGACCCATCAGGTCGACGAAAAAATCGCGGCTGGCCTCGAGCGTCGGCGTGAACATTTCCACAGGCCCGATATGGGCGATATCACGGCGGCGCTCGGCAACTGTTTCGGTCATGGAAGTCTCCCCTATACGATGCGCCGTGTAGGTCCTGCGCGGTCTGCGCGGCCGTTCCCGGCGCGGTGGCTCAAGCCTTCCGAGCCTACAGAGTCGTTCCGTACGCTGCGACTCGGGCGAATCGCCAGCGCTCGTCGACGTGAAGCGAGGTGCCGGCTTTGCTCCGCGCGCGTGCGGGTGTATTGATCGACGGTGCGGGCAAGGGCGCGCCTGCGATGCTTGCTCCGCATGTGCGCGGGTGTACTACACTGGCGGACCACTTGCCTATTCGCGACAACAATGGGGGATTCCACATGCTCGGATGGCTCAGAATCGTGGCTGCCTGCGCGATCTTCGCGGCCGCTTCCAGCGGTTATGCTCAATCTCAGTCCGGTGCGCAGCTGCCGCCGGATATCGATCCGGAATCGTTGTCACGTCTGCCCGCGCTCACGCGCGATCAGCTCGACGAGGAAGGTCAGCGCGCTTACGACCGCGTCGTCGGCGACGGTCCCCGCCCGCTGACCGGCCCGGCCGCCGTTTCGATGTACAGCCCGAAGGTCGCCGAGGCGTTTCACCTCCTGAACCAGTACCTGCGCAACGACGGCGTGCTCGCGCCGCGCGACTACGAGGTGGCGATCCTGCAAGCGGCCTGGGAATTCGAGCAGGCCTATGAGTGGTCGGCGCACGAGGCTGCCGCGCGCCGCTTCGGCGTGCCCGATGCGACGATCGATGCCATCAAGTTCGACCGGGGGCTCGAAGGCCTCGAGCCGAAGGACGAGCTGATCATCCGGTTCGCTCGCGCACTCCTTCGTGAGCACAACGTGGATTCCGATCTATACGCGGAAATCGTCGGTGAATTCGGCCGGCAGGGCATGGTCGAGCTCGCGACGATCATGGGGGACTACGTGATGGTCGGCTTCGTGCTGACCGCAGCCGATCAGCACCTGCCGCCCGGCCGCGAGGATACGCTGCCGCCGCGCTGACGTGTCATATCGATTAGAAGGAGGCTCCATGCGAGCGCTATTCCCTCTGCTGATCCTAGCCGCGCCCGCTGCGGCATGGGCGCAAACGCCGTCCGTGGGCTATGTCGAGAGGCCGGCTGCGCTCGTAGCGGACGGTATCCCGGCGGTCCCGATCGACCTGGCCGAGCGCACGCGGCCCTACATGGAATTTCGCACGGCTAACTTTGCCGGCTGGCAGCCGAGCGATCGCTCGATGCTGATCACGACGCGCTTCGGCAATACGGCGCAGATTCACCGCGTGGCGATGCCGATGGGTGCGCGCGAGCAGCTGAGCTTCGAGGCGGAGCCGGTCGCCGGGACGTGGTCGCCCGCGGGCGACGTGCTGGTCGTTCGCAAGGACGTCGGCGGCAACGAGTTCTATCAGCTCTACACGCTCGAGTCGGGGCGGCTCCAGCTCGTCACGGACGGGCAGAGCCGCAACAACTTCGGCGCGTGGAGCGCCGACGGGCGCTGGGTCGGCTACTCATCGACACGCCGCAACGGCAGCGATACGGATCTCTATGTCGTCGATCCGCGCGACCCCTCGACGGACCGCAGAGTCGCCGAAGTGAGCGGCGGCGGCTGGAGCATTGCGGGCTTTGCTCCGGACGGCCGTGCCGCCGTGGTCGTCGAGTATTTGCAGATCACCAAGTCCAACCTGCACTTGCTCGACCTGGACAGCGGCCAGCTGACGCCGATCGGCGACCACGCCGCGCCGATCGCGTATCGCGGCGCGGAGTTCGCGCCCGACGGCACGTTGTGGGTCACGTCCGACGAGGGCAGCGAGTTTCAGCAGCTCGGCCGGCTCGATATCGAAACCGGCGCGTTCACGCCGGTATCGCCGGAGCCGCGCTGGGACGTCGAGAGTTTCGACATCGCGGCCGATGGCAGCTTCATCGCATACAC
The DNA here is from genome assembly GCA_964518995.1 of uncultured Gammaproteobacteria bacterium. Lineage (GTDB taxonomy): Bacteria > Pseudomonadota > Gammaproteobacteria > Steroidobacterales > Rariloculaceae > ZC4RG20. Next base: position 8,053 of record CAZFJU010000165.1, read on the forward strand.
CGTCAACGAAGCGGGCCGCAGCCGGCTGCGCGTGCTCGACCCGCAAAGCGGAGATGTACGTACCGTCGACGCGCTGCCTGACGGTGTGATCGGCGGCATCGAGATCGCGCCGTGGGGGACGATCGGCCTCACGCTGAGCGCCGCACGAAGCTCGGCGGACGCATACGCCGTGGACCCGGCCACGCTCGAGGTGACGCGCTGGACACGCAGCGAGACCGGCGGGCTGGACGTGCAGGCGAACGTTACGCCTGCGCTCGTCGAGATCGAAAGCTTCGACGGCGAGACCGTCTCGGGCTTCCTGTATCAGCCGGACGCGGCGCGTTTTCCTGGGCCGCTGCCGCTGATCGTCAACATCCATGGCGGTCCCGAGTCGCAGTCCCGCACGGGCTTCCTCGGCCGCACCAATTACTTGATCAACGAGCTCGGCATCGCGGTGTTTTATCCGAACGTGCGCGGCTCGTCGGGCTACGGCAAGCGTTTCGTTAGCCTCGACAACGGGCCGGACCGGCGCGAAGACTCGGTTCGCGATATCGGCTCGTTCCTCGATGCGCTCGCCGCCGATCCGAGAATCGACAGCGAGCGGATCGCCGTGACCGGCGGCTCCTACGGCGGCTACATGTGCTATGCGAGCGCCATCCATTTCGGCGAGCGGTTGCGCGGCGCGAACTGCGTCGTGGCGATCTCGAACTTCGTGTCGTTTCTCGAGAATACCGAGAGCTACCGCCGCGATCTCCGCCGGGTCGAATACGGTGACGAGCGCGACCCGGAGCAGCGCGCAAAGCTGCTCGAGATCTCGCCGCTGACGCGCGTGGACGAGCTCGACACGCCGCTCCTCGTCGTCACCGGAGCGAACGATCCGCGCGTGCCGGCGTCGGAGGCCGATCAGATCATCGAAGCGGTCCGCGCGCGCGGCGCCGAAGCGTGGCACTTGCTCGGCCTCGACGAGGGCCACGGCTTCGCACGAAAGGCGAATCAGGATTACCAATTCTGGGTGAGCCTTTTGTTCTGGCAGCAAGTGCTGCTCGGGCAGGAATCCGACGAAGCCGCCGCCGATCGAGCCGAAACCCCCGCCTCGGGCTGACCGGAGGGCCTGCTATGCCACGCTTTGTTTTGAACGTCGACGGCGAGCGCCGCGAGCTCGAGGCGGACGCCGACATGCCGCTGCTCTACGCGCTGCGCAACGAGCTCGCGCTCCGCGGGCCGAAGTTCGGCTGCGGCGTCGCCCAATGCGGCGCCTGCACGGTAATCGTCGACGGCCATGCAACCCGCGCCTGCGTGATTCCGCTGTCGGCCGTGGGCGATGCGTCCATTCGTACGCTCGACGGCCTCGGCACGTCGGAGCGGCCGCATCCGGTGCAAGCGGCGTTCATCGCGGAGGAAGCCGCGCAGTGCGGCTATTGCACGAACGGCTGGATCATGACGGCAGTGGCGGGGCTCGAGCGCAATCCTGAGCCGAGCGACGCCGAGATTCGCACGATGCTCGCCGGCCTGAAATGTCGATGTGGAACGCACATGGCCATCCTGCGAGCCGTTCGCCGCGCTGCCGATGAGCTGGCGATTGCGAGCACGGCGGCTGCAGCGGCTGGCGGCGAGCATGCGGACTCCGAGGAGCGCAACGTATGACCCGGCATGCTTCGAGTCTGGCGCAAGGCTTGGCGACGCCGCTCGACCGGCGCGCATTTCTGAAGGGCAGCGGCGGCCTCCTGTTCGCGGTTGGCGCCGGCGGGAGCCTCTGCATCCTGCCGGTGCGCCGCGCGGATGCGCAGAGCACGTGGTCCGAGCCGCGCGGCATCGATCCGACCGCGCTCGATACCTGGATCACCATCGCCGAGTCGGGGGATGTGACGGCGTTCTTCGGCAAGATGGACATGGGACAGGGCGTCGATACCGCAGTCGCTCAGATCGTCGCCGAGGAGCTCGATGTCGAGATCGAACGTGTCAGCGTGGTGATGGGCGACACGCATCGCACGCCGAATCAAGGCGGCGCGAGCGGCTCGAGCGGCTGCAGACAAGGCGCCATC
>CAZFJU010000166.1:0-10041 GCA_964518995.1 uncultured Gammaproteobacteria bacterium
CCGAGGTTCTGAGCGCCGCGCCGGCACGGCGCCGCGCGCGGCGGCGTGCCGGTCAGCCGGGGGTGCGCACCATCGACCCGAGCAGCCGCTCGAGGACCGCGGCGGGATGGCGGCAGCGGCCGGTGTGCGCCGGCGAGGTCTGGATAATCGTGCTGCGCGGTGCGACCAGCCAATGAAAGCGCTCACGCGGGCTGAGCTTGCCGATCGGCCCTGAACCGGCGCCGCCTTCGCAAATGAGCGGAATCGCCGCAAGCTGACGTTCGACCAGCGCGAGGTCGACGCCCGGATCGAGCGCTTGCACGCGCCGCTCGTCGAGCTCGATCAGCGCATCCAGATAGTCGACGCCCGGGCACGACAAGATCACGCCGGCATTGACGAACTCCGCGCGTTCGACTCTCGGAACGACGCGAATTATCGCGTAATCATAGGTGTGAACGTGCACGAATCGCCTCTGCAACGAATACGTCCCGCGTGCGTAGGCGGCTCGCGAGATACGCGCGATAAATGCGCCGCATCTCGTCCGGTGCGCTCTCGGCGTCTTCGAGCCATATCTCCGGAACCGCTGCGACGATATGCTCGATAACGGCATCGTCGAGGCGCGGCGCGAGCTCGGCGTCCGCTTCGACGAGCTGGCTCGCGAACGGCAGCAAGACATGATCCTTGATGCGGGCGAACGGCGTGGCGCTGTGGGCGATCGGGTCGGCGCTCGGATCATGGTGGAAGTAAAGCGCCGCGCCGTGATCGATCAGCCACAGACGGTCATGCCACATGAGCATGTTGGTGTTGCGCGCCGTGCGGTCGACGTTGGTCACGTACGCATCGAACCATACGATCGCCGACGCCAGCGCCGCGCTCGGCTGCTCGGTCACCGGATCGAATGCGGCCGCGCCGGGCAGGTAGTCGAGCGCCACGTTGAGACCTGCGCTCGCCCGAATGAGGTCCTGAATTTCAGGGTCCGGCTCGGTGCGGGCAAGATCGCCGTCGAGCTCGATGAGCACGATCTCCGGCACTGCAAGACCCAGCGCCCGCCCGATCTCGCCCGCGATCAGCTCGGCAATCAACGCCTTCGGGCCTTGCCCCGCGCCGCGGAACTTGAGGACATACATACCGTCGTCGTCCGCCTCGACGATGGCCGGCAGCGAGCCGCCCTCGCGGAGGGGGGTCACGTAGCGGGTTGCGATGACGGTTCTCGGTTTCGGCATGGCGGACGGTGGCGGATCGGTTGATGGGCCGGTACGCCGGCTGCGGCTCAGGCGCGCCATGATACGGTACGCGGCGCCGTGATGGCGTCATCGAACGGAACACGAATGGCTTCCGCTACAATGGCCGGCCGGCGTGTCCTGGCGGGCAATAAATATCAGAAAGTCGAGGCGCCGCGGGTCTTCGCGATAGACAGGGGCTTGGAGGAGATAAACATGAGATCGAGCCACGTTCTCGGGGTAGTGATCGGGTGCGCAGCGGCCGCCGCCGCGGCGCAAAGTCCATCGTCTTCGTTCGCGCGCGGGGACAGCCTGCAGGCGTGGCAGGATCCCGGCTCGCCGCAGCTGCTCGAGGCGTGCGCTACGCCGCCGCAGCCGTTCAGAATCGGCGGCGCGGGCGGCGGCGACTCGGGGCCGCCGCCGGCGCTCGAGCTGCCGGTGTCGACCGAGATCCCCGGCGTCATCGCGGCAGATCAGCAATGGGAGATCGTCTGGGCCTGGGAGGGCAACAACGCAGACGGCATTCTCGCGGCGGATGACGGCACGATGCTGTTCGCCAACAACGATGCGAGCAACGTGATGCAGCTCGACCCCGAGACCGGCTTGGCGACCGTGATTCACGAGGATACGAACACCGGCGGCGCGCTGTCGCGGAGCCGCAGCGGCGAGCTGTTCGTCGCGTCGCGCGGCCTTCGGTCCGGCATTCTGCAGCTCGAGCCGGAACGCCGGATGCTGGCAGATACTTTTCAGGGCGAGCCGCTCGACTGCGTCGGCGGCGTGCTGAATGACATTGCCGCCGACGACCGCGGTGGTGTCTATCTCACGATCACCGGCGTCGGCGTGTTCTATGCGGACGCTCGCGGCGAGATGACCCAATACGGCGAGAACCTGCCCGGCGCGAACGGCATCGTGCTCAGCCCGGACGATACGACGCTCTATGTCACCAACGGCGCCGAGGTCGTGGCGTTCGACGTGCAGGACGACGGATCGCTGACCGGCCAGCGCCAGCTCGGCACGCTGCGCGGCGGGCAAAGCGGCGACGGCTCGGCCGTCGACCAGGAAGGCCGGCTGTACGTGAGCACCGGGTCGTCCGTGGACGTCTTCGCGCCGGCCGGCGAGTTCCTCGGCACGATTCCCGGCCCGCAGGGGCTGCACGGCGTCGCGTTCGGCGGCGCAGATAAGCGCACCCTGTTCGGTATCGTCTTCTACGGCGACTGGGGAACGCCGAGCGCGAGGAATAGCGTCATCGCGATTCCGACGATTGCGCAGGGCTATACCGGGCGGGCGAAGTAGTGGGTGCGAATGTGCCGACGCCTTGGCCGGTCGGCTCGGTGCGGCTGCGCGATGGGTAGCCGCGCCGGCCTCGTGGCCGCGAAGCCGCGCAACGAGCGTCAGCGGCTTCGGCGGCCGTCGAGCAAGGAGGACACACCGTGATTGACGCAGCCGCCGGCCTCGACGCGGGCCGCATGGCCCATCTCAGAGCGACGATCGAAGCGGATATCGCCGCAGATCGCTATTTCGGCGCGGTCATCGCGATCGCCCGGCGCGGCGAGCTCGGGCTATTCGATGCGCTCGGTTTCGGCGACGAAGGGCACACCGCGCCGCTCGCGAAAGACTCGGTCTTCTCGCTGTTCTCGTTAACCAAGGCATTCACCAACGTGCTGGTGCTGCGCGCCATCGAGCTCGGGCAGTTCGCGCTGACGACACGGATCAGCGAGGTCATCCCGGAGTTCCGAGGCGGCCCGCGCGAGCGCGTCACGTTCTTTCATTTGTTGACGCATACATCGGGTTTGCCGCCGGTGTGGATACCGCGGCCGGGCATGTATATCGATCGCCTCGACGAGATCATCGAGGCGATCTGCGCGAACATCCACTCGATCGCGCCGCCCGGCGAGCGCGTGCACTACTCGCCGCTCGTCCATCACGCGCTGATGGGCGAAGCGGTGCGCCGCTGCGACCCGCGGCAGCGCAGCTATCGGCAGTTGCTCCAGGACGAGGTGCTGACGCCGCTCGGCATGCAGGACACCTCGATCGGCGTGCGCAAGGACCTTGCGGAGCGCCACGTCTTTCCGGATTTTCGCGGCAAGCCGCCGCAGGAGCACCTCGGCCGCAGCCACCTCGGGCCGCAAGGCGCGTTTCGGGAAGAGCATGCGGAGATGCCCTGGGTCGGCGGCATTTCCACGGTGCCCGACCTGTTCCGTTTCGCCGAGATGCTGCGCCGGGGCGGCACGCTCGACGGCGAGCGCATCCTCTCACCTGCGATGTTGAAGCTCGCGACCGTCAACTGGACGGCCGATATGCCGAACGAGCTCTACAAAGGAATCGCGATCAATCACGGCTGGGAGCCGTATCCCGCCTATCTCGGCTTGGGATTCGGGCTCGCCGGCCGAGCGGTCTGCCCGAACCTCTTCGGCACGCTGACCTCGCCCGGTACGTTCGGCAATTACGGCTCCGGGAGCACGCTGTTCTGGGTCGACCCCGAGCTCGAGATGACGTTCGTCTGCCTCACGGCCGGGGTCATGCAGCCCGCGCCGAATATCGAGCGATTTCAGCGGCTCTCGGATATCGCGGCGTCGGCGGCGCTCTGAGCGCCGCCGACAGCGCCGCTCGCGCTACGCCGCCTGTGTCTGCGGCTCGAGAGACAGTGCGCCGTTGCTTGCCCGGAAACGATACTGCGGGAGAAAGCTGACCAGCACAGCGCAGGCAAGCAGGATGCCGGCGGCAATGAACAGCCCGGCGCTGTAGTTGCCGAAGATCTGCCGGCTCATCGACAAGCCGGCGACGCCGAGCCCCGAGCCCAAATAGAACAAGCCGAAAATCACGCCGTAAAGGCGCCCGTAGGCGATGTTCCCAAAGTATCGTTTGATCAGAAACGCGAGCACGTCGAATTCCGCCCCGAGCAGGAAGCCGAGCAGGACGGCGCTGACGACCGCCGCATTCGGAAAGACGGCATACAGCACGCACGCGAGCGCGCCGCCGATGGAGACCGTGAGCATGACTCGCGGCGCGAACACGTGATCGATGACGTAGCCGACAAAGACGCGTGCGGCCAGCAGGGAGAGGCCGAATACGGACTGAATGAAGGCAGCTTCCGTTTGCGTCCAGCCGGCCTCGATCAACAGGGGCACTTGCTGCGTGACCAGGCTGGTAGCCGTGACGCCGAGCAGGAAGAAGGCCACGATTAACATATAAAACGCGGGCTCGCGGGTGGCCTCTCGAAACGACAGCCCTGGGATCACCTTTGCCTCGCTGCTCACTGTTTTCGTCTCGGCCGCAGCAGGTTCTCGCAGGCCGAAGAACACTACGGGCCAGCTGACACACAGCACGAGAAGGCCGAGGCCGAGAAAGGCGGTGCGCCAGTCGTAGGCGACGATCAACGCGGTGATGACGAGCGGCACGATCATGCTGCCGACGCCGATGCCCGCGTTGGCGCAGCCGAGGGCCAGGCCGAGCTTGCGATCGAACCAGTAGGTGACCGCCTGCAGATAGCTCAACGGCCACAGCCCGACGCCGAGAAACGGCAACAACGCGAACAGCAAATAGAATATGCGCAGGTCATCCGGCAGCAGATACAGCGCAGACAGCCCGAATGCGAATAGCGGTATCGAGCTCAGCACGACGCGGCGCGGACCGAAGCGGTCGACCAGGAAGCCCTGGATCGGCGATGCGAACAAGATCATGTAAGACGCGATCGTGATCGCCAGCGATACCTCGACACGCGACCAGCCGAACTCCTGCTCGATGGGCGTAATGAACGGGCCGACCGACAAGATAAGAATGACGCTGGGGCCGAGCGCCAGCCCTACCGTCGAACCGAGGACGGTGAAAATGCCTGAGGACGTCAGCTCGGATGGAGGCTTGTTGTCTTGCATGTGGCGTCATCCCTTGCGGTCGGCCCAGCGCCGACAGGCGAATTGTTCCTCAATGCGCCAGCCAGCGCGAGAGAAACTGGCGGTGGCGGGCAGTTTCTTTCGAAACAGTAGCCTAAATGCGAGAAGATCTATATTGTCGGCGCGATGCCGCAGGATCCGCAGACTCCTACACAGCGCGAAAGGGCCCGGATGTCTCGACTCGGATGTGTGCTCGCGTGAGCCTCGACGCGGCGCTCGTCCGGTCGCGGCCGCTGACACGCGCGCCCGAGCGCCGTCGTAACGGCGGTCAACCGTCGGCATGAGTCTTGGCGCCATCGCGCTCGGCGGCCTCGTGCTCGCCGTGGTGCTGAGCTGCACAACGCGGCTCAACGTTGGCTTGCTCGCGCTGGCGCTTGCCTGGGTCATAGGCGTCTACGTCGGCGATCTCTCGGTCCGCGAGGTGACGAGCGGCTTCCCCGTCAATTTGTTCCTCACTCTGGCCGGCGTCACGTTGTTGTTCAGCCAGGCGCAAGTCAACGGAACGCTCGATATCGTCGCGCACAACGCTACCCGGCTGTGCCGCGGCCGAATCGGCCTCGTGCCGATCATGTACTTTGCGCTCGGCGCGGCCATTGCTTCCGCCGGCCCGGGCAACATCGCGACCACCGGCCTGCTCGCGCCAATGGCGATGGCGACCGCGATGCGCGTCGGCATCCCGCCATTTCTAATGGCGATCATGGTCGGCAACGGCTGCAACGGCGGCGCGCTATCGCCGCTTGCGCCGTCGGGAATCATCGTCTCCGGCATCATGGATCGCATGGGTCTGCCCGGCTACGAGGTGAGCACGTGGCTGTATAACCTCGGCGCGCACATGATCGTCGCGTTCAGCGCCTACCTGCTATTCGGCGGTTGGAAGCTGTTCGCGCGGACGGAGCACGTGGCCCTCGCGGCCGACGGCGAGATGCCGCCGTTGAACGTTCATCAGAAGTTGACGCTCGCCACCATCGGCCTGTTGATCGTCGGCGTGATTTTCGTCGGTGTCGACATCGGCATGGCGGCGTTCACCGCAGCGGTATTCCTCACGCTCCTGCGCGCCGCGGACGAGCAAGCTGCGATCAAGGTGATGCCGTGGAGCACGATCATGATGGTCTGCGGTGTCACCGTCCTGATCGGACTGCTCGAGCGGACCGGCGGCATGGAGCTGTTTTCGAGTCTGCTGGCGAGTGCCGCGACACCGACGACGATCATCCCGTTTCTCGGTGTTGTCATCGGCATCGTATCGGCGTACTCGAGCACGTCGGCCGTGGTTCTGCCGGCCTTCCTGCCGACCGTGCCGGGCCTGATCGAGAACCTTGGCGGTGGCGATCCGCTCGCGCTCGCCTCTACGATGAACATTGCAGGCCATCTCGTCGATGTGTCGCCGCTGTCGACGATCGGCGCGCTTTGCGTCGCGTCGGTCACCGCAGAGCACAGCCGCAGGCTGTTCAATCAGCTTTTGGCCTGGGGGCTTTCGATGACCGTCGTCGGCGCAGCGCTGTCTTGGATCATGTTCGGATAACGCCGCGCGCGCCGACGCGGACGCGGCCGGAAGCGCGCGTGCCCGCAGCTCGAGCGGCAGGGTCGTCAGTCGTCGAACAGTCGCTGGTAGGTTTCGCGCAGAACGTTCTTCTGCACCTTTGCCATCGTGTTTCGCGGCAGCTCCGCGGCCAGCACGACGCGCTTCGGCGCCTTGAATCCGGCCAGGTTCGCCTTGCAGGCCTCGACGATCGAATTCGCCGCGAGCTCGATTGAGCCGTCCGCGACGACGACCGCCACGACGGCTTCGCCGAGATCGGCATGCGGCACACCGATCACGGCCGACTCGCGCACGCCGGGCAGCCCGTCGATGAGCAGCTCGACCTCCTTCGGATAGACGTTCAGCCCGCCGGTGATCACGACATCCTTGGCGCGTCCAACGATCGAGACGTAGCCGTCCTCGTCGATCACGGCCTTGTCGCCGGTAGAGAAGAACCCGTCCTCGGTAAAGTCTTCCGCAGTCTTTGCCGGCAGCTTCCAGTAGCCGACGAAGACGTTCGGCCCGCGCACCTGCAGGTTGCCGATTTCGCCGCGGCCGAGCATGGCGCCAGCGTCGTCCACGACCCGGACCTCGACCCCCGGCAGCGGCGGCCCGACCGTGCCCGGCTTACGCTCGCCATGCAGCGGGTTCGAGGTATTCATGTTCGTCTCCGTCATGCCGTAGCGCTCGAGAATGCGTTGTCCGGTGCGTGCCTCGAATGCGGCGAACGTCTCCGCGAGCAGCGGAGCCGAGCCCGAGACGAACAAGCGCGTGCTCGCAGCGCTTTCCTTCGTGAACGACGGCTCGTCGAGCAGACGGGTGTAGTACGTCGGCACACCCATCAGCACGCTGCACTCGGGCAGATAGCGAACGACTTCTGATGCGTTGAAGGCCCGCAGCCAGCGCATGCTCGCGCCGCTCAGCAGAACGCAGCCGATGCCGACGAAAAGACCGTGCACATGGAAGATTGGCAGCGCGTGCAGCAGGCGGTCGTCGGACGAGAACGCCCAAGCATCGACGAGCGTCCGGGTGTTGCTCAACAGGTTGTAGTGGCTCAGCATGACACCCTTGGGCCGGCCCGTCGTGCCGGACGAATAGAGCAGGGCGGCGAGGTCGTTTCTGTCGCGTCGTACGGTCCCGGCATCCGTATCGGCGGCGTCTGCCTCCGCGATCAGCGTCCCGCGGCCGCATGCATCGAGGGTCAGAATCTTTGCCGTGCCGCTGCGGTGGGCGATGGCGCCAATTTCCGCTTCACGGTCGGGGGCGCACACGATCACCGCGGGCTCCGCATCCGTCAGGAAGAACTCGAGCTCACGTTGCTTGTAGGCCATGTTGAGTGGGTGATAGACGAAGCCGCCGCGCAGCGCCGCGAGGTATAGGCACAAATTCTCCGGCGACTTCTCGACCTGCACGGAGACGCGATCACCCGGCCGTGCACCGAGTCGAGCGAGGCAGGCGGCGATCTGCGCCGAGCGCGCATCGATATCGCGATAGGTGTGGGCGACCCCTTCACCGGTCGCGAGTAGCTCGCAGTCCGCGCGCGACGCGAATTGCGTTGCGAAGTGCGAGAACAAATTGAAGTCGTCGTGCATGCCGAGAACCGGTGTAGATCAGTCGGCGCCCGCGCGGGCCTCATGCCAGCCCGAGCAATGGGCCCTATCGCCGGTTTGACGTACGCTCATTCCAGCTTCCGCGATGCTCGCGGAAGCGTTCGTATTGAAACGCGGGCGTCACGGTAGCCGGATCCTACCATGCAGGACGCCGGCCCGAGCGCCGGCGGCTCGCCGAAGACGTCGCGTGGGCAGTTCTGTCCAGCGTCAGGCGCGCGTGGCAGAATTCTATTCCGCGCGCCGCAGGCGCAAGACGCTAGTCGAGCTCTTGATCATGAGAAAGCAGTTCAAGCGCAAGGCGCGCAGCTGCGCGCTCTGCAAGCCGAATAAGATGGGCTGGGCAAACCGCTGGCGGCCGCAGGATCGTCAGCTCATGAAGTATAGCGAGGCGGAGATTCGGGCTGCCGACGCACGGGCCGACTCAGTGTGGTGCTCAGCCGATCTTCGCGAGCTTTCGATGTAAACCCGACTCGAGGCGGCAAACCGGCCTCGACGCAGCATAAAGGAGCCCTGCATGTCGATCGTGTTCTATCACGCTCCAATGTCGAGCGCGACACCCGTCGCGTGGGCGTTCGACGAGCTCGGCGTGCGTCACGAGCGCGTCGAGATGAGCTTCGCCGCCGGCGATACGCGCAAGCCGGAATTTCTCGAGATCAACCCGAACGGCAAGGTGCCGACGGTCGTGGTCGACGGCACGCCGCTGTTCGAAGCGCTCGCCATCATGACGTGGCTGGGCGATACCTACGGCGTCGAGCGCGGCCTGTGGCCGCGAGCGGATGCACCGGCCCGCCTCGTCGCATCGTCATGGACGACGTGGGCCTACGTCAGCTTCGGCGCCGCGCTCAACCGGCTGGCGTATGCGACTAGCCCACGGCTCGATGCGAGCGTGCACAGCGAGCCGCAGGCGAAGCTTGCGCGCGATGAGCTCGAGCAGTTGCTGGCCGCGCTCGACGGCAAACTATCCGGCTCGGCGTACTTGCTCGGCGACGACTTCTCGCTGGCCGATCTGATCGTGGCCGGCGTGGTTTGGTACGGCACGATGGTCGGGCAGGCCGTAGCGGGCTATGCGAATGTCGCGCGCTGGCTCGATGCGTGTCTGGAGCGGCCGGCGATCAAGCCGACCGTGAAGCCCGGCTGAGCATCCCGCCTAGCTCCCCAGGAGCGCCGGCCGAACCCCGGCCAGAACCGCCGCCCGAACCGGCGCATCTGGCCGCGCTCGCAGACGGCGTGCAGCGCCGCCTGCTCGCTGACCGGCCGGTCGTGGTCAAGCGCCGTCGCGCCGCACCTCCGGGCTTTTTTGCCGCGGAAGCGCACGGCCTCGAATTGCTGCGTGCGGCCGGCGCGTTGCGCGTGCCGGTCGTGCATGGCGTTTACCACGGCGCGCTGGTGCTCGAGGACCTTGGCCGCGGCCGACCCTCGGCGGCCGCGTGGGAGCGTGCCGGGCGCGGTCTCGCCGGCGTGCATCGCCTCCGCGCCGAAGTGTACGGACTCGACCGCGACGGCTGGTGCGGGGATAGCCCGCAAACGAATACCCCCGACACGGACGGCTGGCGGTTCTTCAGCGAGCAACGGCTTCTGCCGCAGGCGCGGCATGCCTTCGATGCCGGACGGCTGACGAGGGCAGACGTCGCGGCGCTCGAGCGGCTCTGCGCGACGCTGCCCACGCTGATCCCGGCGCAGCCGCCGTCGCTGGTCCACGGCGATCTCTGGAGCGCCAACCTGCATGCCTGCGCCGATGGTGAGCTTGCGCTGATCGATGCCGGCGCCGTGCACTACGGTTGGCCGGAAGCGGATCTCGCGATGCTGACGCTATTTGGCGAGCCACC
>CAZFJU010000167.1:0-10013 GCA_964518995.1 uncultured Gammaproteobacteria bacterium
TCCTTCGGGTGTCGTCGAAGCATCAGATCCACGCTGCCCTCGCCGACCCGAAGATTCTCGAGGCGGATCCACGGCAGAAACTTAGGCAGCATCGGCTTCGTGAAGCGGATCTGCGGCTTCTCGTGGTGAAAAGAGATGCCGAGGCACGCCTGGATCAGCATGAATACGGACGCACTTGCCCAGGCTTGGGGCAGGCACGCGACGGGATAGCGTGTGGGCCCCTGCTCATGTCGCCGTCTGAACCCGCAATAGAGCTCCGGCAGCCGGCGCTCATCGAACGCCAGCGTCGCATCGAACAGCGCATGCAACAGGCGCAGCGCTTGCCGACGGAAACCGTACCGCGCGAACCCGGCGCCGATGATCGCCGTATCGTGCGGCCACACCGAACCGTTGTGATAGGACATCGGGTTGAAGCGGACCTCTCGGCGCGACAAGGTGCGCACGCCCCAGCCGGTGAAGCAGTCCTTTGCCATCAGCATGGCTGCCGTATGGCGCGCGCGGTCCGGCGTCGCGAGCCCCGTGTACAGCACATGGCCCGCGTTCGACGAGCGGATGTCGCACGGCCGCTTCTCGCCATCGAGCGCTATCGCGTAGGTACCGAGCTCGGGGCGCCAGAACCGTTCGTTGAACCGCTCGCGGAGGGCCTCCGCCTCGGCACTCAGCCGGGCGCCGAGCGCGGACTTGCCGAGCGAATAGGCCAGCTGCGCAGCACTCCGCTTCGCATCGTAGACGTAGCCCTGCACCTCGCAGAGTGCAATCGCGCCCTGCGCGAGCGAACCGTCCGCATGCGAGATGCTGTCGAATGAATCCTTCCAGCCCTGATTCGCGAGCCCTCGCGAAGCTTGACGGCGATACTCGACGAAGCCGTCGCCGTCGTAGTCGCCGTACTCGTCGATCCAGGCGAGCGCCCGCTCGATATGCGGCCATAGTTTCCGTAGATGCTCGAGATCGCCGGTCTGCTCGAAGTGTCGCGCGGCGAGCATGACGAACAGCGGGGTCGCATCGATGGTGCCGTAGTAGAGTCCGAACGGAACTTCCCGGCATGCCGCCATCTCCCCGCGTCGCACCTCATGCACGATTTTGCCGGGCTCAGCATCGCGCTCCGGATCGACGGAATCGGCTTGGGTCGCCGCGAGCACATCGAGCACGCCGCGCGCAATATCCGGATTCATCCAAAGCGTCTGCAGCCCCGTAATGATGCCGTCCCGGCCGAATATCGTGCTGTACCACGGGACGCCGGCGTACGGATAGATGCCGTGCTCCGTCTCGGACGAGAGCATCCGCAGATCGGCGAGCGAGCGCCCGATCCAGTCGTTGAACTGCTCGTTCGCGCTGTGGATGCGGCACTCTCCGCGCGCAAGCACCGCTAACGCGCGACGATTCTTGCGCTCGACTTCCTCGAACGATGGCCGGCGCGGCACCGCGTCGCCCTCCGTCTCGAACGAGATGGTCAGGAGCAAAGTCGCTTCGGCGCCCGGCCGGAGCTCGACCTCGAAGCACATCTCATCCGCCGAGATCGTCGACGGCTGCAGCGACGAATGCACCCGCGTGCGTCGCCTGACGCCGTCCAATCCTTCATATCCGAGGACGATCTCCTGCGGCCCCACTTCCGATGCGAGCTGCCGACCCCGACGCGAGCGTTCAAGGCCGCGGACCTCGAAAATATCGGCGTAGTCCGCCGCGACCGCCACGGCGATCGGCAACTTGACGTCGGCGTGCCCGAAGTTCGTCACCCGGATCTGCTGAAAGCACTCGCGCTTCCACAGCAGCGTGCCGCGGAAGACATGGATCTCACCGCTCGGCGTCGTCAGGCGCTCGCCGTCGTGCAGGTCCACGTTGGATAAGTCGACCGCAAAAATTGCTGTGTCCTGTGTAACACCTGAGTTCAACAGCAACGGGCGCACGCCGCCGATCGTGAGCTCGAGCCGGGACAAGAACCGCGTGTCGGAGAAGTACAGCCCGTGGCCGCCGTAGCCGAAAGGGTGAATGTCGCCCAAGCGATCGAATACCGCGAAGGCGTCGTCTCGCTTGAGGACGCGTTTGCGGTCGTCCACGCGCGACGATGTCGCGTGGATGTAGTATTGATCATCTACATAAACGAGCTCACGCGACGCGCTCATCTGTTCCCCCCGTCGCTGTCCTGACCACCCGGTCATAAAGGGTCACGTAATCGCGGGCCATGCGCTCGACCGAGAAGCGGCGCTCGAACACTCGGCGACAGCGCCCGCGATCCAGCGCGGTCGCGAGCTCGACCGCGCGGCCCGCTTCGGCATCATCGTGCACAATGATGCCCGTGACGGCGTGATCGACCACCTCGGGAACCGAGCCGCAGCCGTATGCGATCGTAGGCGTGCCGCAAGCCATGGCTTCGATCATCACGAGGCCAAAGGGCTCGGGCCAATCGATCGGAAACAGCAGCGCGCGTGCACCGCCAAGGAAGGCGCTTTTGTCCGCTTCGCCGATTTCGCCGATGAACTCCACCCACGGGCTATCGAGCATCGGCCGTATCTCGTCGTCGAACTCCTCGCGCTCGGCGGCGTCGACCTTCGCGGCCATCAGGAGCTTCACCCCGGCGCGCTCGGCGATACGAATCGCCCGATCTGGGCGCTTCTCCGGGGAGATGCGCCCGCAGAATGCGAGGTACCCCTCCGGGCGCTCGCGGAACGAATAGAGGTCGCGCGGCAGCCCGTGATAGACCGTGCCCTGCCAGTTCAGATGCTTTAGCGGCTCCCGCTGCGAGTTGGAGATCGATACTATCGGCATCTCGGCGAACTCGGCGTACAGATCGACGAGATCCGGAAGATCGAGTCGGCCGTGCAAAGTCGTGATGTTCGGCTCGGCAGCACGACGCGACAGCGAGAAATGTAGATAGTCGATATGAAAATGCACGATGTCGAATTCGTTCACCATCGCGAACACGCGCTCGAGCATGACCATGTGGCGCGCGAGTGGATCCCGACACTCCGGATCCAGGCGGGTCGCCGCCCTGCCGATCGGTACATGCCGCGCTCGAGTCTGCGAGTCTCCACTCGCGAACAGCGTGACCTCGTGGCCCTGTCGTACCAGCTCCTCGGTCAGGTAACCGACGACTCGTTCAGTGCCGCCATAAAGCTTGGGCGGCACACATTCGTATAAGGGGGCAACCTGCGCGATACGCACGATGCTAGACCTCGCTCATCAACCCAGCTCCGCCCGTCCGTGACGCGGGTCCTGAATGACCTCCGTGTTGAGCGTCAGAAGCGCTACCTAGCAAGTTGTGTGCCATTAGGTTGAGCACCCGCATCCCCCGGTCGAAATGATGCGGGCGGACCCCGCTTCGCCATCGCGACGGTTCTACAGGTTCTAAGGTGCCGGCGCCGGCTCTATACTCGGGGCCACCGAGGGAGGACTAGTCTTATGATTTCAAATCGAAGCCTGAACGGCAGAACCGTGAACCGGCTCAGCCGCGGCGCTGTGGCATCACTGGTTGCCGGGTTCGCGATAGCGGCGGTCGCCCAACAAGACGTGCCGTTTCGCGGCGGCATCCCGCTGGCGCCGGAAGGGTTGGCCGAAATGCCGTTGCCGGAAGGGCCATTCGAGTATCCCACCGCCGAGGGCATGGATATCCGCGCCGTCGTCCTCACTAAAGAGCTCGAATATCCGTATGCGCTCGAATTTCTGCCGGATGGCGGCATACTCGTCACCGAGCGCGTCGGGCGGCTGCGGCTGATTCGCGACGACGCGCTGCAGGCGGAGCCGGTGCCGGGCGGTCCAGAATCTTTCCATGCCGGCACGTCGGGGTTGCCGGGCGCAATCCATGGCTACATGAATATCGCCCTTCATCCGGAGTTCGAATCGAATCGCTGGATCTATCTCAGCTACACGAAGACGCTTGCGGATGACCGCCGAACGGTCGCGGTCGGCCGCGGGCAATGGGATGGTAACGGGCTGACCGATTTCGAGGATATCTTCGTCGCCTCGGCCGGCGCAGGCGGGCCGACCCCGTTCGTGTTCGGGCATGACGGCCATCTATACGTCGCGACCAGCGGCGGCGATGCGCAGGACCCGAGCAATCACGGCGGCAAAGTGCTGCGGCTGAGAGACGACGGCAGTGTGCCGGACGACAATCCCTTCGTCGGCCGCGAGGGCTTTCTGCCCGAGATTTACACTCTCGGCCACCGCAACTCGCTCGGCCTGACCGTGCACCCGGTGAGCGGCGAAATCTGGCAGAGCGAGAATGGCCCGAACGGCGGCGACGAGGTGAACGTCATCCGGGCCGGCCTCAACTACGGGTGGCCGATCGTAAGCCTCGGCCGGACGTATCCCGGCCCGTGGCAGTCATCGGACAACGTGCCGACGCATACCGGCTACGAGCCGCCGGTCGTGTACTGGACACCGGCGATCGCGGTGTCCGGCCTCACGTTCTATCACGGCGACGCGCTTCCCAGTTGGACGGGCGATCTGTTCGTCGGCGGGCTGCGCTACGGCGAGATCCCCGGCACGGGCCGGCTCGATCGCGTTCTGCTCAATCAAAGCATGGAGGAATTGCGGCGCGAGAGCCTGCTCGGCGACCTGCGTCAGCGCATCCGCGATGTGGCGCAAGGGCCGGACGGCATGCTCTACGTCGTGACCGACGAGGACGAAGGCGCAGTGCTGCGCATCGAGCCCGCGAGCTGAGGTTCGCTGCGGGCGTCGTCCCGGCGGCGCCCGCAGCGCTCGCAGCGACCATGACACTTCATTGCGGTACGAGCGGCTTCTCCTACAAGGCCTGGAAGGGCGCGTTCTACCCTGCCGATCTCAAGGCCGACGCCATGCTCGCGTACTACGCGTCGCGCCTGCCCGCCGTCGAGATCAACAACACGTTCTATCGCCTTCCGGACCGATCACTGCTCGAGCGCTGGCGCGAGCAGGTGCCGGAGCACTTCCGCTTTGCCGTGAAGACGAGCCGACGCATCACGCACATCAAGCGGCTCCACGACTGCACGGAAGAGGCCGCGCGTTTCTTCGGCGCCGTCGATGCGCTCGGCGAACGGCTCGGCGCGGTGCTCGTGCAGCTGCCGCCGCAATTTCGCATTGATGTCGAGCGCCTCGAGCGCTTCCTCGAGCTCATGCCGCGCCGCGTGCCCGCCGCGTTCGAGTTCCGGCATGCCTCGTGGCGCGATCCGGCCGTCATGGAGGCGCTCGCGGCGCGCGCTGCGGCCTGGGTCGTCGTCGACGAGGAGGACGCCCCGCCCGAGCAGCCGTTGCCGCATACCGCGAACTGGACTTATCTGCGCTTGCGCGCGCCGGGCTATGCCGAAGCGTCGCTCGAGCGCTGGCGCGACGC
Source organism: uncultured Gammaproteobacteria bacterium (assembly GCA_964518995.1). Taxonomy (GTDB): domain Bacteria; phylum Pseudomonadota; class Gammaproteobacteria; order Steroidobacterales; family Rariloculaceae; genus ZC4RG20. Next base: position 5,306 of record CAZFJU010000167.1, read on the forward strand.
GTGCGCCGACTTTGACCGCGCCTTCGTCTTCTTCAAGCACGAGGACGAAGGCATCGGCCCGCGCCTCGCCGAGCAGATGCAGCATCTGCCTGAAAATGGGGTCAGAGCCCAATAGTGAGCTGACCTGGAAATAGGGTCAGAGCCCAATAGTGAGCTGAGCCCAATAAATGGGATCTACGCCGACAACAAATGGCGACCCGCTAAGGACTTATCGTAACAAGCGAGATCCGGCCGCCACTCCGGAACCGTTCGGCGCGAGCCGGCCGCCGGCCTCGCGCTTCGTCGTTCAGCTGCATGCGGCGCGCGCGCGCCACTACGACTTTCGCCTCGAGCACGCCGGGGTGCTGTTGTCCTGGGCGGTGCCGAAAGGCCCTTCGCTCGACCCGGCGGATAAGCGTCTCGCGGTTCGTACCGAAGACCATCCGGTCGATTACGTCGATTTCGAAGGCGTCATTCCGGAGGGCAACTACGGTGCGGGCGCCGTGATCGTCTGGGATCGCGGTCACTTCGAGCCCGCTGCCGACTTCGATGCGGGCCTCGCAAACGGCAAGCTGCTGTTCGATCTGCACGGGCACAAGCTTCACGGGCGCTGGACTCTGGTCAAAACGAAGCGCAGCGAGAAGGACTGGCTGCTGATCAAAGAGCGCGACGCGCAGGTACGGCAGGGCGAGGCCGCGCGCCTGCCAGACGACTCGGTGCTGTCCGGCTTGACCGTCGAGCAGCTTGCGGCCGGCGAGAACCCCGAGCAAACGCTCGTCGAGTCGTGCCGGCAGGCGGGTGCGGAACCGGCCGACCTGCGCCTGGCCGACGTGCGGCCGATGCTCGCGACCCCCGGCGGGCCGTTCAGCGACCCGGGCTGGCTGTTCGAGATCAAGTACGACGGCTACCGGCTGCTCGCGGGCAAGGAGCGCGGCCGCGTGCTGCTGCTGTCGCGGAGCGGCCGCAACTTCAGCGATGTGTTCCCCGACGTCGCAGCCGCCGTCGCGGCGTTGCCGTACGACGGCTTCCTGATCGACGGTGAGGTCGTCGTGCACGGACCGGACGGCCTGCCGAGCTTCGCCGCACTGCAGCAGCGCGGGCTGCTGACGAAGCGGGGCGACATCGCCCGCGCCGCCGTCGCCTCCCCTGCATCGCTGTACGCCTTCGATCTGCCGCTGGCAGTCGGCTACGACCTGCGCCCTCTGCCGCTGCTCGAACGCAAACGGCTGCTCGCGAGCGCATTACCGAGCGCCGGAGCGATTCGCTATGCGGAGCACATTGTCGGCGACGGCGAGCGGATGTACGCCGAGATCGGTAAGCTCGGCGTCGAAGGGATCGTCGGCAAGCGCGCGGATTCAAGCTACGTCGGCCGCCGCTCGACGGATTGGCGGAAGATCAGCACGCGGACGACTGACGACTTCGCCGTGGTCGGCGCGTTGCCGCCGAAATCGGGGCGGCGCCCGTTCGGCGCGCTGCTGCTCGCGCAGCGCACGGCCGCCGGCTGGCAGTACGCCGGCCGCGTGGGCAGCGGTTTCACGGCGCGCGACCTCGAGACGCTCGGCGCGAAGCTCGCGGCTGCGCAGCCGGCGCCGCCGCCGCTCGACTACGACGAAGAAGCGCGCGATGCGCGCTGGCACGAGCCGGCTGCGGTCGTCGAGGTGCGCTTCAAGGCCCGCAGCCCGAACGGCCGACTGCGCCAACCGGTATTTCTCGCGATCCGATCGGATAAGACGCCGGAAGACTGCTGGGTAGCCGCCGACGAGCCGCCGCCGCTGCCGGTCGAGGACGCGGCAGATACACCGGCCGGCGAGCGACGCGCCGTCAGGATCACGAATCCGCAGAAAGTCTTCTGGCCGGACGAGCACTATACGAAACAGGATCTCGTCGACTACTACACGGCCATCGCACCATATCTGCTGCCCTATCTGCGCGATCGGCCGCTCGTGTTGACCCGCTACCCTGACGGCGTCAACGGCAAGTCCTTCTACCAAAAAGATGCACCCGAGTTCGTGCCGGACTGGCTCCGGCTCGAGAGCCTGTGGAGCGAAGGCTCCGAGCGGGAGATCCGCTATTTCGTTCTCGAGGACGAGGCGGGCCTCGCTTACGTCGCCAATATGGCGGCCATTCCGCTGCATGTATGGTCGAGCCGAATCGGCTCGCTCGAGCGTCCCGACTGGTGCATTCTCGACCTCGATCCCAAGGAAGCGCCGTTCCGGGATGTGATTCGTGTCGCGCGCACGCTGTACGCGCTGTGTGAAGCCGTCGGCCTGCCGAGCTACGTGAAGACCAGCGGCTCGACGGGCATGCATGTCCTGATTCCGCTCGGCGCGCGCTATACCCACGAGCTCAGCCGCAGCATGGCCGAGCTGCTCGCCCGCTGCGCCGTCCGGGAGCTGCCGGAGATCGCGACGATCAAGCGTCAGCTCAACGCCCGCGACGGCAAGGTCTATGTCGATTACCTGCAGAACGGCCATGGGCGGCTGCTCGTCGCGCCGTTCAGCGCACGAGCGGTACGCGGCGCAACAGTGTCGATGCCGTTACGCTGGAGCCAGGTGACGTCGCGCCTCGACATGCATCGGTATACGATCAAGACAGTCCCGGAAATGCTCGCAAAGCAACTGGAGGACCCGCTGGCCGGTGTGCTGCACGAGGCAGCCGATTTACCGGCCGCGCTCGAGCGGCTTGCAGCACTCATGAGCGCGTCCTGATGGCGCATCAGATCGAAGAAGCGAAAACCGCCCGTGCGAAATGTCGCCGTTGCGGCGCGCGGATCGAGAAAGGCGACGTTCGATTCGGCGAGCGGGTACCGAACGCTTTCGGCGAGGGCGAAACGACGCTCTGGTTTCATCTGCGCTGTGCAGCGTACGCGCGTCCCGAGCCCTTCCTCGAGGCGTTCGAGGCGCGTGAAATGGACGGTGCAGAGGCGCTCTGCGCGGCCGCGCGCGCCAGCATCGAACATCGCCGACTGCCGCGCCTGGACGGCGCCGAGCGTGCACCCACGGGGCGCGCCCGCTGCCGGAGTTGCCGGGCGCCGATCGCGCGCGGCGCGTGGCGCCTCGCCCTCGTCTATTTCGAGGAATATCGCTTCGAGCGGTCCGGATTCATTCATGCGAGCTGCGCCGGCGAGTACTTCGGGACGACGGAGGTGCTCGATCGCGTGCGCCACTTCGATCCGGACCTCGGCACGACGGAGCTCGAGTCGCTACGCGCTGCGCTGTTGAGCGCTGTTCTCAAGTGAAACGGCGTTCGCTATGCTGTCGTCGCATCCACTTTGCCTGATGGAAACATACCCCTATGAGGCTTCACTTCTCGGCGGCCGCTATCGCCGCCGGCTTGCTGCTGTGTGCTCATGTCGAAGCGCAGGTCGATAACGATAGCGAAGTCGCTTTGCTCGAGCCGCGTGCCGAAAGCTTGTCGCAGGACGAGCTCGAAACATTCGCTGATATCTTCGTAGACCTCGAGAAGACATCGACAAAGTACGAGATGGAGCTCGCGACGGTCGCGAACGAGCGCGAAGCGCGCGTGCTGCAGACCGAGATGCAGCGCGAGGAGCAACAGGCGCTCGAGAAGCGCGGCTGGACGCAAGCCAAGTACGAAGCAGTCAACGAGGCCGTGAACGCAAGCCCCGAGCTGCTGCAGCGCGCGCTCGCGCTGATCGACGAGCGCAGCTGACCTTTACACCGGCCCGCTCGTCGGCCGCCCCCGTCGGCAGCGTCTTGACGCGCCCCTACATCTGCTCGACCGTCTCGATGCCGAGCAGGCCGAGGCCGGATGCAAGCGTGCGCGCCGTAAGATCGGACAGGCGCAGACGGCTCGCGCGCAGTTGCTCGTCCGGCGCCGACAGCACCGGGCAGCGTTCATAGAAGCGGTGGTACGCCGACGCGAGCGTGTACAGGTAATTGCACAGCCGATGCGGCTCTAGCGTCTCGCCGACCGCACGCACGATCTGCGGCAACTGCAGCAGCTCGAGCGCGAGCGCGCGCTCCGCTTCGTCACCGAGCACGATCGAGGCTGCGGCCGAAGTCGCAATCCCGTCGTTCTCCGCCTTGCGAAAGATCGACCGAATGCGCACGTACGCATTCTGCAGATACGGCGCGGTATTGCCCTCGAGCGCGAGCATTCGGTCCCAGTCGAATACGTAATCGCGAATTCGCTCGGTCGCGAGATCGGCATACTTCAACGCGCCGACGCCGATGACATGCGCGATGCGACGCTTCTCGCTCTCCGCACGCTGCGGGCTCTTTTCCGCGACAATTCGATAGGCGCGCTCCTCGGCTTCGTCGATGACCTCGCCGAGCCGGACGATGCCGCCCGAGCGCGTCTTGAAAGGCTTTCGATCCGCGCCGAGGATCGTGCCGAACGGTGCGTAATCGAGCCGCACGGTATCGGCCGCCCAGCCAGCCTGGCGGACGGTCTGAAACACCATCGCGAAGTGCTGAGCCTGGCGGGCGTCGTGGACATAGACAAGCCAGTCGGCGCCGAGCGCACGCACGCGATAACGCGCTGCGGCCAGATCCGTCGTCGCATAGAGATAGCCGCCATCGCTCTTGCGCACGATCATCGGCATCGGCTCGCCGTCACGGCCTTTGAACCCGTGCGGATACACGACCAAAGCGCCCTCGCTCTGCGCAAGCAAGCCGGCTTGATCGAGCTCCGCGATGACCGTATCGAGATCGTCGTTGTACGCGCTCTCGCCGCGATACTCGAGCCGCTCTCGCTCGATATCGAG
>CAZFJU010000168.1:0-10010 GCA_964518995.1 uncultured Gammaproteobacteria bacterium
GGCTTGTATGTGCCTGCCGGCACGGCGCCGCTGCCGTCAACGGCACTCATGCTGGGCATCCCTGCCCGCCTCGCAGGCTGCCGCACGCGTATTCTGTGCAGTCCGCCGCAGCGCGATGGACGCGTCGACTCGGCAGTGCTGTACGCCGCGCAAGTCGCGGGCGTCGAGCGTGTATTCCGCATCGGCGGCGCACAGGCCGTCGCCGCGATGGCGTATGGCACCGAGAGCGTGCCTAAGGTCGACAAGATTTTTGGACCCGGCAATACCTGGGTGACGGCCGCGAAAGCGCTCGTCGACGCCGATCCGGCCGGTGCGGGCCGAGACTTCCCCGCAGGGCCTTCCGAAGTGCTCGTCATCGCAGACGACACTGCGAACCCCGCGTTCGTCGCGTCGGATCTGCTCTCACAAGCCGAGCACGGCGAGGATTCGCAGGCGCTGCTCGTCACGACCAGTGCGGCGCTCGCGCGCGCCGTCGCCGAGGAGGTCGACGCGCAAAAGGCGCAGCTACGGCGGGCCGAAGCCATCGAGGGCGCCCTCGCCCACTCGTCCATCATTATCGTCGACGATCTTGCGACGGCTATCGCCGTATCGAACAAATACGCGCCGGAGCACCTGATCCTGCAGGTCGAGCGCCCGCGCGAGGCGCTCCCGGACGTGGACGCCGCCGGCTCGGTATTCCTCGGCCCTTGGTCGCCCGAGTCGGTCGGCGACTACTGCAGCGGCACCAACCACGTGCTGCCGACGTACGGCTATGCACGTCGCAACTCGAGTCTCGGCGTCAGCGATTTCATGCGCTCGATGACCGTGCAAGAGTTGAGTGGAGACGGCTTGCGCAACATTGGGCCGGTCGCCGAAACGCTCGCCGAGCTCGAGCGGCTCGACGCGCACGCGCGTGCGGTGAGCATTCGGCTCGAAGCGCTCGGACGGCCCCAGCCATGAGCGTGCTCGATCTCGCGCGGCCCGATCTGCGCGCCCTCGCGCCCTACGTGCCGGGAGCGTGGGAGCCGGGCATGGTCCGACTGAACGCCAACGAGTCGCCGTGGCGCGCGCCGGGCGACACGTCCGAACGCGGGCTCAATGTCTACCCGCCGCCGCGGCCATTTGCGTTGCGCGACCGGCTCGCGGAGCACTATGGCGCGAGGCCCGAGGAGATGCTCGTGACCCGCGGCAGCAGCGAGGCCATCGACGTGCTGATTCGCGGCTTCTGCCGCGCGGGTCAGGACGACATCCTCATCTGCCCGCCGACGTTCGACATGTATCGCGTCTATGCGACGATTCAGGCGGCCGGCATCGTGCGCGTGCCGTTACGCAGCGGCTCGAGCGGCTTCGAGCTCGACACGGCCGCCGTGCTCGACGCGCTCGGCAAGCGCGTCAAGATCATCTTTCTATGCACGCCGAACAATCCGACCGGGCAGTCGCTTCCGCGCGCCGACATCGAGGCGATCTGCGCGGCGGCGGCCGGCCGCGCGCTCGTCGTCATCGACGAGGCGTATCACGAGTTTGCGAGCACGAGCTATCTCGATCTGCGCGCACGTTACGAGCATGTAGTGTTGCTGCGGACGCTATCGAAATTCGTGTCGCTTGCCGGCGTGCGCTGCGGCGCGTTGATCGCCGCGCCGCAGGTCATCGACTTTCTCGGTAACGTGCTGCCGCCCTACACCTTCCCGACGCCATCGATCGAGCACGTGCTCAGCGCACTGACGGCGGATTCACTGCGAGTCTCCAGCGAGCGGATCGCGATCCTGAAGCGCGAGCGCGAGCGGCTCCGCGCTGCGCTGCGAAACGCACCGCAGGTCTTGGACGTCTATCCGAGCGACGCGAACTTCATATTGGTCCGCGTTCGTGACGGGCAACGCTTCCGTACGACGATGCATCAAGCCGGCATCCTGGTGCGCACATTCGCCGACGAGGCGCTCGCCGACTGTGTGCGTATCACGATCGGGCGTCCCGAGGACAATGAATTGTTGCTGAAGGCCGTGAGCGGCATGGAGCAGACCGATGGCGCGTAAGGTATTGTTCGTCGGCCGCGAGGGCACGCTGATCGAGGAGCCGGCGGACGGCCGCGTCGATTCGCTGCAGAAGGTCCTGCTGATGCCCGGCGTCATTCCGGCGCTCGCGCGAATTCAGCAAGCCGGCTACGAGATCGTCATCGTGACGCATCAGCCGGGCCTCGGCAGCGAAAGCTTCCGACGCCCGGAGTTCGAGCTTGCTGACGCGTATCTGCGCGCCCTCTTCGCATCGCAGGGCATCTCCTTCACCGCAACGCTGATCTGCCCGCATCGGGCGGATGAAGCTTGCGCGTGTCGCAAGCCCGGCGTCGGGCTCGTCCGCGAGTTTCTGCCGGCCGGCGTGCTCGATCGCGAGCGCTCGGCGGTGGTCGGCAGCGGGCCCGCAGATCTCGAGCTTGCGGCGAATATCGGTATCGCGGGCTTCATCGTCGCGAAGAACGGGCCGCGCGACGCGAGCTGGGCGCACGTTATGCATGCCTTACTCGAGCGGCCGCGCACCGCGGTCGTGAAGCGCAAGACTCGCGAGACGGAGATCCGTATCGAGGTCGACCTCGACCGCGAAGCGGAGCCGGTGATCAGCACCGGCCTTCATTTCTTCGATCACATGCTCGAGCAGATCGGCAAGCACGGCGGTTTTGCGCTCGACATCCAATGCCGCGGCGATCTCGACGTCGACGAGCATCATACGGTCGAGGACGTCGCGCTGGCGCTCGGCGAGGCGCTGCGCAAGGCGCTCGGCGACAAACGCGGGATCGGCCGTTACGGCTTCCTGCTGCCGATGGATGAAGCCGACGCGGAGATTGCGATCGATCTCGGCGGCCGCCCGTATGCGGTGTTCGAAGGCGCGTTATCGCGTGAGCGCGTTGGCGATTTGCCGACCGAGCTCGTGCCGCATTTCTTCCGCTCGTTGGCGGAAACGCTCGGCGCGGCGGTGCACGTGCGTTTGCGCGGCGAGAATACCCACCACATGGTCGAGGCGGCGTTCAAAGGTGTCGCGCGCACGTTGCGCCAAGCCTTGACGCGAACCGGCGAATCGTTGCCGTCGACGAAGGGGCAGCTATGAGCACCCAGACCTCGGCCGACTGCGAGGCGGCGACGATGGCGAGGCGCTGCGATCCGGTCGTGATCGGCAGTTGCGGCTCGAACCTCGCGTCGCTCGGTTTCGCGTTCGAGCGGCTCGGCGTCGATGCACCGGTCACTGAAGATCCGGAACGCGTGCGCAAGGCAAGCCATGTGATCCTGCCCGGCGTCGGCGCGGCCCGCGACGGCATGGAGCGCCTGCGGCGTGCGGGCATCGCGCAGATCGTACCGACGCTGACCCAGCCGGTGCTCGGCATCTGTCTTGGCATGCAGGTGTTGTTCGCCGCGTCCGAGGAAGAAGACACGCCGTGTCTCGGCATCATTCCGGGCGTCGCACGCCGGTTTCCGCGCTCGGCCCGGCATCCCGTTCCGCACATGGGCTGGAACAGGCTCACGATGCGCGGCCGCTCGACTTTGACCGAGGGGCTCGAAGACGGCGACTTCGCCTATTTCCTGCACAGCTACGCCGTGCCGGCCGGGCCGTGGACGCGCGCATCGAGCGACTATGGGATCGAGTTCTCGGCGATCGTCGAGCACGGCAACTTCTTCGGCGCCCAATTTCACCCCGAACGCTCGTCGCGGGTCGGCGCCCGTCTGCTGGCAAATTTTTTGGCACTGCGATGAAACTTATACCCGCAATCGACATTCGCGGCGGCCGCTGCGTCAGGCTGCTGCAGGGCGACTTCGCGAAGGAAACCCGTTACGACGCGGATCCGGTCGAGCTTGCCGCACACTACCGCGCGCTCGGCGCGGAGTGGCTGCACGTGGTCGATCTCGATGGCGCCGCCGCCGGCGCGCCGGCCAATCTCGCGCTTATCGAATCGATGCGTGCGGACGGCCTGCGTGTCCAGCTCGGCGGCGGCATTCGCGATTCGGCGAGCCTCGAGCAGGCGCTCGCGATCGCGGCCCGCGTCGTCATCGGCAGCCTTGCGGTCACGGCGCCGGAGCAGGTCGCGAGCTGGCTCGAGTCCCATGGTGCGGATCGTTTCACGCTCGGCTTCGACGTGCGCCTCGACGACGCCGGCACGCCGTTCGTCGCGACCCACGGCTGGACGAAAACCAGCACGCTGACGCTCGCCGACGCGATCGAGCGCTTTCTGCCGCAAGGGCTCACGCATGTGCTCTGCACCGATGTCGCCCGCGACGGCGCGCTGGCCGGTCCAAACATCGAGCTCTACCGCGACATGGTCTCGAAATGGCCGCGCCTCAAAGTGCAGGCGTCGGGCGGCGTCCGCGACGGCGACGACCTGGCCGCGCTCGCGCAGATCGGCGTCGCTGGTGCGATTTCCGGCAAGGCGCTGCTCGAGGACAGAATCACACAGGACGAGATTCGCGCGTATCTCTGACGCGCGTTCCGCGCGCGGCCCACGGGAGGAATCCACCGACATGCTGACGAAGCGCATCATTCCGTGCCTCGACGTCCGCGACGGCCAGGTCGTTAAGGGCGTCCAGTTCCGCAACCATCGCGTAATGGGCGATATCCTCGAGCTCGCGGAGCGCTATCGCGAAGAGGGCGCGGACGAGCTGGTGTTCTACGACATCACGGCAAGCCCCGACGGCCGCACGGTCGACCGGAGCTGGGTCAATCGCGTCGCGCGCGTTCTCGATATTCCGTTCTGCGTCGCCGGCGGAATTCGCACGGTGGCGGACGCCGAGGCGATCTTGCACTTCGGCGCCGATAAAGTGTCCGTGAACACGCCGGCCCTCGAAAACCCGAGCTTCGTCGACGAGCTCGTACGCCGCTTCGGCTCGCAGTGCGTCGTGATCGGCGTCGATACGCTCGCCCGCGACGGCGACTATCACGTCTATCAGTACACGGGCGATCCTGACCGCACGCAGTCGAGCCGTCGGCGTACGCTCGATTGGGTCCGCGAAGTGGAGCAGCGAGGCGCTGGCGAGATCGTGCTGAATTGTATGAATCAGGATGGCGTGCGCCGCGGCTACGACATTGAGCAGCTCGCGCTCGTCCGGGATGCTGTGAACGTGCCGCTGATCGCATCCGGCGGCGCGGGCGCCGTGGAGCATTTTCACCAGGTCTTCGTCCGCGCGCACGTCGATGGTGCGCTGGCTGCAAGCGTGTTTCACTCGGCGTCGATCGCGATCCCCGACCTCAAGCGCTACCTGCTCGCCGCCGGCGTCGACGTTCGCCCGCCGGTCGAGGGCAGCGACGAGGCGCCGCGCGCGGAAGCGCCGTCTGATTCGCAGGTGACACCGTCATGAGCAGCTCTGTGGCCTTTCTCGCCGAGCTCGAGCGGGTCATCGACGCACGTCTAAGCGGCGGGTCGGTCGAGCAGAGCTATACCGCACGCCTCGCGCAGCAGGGCATCCTCAAAGTTGCGCAAAAGGTCGGCGAGGAAGGCGTCGAGCTCGCGCTCGCAGCGGCCGCTCAGGACGATGCGCGGGTCACGTCCGAAGCGGCCGATTTGCTCTACCACCTCGTGCTCTTGCTGCGCATGCGCGGCCTCCGGCTCGAGGATGCGGTGGCCGAGCTCGCGCGCCGACACGCCGGCTGAATATCCCCTATTCCTGCGGCTCGAGCCGCAGCAGCGCGCCGGGGTTCTCGTCCGTTAGCACATAGAGCAAACCGTCCGGGCCCGGCCGCACATCGCGAATGCGCTGGCGGAACTCGGTGAGGATCGGCTCGCGCTGGATCGGATGGCCGAGGTCGTTGAAAGTCACCCGTTGAAAGTGGCCGGTATAACGGATTCGACCCTGCATCAGCGCACCAACGAATGCATTGCCGCGCCACTCCGGAAAGCGATCACCGGTATAGAACGACATTCCCGAGATCGCGATCGAAGGCACCCAATACATCAGCGGCGGCTCGAGTCCTTCCGCCGCCGTCTGCTCGCTGACGAGCGTGCCATCGTACTCCTTGCCATAAGTGACGAGCGGCCAGCCGTAGTTGCGGCCCGGTAGGATCACGTTGATCTCGTCGCCGCCGAGCGGACCATGCTCGTTCTCCCACAGCGCGCCGGTCTCCGGATGGACCGCGAGGCCTTGCGGGCTGCGATGCCCATACGAGTAAATCTCGGGAAGCCAGCCCTCGCGGCCGACGAACGGATTGTCGTCGGGAACGGAGCCGTCCTCCCGCAGCCGAAGCAGTTTGCCGCCGTGCACCATGCCGTCCTGCGCGCGCTCCTGCTCCTGCCGTTCCCCTACGACCAAATACAGGTGATCGTCGCGGCCAAACACCATCCGACCGCCGAAGTTGGTGCCGGACCGGCTCCAGTTCTCGGCAACGAAAATGTCTTCGACATCGACAAGCGCTGCGCCATCGAGACGAGCGCGTGCGACGGCGGTTGTGGAGAGCCCGTCGTCGCGCGCCTTGGAATAGCTCAAATAGAGCCAGCCGTTCTCTGCGTAACTCGGGTGAAGCAGGACATCGAGCAGCCCGCCGAGCGCGGTGGTATGCACCTGCGGCACCCCGGCGATCGGCTCGGGATCAAGCTCGCCCGCGCGCACGATGCGGAGCCGGCCGGCACGCTCCGTGATCAGAATGTCGCCGTCCGGCAGAAATGCGAGGCTCCACGGATTCGCGAGGCCGCCCGCGAGCTGCTCGACCTTCAGTGTGTAGTCCGAGCTCAGCACGGTGGTCGGCAGGGTCGGCAGCGGCGGCGACCCTCGCTGCGGCTGGGCGGACGCTTCGACGGCGCCAAGGCCAACGAACACGACGCCTGCCGCGACGGCGGCGGCAATCGAACCAATACGCATAACGGACCCCTCCCCTGTTATCGATTCTATTCGCCGCAACGCCGACGTCTGATTGTTCGTAGCGTGACGACCGCGGCCGTCGAGCGCGTAACGCGCCTGGCGAAGACTTCTCTAGATCATGACTAGATCATGAGCTCCTCCGCGGGCTCTCGCAGGTTGTAACGCGAGCTCATCGTGTAACCGTAAGCGCCGGCGTTCGCAATCAGCAGCACGTCGCCTTCCGTTGTAATCGGCAGCAAACGATCGGAGCCCAGACGGTCGCCGGTCTCGCAGATGGGACCCACAATGGTGACGATCTCCGTGGACGCTTCGCCGAGCCGCGTCAGATTGGTGATCTCATGGTAGGCGCCGTAGAGCGCCGGGCGAATCAGGCTGTTCATACCGGTGCTCACGCCGATGTATTGCACGTCGCCCTTGCCCTTCGTTTGCGTGACCCGCGTCAGCAGAACCCCCGCCTGCGCGATGATGTAACGGCCAGGCTCGAGCCACAGCTCGCGGCTGCCGCACGCCTCCTTGACCTCCGCGAGCCGGCGGTCGAGCGCTTCCATATCGAGGGGGCGCTGCCCGGGACGCTCAGGAACGCCGAGCCCGCCGCCTAAATCGAGAAAGCGCACGTGCGGGAAGCGCTCGAGCAATGCGACGAGCTGTTGGCCGGTATCCCGCCATGACTCTGCGGTCAGCACCCCGCTACCGGTATGTGCATGCAGCCCAACAACCTTCGCTCCGGCCTCGCCGATGCGACGCTGCAGCTCCTCCATCTCGAATAGCGGCACGCCGAACTTGGAGTGCGTGCCGGCCGTCCGGACGTGCTCGTGATGACCGCGCCCCTGCCCCGTATCCACGCGGATGAACAGCTCCGCACCGGCGAAAAGCTCCGGCCACGCCTGCAACGTATAGAGGTTGTCGAGCGTGAGCCATATGCCCTGCTCGAGCGCCCATCGATACTCCTGCCGCGGCGCGAAGTTCGGCGTGAACAGGATCCGCCGTCGGTCGATATCCGGAAACAGCCCGAGGACGCGCTCGATCTCGCCAGGCGATACGCATTCGAAATTGCCGCCCCGCGCGTATACGGTCCGCAGCACATCCGGATGAGAGTTCGCCTTCATCGCATAGAAGATCGCATTCACGGACTGTAGCGAGCGCAGCGCATCGAGCGCCGTTTCGATACTCTGCCGATCGTAAACGTAGGCGGCATCGCGCTCCGCGGCGATCTTCAGCAACTCCTCGCGTCGTTCCACCCACCATGGCTTGGCCACGGCAGTGGGCGGCGGCAGGCCGCGTGAGAACTGCTCCCAGGTCGCACCGAAAACTCCGCCCTCGAAGCGCGTGACGAGCAGCGCATGCAACTGCTGCACGACCCGCTGCGCGTGCTCGGAGCCGACCACGAATGTGAAGTTCAAATCGTTCGCGGCCTGCGTGACAAGGTGCACCTGATGCTCCTCGAACAGCTCGAGCACCGGCGTAAGCTCGTGCATGATCGTGCGGATGCGGCGCCCGACGAGCGTGATGGCCGCGCAGTCGTGGATGAGGCTGACCCGGCACAGGCGGCGCAAATCCTCGGCAAGCGCCTCGAGCGCGCTGCGGCCGGCGCTGTTCGCGCCGGCGTCGACCGACACGGTGACGCTGCTCTCCGACGTCGAGATCAGATCGACGGAAATGCCGTGCTCGCGGAAGCATGCGAATGCTTCGGCAAGGAAACCAACCTGGTGCCACATGTCCATCGATTCCATCGAGAACAGCGTGATGCCGGCGCGATGAGAGATGGCTTTCAGCTGCGGGGCATCGTCGCCGGGCGCATTCGAGATGACCGTGCCTTCCCATTCGGGATGCGCGGTGCACTTCACGAACAGCGGAATGCCGGTGGCGCGCACGGGGGAGATGCTGCGCGGATGCAAGATTCCGCCGCCCGCCGATGCGATCTCTTGCGCCTCCTGGTAGTGAAGACTGCGGATCAGACGGGCGGACGGCACGGCCTTCGGATCGGCGCTGAAGAACCCGGGGACATCCGTCCAGTTCTCGAGCCGGCGCGCCTGCAGCTTCCCGGCGAGATAGGCGGCCGAGGTATCCGAGCCGCCGCGGCCGAGCAGCACTGTCTGCCCCTGCGCATTGCTCGCAATGAACCCCTGCGTCAATACAAAGCCGTCCACCGCGCGGAACTGCGCCTGCAGCGCCTCGCTCGCTCGATAGTCGCAACGCGCCGAAAGAAACTCCGCGCGCTCACTTTGATCGCGCGCGATCGTGCTCGAAAGTAATTTGCGTGCGTCCTGCCATACCGCCGGTAAGCCTATGCGCTGCAGATAGGCGGCGCCGAGCGTCGTCGCGGCCAGCTCGCCGGTCGCGAGCACGCGGGCATGCACGCGCGGGCTGACCTCGCCGACGAGCTTCGCGCCGGCAACCATCTGCTCGAGCTTCGTGAAAAGCTCGTCGAGCAGGTGCGGGTCGACGCCCAGGTCGGCCGCGAGGTCGACATGCTGACGACGCACCTTGGCGAGCTTCTCGTCGACCGCCCCACCCTGCTCGGCCGTGTCGAGCAGATCGATCAGGGCATTCGAGACGCCGACGAGCGCCGAATGCACGATCACGGGCACGACGCCTTCGGCGAGCCGCGCGCGCGCGAGCTCGGCGATCTTCGCCCAATTCTCGGCAGTGGCTACGCTGCGGCCGCCGAACTTCATCACCACCCACGGCGAATCCGGATACGGCGTCTCGACGTTTTGCTCGGCGACGCTTCCATGCACCGTCATGACCATCTCGAAAAGCGCTCCTTTACCCAGCAGAGGCTAACGCGGCTCAACGGTGGGGACGTCCGTTACCGCTCCGCGCGAGGCCGAGCTCACCAGCCGCGCATACTTCGCGAGCAGGCCGCGCTCGGCCTTGCTCGGCGGCGGCGTCCAACGCGCGAGCCGCTGCTCGAGCGCTTCGGCCGACAAATCGACGTCGATTTTTTTGGTCTCTGCATCGATCACGATGCGATCGCCGTCCTCGAGCGCCGCGATCGGCCCGCCGACAGCAGCCTCCGGCGTGACGTGCCCGACGACGAAGCCGTGACTGCCGCCAGAAAAGCGGCCGTCTGTGATCAGCGCGACCTTGTCGCCGAGGCCGCGGCCGATGATGGCGCCGGTCGGGCTCAGCATCTCGCGCATCCCCGGCCCGCCACGCGGCCCTTCATAACGGATGACGACGACATCGCCGGCGACGATTGCCCCG
>CAZFJU010000169.1:0-3204 GCA_964518995.1 uncultured Gammaproteobacteria bacterium
GAAGACCAGCGCCGACGCAAGCAGCGCCAGCACGCCCCACGCTGCCATCGAGACCGCACGTGCGGAGTACGCGAGGCAGAGCACGCCGCCGAGCAGCAGCCAAACCCATGGGTCGATGATGAACAGCGCATCGCCGTAGAACCAGCGCCCGTCCAAGGGCATCAGCCAGCGTATTCCGTAGTTGTTCAGCCAATCGAGGGTCGGATGCGTCAGCACCCCGAGCGCCGAGACGACGAGCAACGGTCCTGCGCGCGCCGGCCGCGCTCCCGCGCGGCGCCGTCGTAAGCGGTCGTACGCGAGCAGCAGGCCGGTCACGACGAGCGGCCATAGCACCAACGCCGGCACGCCGTGGGTCCAACCGCGCCGGTGCGCGAGTGAGGCATAGTCGCCGGCGAAGTACATCACGACGTCGACGTCGGGCGCGTTCGCGCTGATCAGCAACGCCGCCGTGGCGAGCGGCGTTGCACGGCGCAGGCCGGCGGCGGCGAGGGCGCCGCCCGTCAAGGTGTGGGCGATCGGGTCCATAATATCAACGGGGCGGCCCGCCGAAGACGACGCGCCCTGCCGAGCCGGCGGTCAGGCGGCGCGTTCCTCGTCTTTGCTCGTTTCGAGGTCGCCGCTTCCCGACGGATTCGTGTAGCGATCGTTCAGGCGCAGGATGGCGGCATCCGCTTCCGAGAGGATGTGCTCGAGGCGCTTGCGCGTGCCGGTATTCCAGCCGACCGGGCGCTCGACGAAGAATGGCCGAACGGCCGCGACGTTGCGCATGAACGCCTTGACTACGCGGGGCGCGTTTTCACCGAGCTCGGCATCGCGCTCGATGCGGCGCGCTACGACGCGCGCTGCCCAGCGACGCGACCAGCGATGCACGAGAAACACCAGCGCGAGCACGATCAGCACGACCAATGTCCAGAAAATGGCTGGGTTTGCAGCCGCAAAGTCGGACCACGGCGGTGTGAAGGTCACACCTTGCCACCAGCCGAGGCCGGCACTAATCACGAGTGCCGTCGCCGCGATGATGCCCAACGCGACCAGGTCGGTACGCAGCACGCGCCGCCGCCACATCCGGTTCGCCTCGCGTATCCGCGGCACGAGCTCGTCACGGATGCGCGCGGCGGTCTGCTCGAGCATGCCGGTGACCCGATAGGCGCGATCGACCGCGAGCCGGTCGATTCGGCCGAGGATCTCACTTACGTCCTGATCGCGCTTCTTCTCGAAGCGCTCGCGCATCTTGTCGTCCGGAATGGGCACTGCGCTGTTCGGATCGTAGATCCGATAGAAGCGGCCTGCCGTGAGGCCCTTTTGCGCAAGCGCGCGCTGCCACGCGGCGAACACCTCCTCGGGGTTGTCTTCACGCGCCGCATTGTCGATCTGATTCAGGATATGCATGAACTTGTTGAAGTCCGGCCGGCGCATGGTGCCGGCCACCAGGTAGTCGAGCGTATCGCGCATCGCGCCCGGCTCCGGATGGCGCGCGTCGAAGAACACGAGCACGAGATCTGAGAGATCGATAATGTAGTTGGTGATGCGGAGCGTCTCGGTGCGCTGTGCGTCCGCATCGAACCCAGGCGAGTCGATAATGATGCGGCCGCGCACGCGCTCGCTGTCGCATGTCTTTAGCTGCAGGTAGGAGTCGAGGCGGCTGCCTTCGCCGCGGCTGACCTCATCGATCTCCTTGCTGATGTTGTAGAACGGAAAGCGCGGATCGCTGTCGAGCGCGAGCGCCGGCAGCACCTGCGGCGTGCTGTTTCGCCCATAGCAGATGACGGTGAATTTATCGTCCACCGCCTGATTGCCCGTGGCCTGCAGATTCCGCCCAAGGTAGCGGTTGATGAAGGTCGATTTGCCGGAGGAGAAGGTGCCGAGCACCGAGATCAGCGGCCACCACGTGACCTGCATGGCGTACGACTCGTGTCGGTCGAGCAGCCCCAGACGGTGCGCAACGACGTCGAGATTGCGGAATCCGCGTACGACCTCGATAAGATCCGGATTCTCGCGCTCAAGGTGCGCCGTGAGCTTGTCCAGGTGCTCCTTGAGGCTTGCTGACGTAGTCTCGGGCATCTAACCTCCCTGCGTTCAAGAACGACGAGCGGCCGTTCGAAGCGGCCAAGTATACAGGTACCACGGCGCATACAGGTCAGGGTGTTTCGAGCAGCTGTGCAATTTCATCCACCAGTCGGTTGCGTTCCGCGGCATCGAGCGTCTTTTCGGTCCGCAGCTTGCGAAAGGCGACGTCCAATCGCCGGCGCGTGCCCGACTCGATCGAGTCGGTGAGGTGCGCGCCGCTCGCGGCGTCGACGACGAGCTCCTCGCGCAGCGCGTGATTGCGCTCAGCGACCAGCCGCACGTGGAGCAGCGCGCGGCCGAGGATGACCCACGCTAGGTTGGGATCGGTAATCGGCCCTACCTTGAGCTCGAAGCCGCCGAGCGGTTGACCGAGGATGCGCACCTTCGCGAGCCGGTCCGCCCCCGCGAGCACGCCGACGGCGCCGAGGGCGGCACCGATCCCGGCGCCGAGCAGTAGCGTCGTGCCGCCGAGCGCAACGTCGACGAGCCCCCCCGCGACCGCGCCCGAGGCGGCGCCGGTCAACGCGAGCTGGGTCGCGGACAACCCGAAAACGTTGAAACTGCGGGTCGAGAACACGTCTTCCGCCAAGTAGGACTCGGTCGTTTCCCGCGCCTTCAAGCCGCCGTGATGAAAGATCTCCTGCACCGCGCGGCGCTCGGCCTGCTCTGCGCGGCGCACGATCTCACGCAGCCGTGCGCGGCCGCGCTCCACGGCTGCCGGGTCTTTATCCGGTCCGCGGAGCGGCTCGGTGACGGTCGCGGACAACGCCGTCTCCAGAAGGGCGACGATCTCGCTTGCTGCGCGGCGCATGCGGCGCCTGCGTTCGGCAGTCAGCGCATCCGCTGCACGATTCAACGACGGCGACCAGGTCTCGTCGATGGCGCCGAAGGCCCGCAACAGCTCGATCCGCTTGGAGAAGTCGGCGCGCATCGCGTCGAAGACCCGTACCAGCGAGAAATACTGCGACAGCGCGGAGCGCCATTCGTCGACGTGGTCGCCCTGGGCGATCATATTGATCAGCGCCATTCGCGGGCGGCCCGTCCAGCGCAGGATTTCCATCTCCGCTTCGTACTGCCGCCCATAAGGCCGGCTGCCGTCCACGACGTACAGAATGCCGGCGCCGTTCATGATCGGGG
>CAZFJU010000169.1:3304-9964 GCA_964518995.1 uncultured Gammaproteobacteria bacterium
TAAGGCCGGCTGCCGTCCACGACGTACAGAATGCCGGCGCCGTTCATGATCGGGGTCAGCAGCTCGCGCTCGTCGTGGAAGCGTGGGTCGTCGGCGTGGGCGCGGAGGAACTCGCGGATGACCTCCGCGCGTCGACCGGCGCCGCGATCGTGACGTTCGAGCCAGCCGAGTGCCTCGCGGGCGCGTTGAAAGCCCGGCGTATCGACGAGGGCGTACAGCGTCTCGCCGTCGAGCCGCATCGGATAGGGGCGTGCGCGGGTCGTGGTGCCCGGCTGCGGGGAGATCGCGACGTCGTCGTCCTCCGCAAGCGTCGCGACGATACTGCTCTTGCCTTTGTTTGGATGACCGACAATGGCGAAAACCGGATGACTCATGCTGCACCGGTCTCGACATAAACATGCGGATCCGCCAAGCGGCCGACCGCGCGCGACCAGGTGTCGAGCTCCACTTCGTCCGCCGGCTCGGCCGATTCGGCGACCGGCGTGACGACGATAGAGGTAGTAGGCCCGGCGCGCTCCCGGAGCGCGGTCACGAAGTCGAGGAACTCGAGCAGCGGCGGCTCCCATGCGGGCGTGAACACGATCAGCGGCCCGTGTCCCGCAGTGATCTCGTCCGCGGCCTGTCGGTCGACCTCGAGCTCGGGGCTGCCGCCCGCGGCGACAATCGCGCTGAGCTCGAATCCGAGGTGCCGCCGAGCATAGTCGTGGACGGCCTCCGGCGAGATCCCGTGGCTCCAGATGACGCCGCGCGCCGAACCGCCGAGCGCAGCGGGGGCGGGGCCGGCGACCTGGGTGTCACTGCCGCCGGCGGTTTCCCGGTCATCCGCAGCCGTCTCGATGGCAGGCGTCGCCATGCGGTCGAGCAGCGCGGTGACCCGCGGGTCCTCGATCAGCAACGCGCGAGTCGCGGCCCGCAGTCGCCATGCGCAGAACGCGAGCAGCACGAGGCGAGGCGCGAGACCGTAGCAAGCGAGGGCGAGCACGGTGAACGACCACCAGCCGGCGAGGTCGCGGGAGTCACCGGCGATGGCGCCATTCGCGGTTTCGAGGCGGAAGAACTGCGAGCGCTCGATCAGCTCGCGGCCCGGCACCGCGGCCGGGACGAGCTCACGCCATGGCCACGCGAGCGCATCGACGATCCGCACGGCGGCATCGGCGGTGATGGCGAGCGTGGTGCTCCAGCCGAACGCGAGGTCGGTGAACGAGATCAGCAGAACGGCCGTGATCAGGGCGGCGACGTTGAACGCGACGGCGGCGACTTGCGACCACGCCAGCATCTGCCACTTCGTGAACCGGCCGGATGCCGAGCGTCCGACGCCCGTGCCGAGGAGCCGCAGCGCCGCGAGCGAGTCGGGCGCGACACGGCGGAACAGCGACTCGGCGAGCGCGCCGGGATTCAGCGCCGCGAGCGCATCCTGTAGCAGGCGAAGGCCCGGCACGCGCGGCGGCAGCATCAGCAGCGTCAGCGCAATCAGCACGAGCTGCGGTGCGACGAGCAGTGCGAGCAGCCGTACGACGTTCACCGGGTAGCTGCCGTCGTACTGAAAGGCCGCGAGCGCGACGCCGATGCCGGTGAGGACGCCGAGCACCAGCATGGCGAGAGTCGCGAGGGTCCGCGCGCGGCCGAGGCGCCGTCCCGCGTCGGGCCGCGAGTCGACCTCGGCGTGTCGCCACCACGCACGCACGCTTGCGACGGCATCGTCGCCGTTTAGCCCGAGTGCGATCGCTCGATCGCGCTGGACGCGCGACGCGTAGGGGGTCGCGCGGTCCTCCTCGAGCCACAGCGGCACGTCCACCGCGTCCTCGAAGAGCGTGCTTTCGAGCTCGGAAGCTGACGTCATCGGCATTCGTTCGACGGCAGGCGCGACCCGATGCTAGAGACGCCGCGCCGACACCCGGCCGAGCTGCGCAGGCTCCGGGCGGCGCGGCTCCGCCGGCCCGACACCTACTCCGTTCGCCAGACGCTGCGCCAGATCTCTTCCGGATCCGGTCGCTGGAAGAATGGCATGCCGAAGTCGTCTTTGAGATCGATCAGGAATTGGTTGTTTTCCTGACAGATATATTCGGCGAGTTCCGCGCCCTCGAGCCACTCGATGTCCCATGCGATCGTCCACGGCTCCCGGTAGGCGCCCGGATCGATCAGCGTCGCCTCGTAACGCAGTGTGTCGCGATTCGGCCGGCTGATTCGCTCGATGGTGCGTAGCTCGTCGGTATGCATGTAGCCGCCGAAGTTGAGCCAAGTCTTCTCGTTGAAGCCGACGCTCTCGATCACCAGCGTGTCGCCCTCCCAGCGCCCGGTCGAATAACCGAAGTAGGTCGGCGTCAGCGATTCGGGATCAGGCAGGTCGCGGCCATCCATGTGGATCTCACGCCAAACATGTGCGCCGCCCTCGAAGATGACGACGATGCGGTCGTCTTGCTGAATGATCTCCGCAGGATAGGGTGTGCCGAACGCGCGCGGGCCGCCCGGCGGCAAGCAAAAGCCTTGTGGATCGAACGCGACGTCGTTGGACTTGTTGTATTCGAACATCGCTTGGGTCCACGGCAGAAACGGCACCTCGTCGACATCGACGAGCTGCCGACCGAAGTCCGTGACCCACCACAAATTCCAGATGCCATCACCGCCGAGATCGACCGTGCCGTCCTGCAGACGAGGGGTTGGCGGCGTGCCAGCCGTGGTGCCGGCCGTGGCGTCGGCCGGGCGGGGCGGCTGGGCCGTCGCGACCGCAGCCATGCTCGTCAGCACGGCGGCGACGATCATACGTTTCTTCATGTTGAGGCGATCCTCCGATCCCGTTCGGACGCGGCTCGACGCAGCGTGCTCAGCTGTCTTCGTTCTGCCCGTTGAAAAGCTGCTTGCCGTCTGCCAGCACCACGGAGCGCGCATTGCCCTTCAGGCTGCCGTCGCGTGCACGGGAGCCGCTTACGGTCACCACGTCGCCGATCGCCAGCGAGTTGCGCGACCAGCCACGCCGGGTCAGGCCGTTTGGACTGCCGAGCTCCATGGCCCAGTTCTCGTACGTGCCGTTCTCGCCTTCGACGTCGATGTAGAAGAACGTGTGCGGATTCATCCAATCGACCTTGGTCACGACCCCGGTGAGCTCGATTGGGCTATTCGCATCGAACTCGGCGGCAAAAGAATGATGGGCCGCAGCCGGTGCGCTCACCGTGAACGCTCCGAGCGCAATCAGCAGCACAGCGGCTCTCGTCGTCATCGCATGCATCTCCATATCGGCGGGTTTTGCGGGTGATCGTTGCAGTCTAGTGTACCGCGCCGGAAATACGCACTCTCGTCGCGGGATCGGCTTAATTCAGAACCAGCGCGATGCGGCCCGTCTCGTCGCCGTGGCGGTACGTCCCCGTGAAGCGCCGGTTGGTCCACGAGCCGAGGTTCTCGAGCCGGCCTTCCGCGACCCACAGGATGCTGCTGCCGTCGTCCGCGGGCATCTGCGCTTCGAGCGTCATCGTCCACGTGCCGTAGTCGATCTCCGCACGCTGCACGGCGACCGCGTTACGGCCCGGGTTGATCGTGCCGACAATCTGCCGGTCCTCCCAGTCGAGCACCAGCAGCATGCGATTGCGATCATCCTCAGCTGTGCCCCAGTAGCCGATCCACGACCCTTTTGCCGGATGACCGACCTGCGCGAGCGCCGGCAACGCGACGGCCGCGAGCAGCGCGATGCCGCCTCGGCGCAATCTGGTTGACTTCATGAAGTAGCCCCGTCGCCTGTTTCTTAGGCCTGCGGCGGACTATACCATCGGGGCCGATCCCGGCCGTAGCTGCGCGCCGACCGAGGTCGCGACGTGGGGCCGCGCATGCGACCGATCGCAGCGATAATGCGCAGCTGGATCACGAAAGGCACATTATCTATGTTGGTCGACCTCGTCATTATCTTCAGCCTCATTCTGGTGAACGGGGTCTTCGCCATGTCCGAGCTGGCCGTGGTGTCGTCGCGCAAGAGTCGGCTGCAGAGCCTCGCGCGGCGCGGCGTGCGGGGCGCACGCACGGCGCTCAATTTGACGGAAGAGCCGACCGCGTTCCTGTCGACGGTCCAGATCGGCATCACGCTGGTCGGCATTCTCGCCGGTGCGTTCAGCGGCATCGCGCTCGGCGAGGAGGTCGCCGCGTGGCTCTCCGGCTGGCCGCCGATCGCGCCCTATGCCAGCACCATCGCGATCGGCACGATCGTCGTCGCCATTACTTATGTGACGCTGATCGTCGGCGAGCTCGTGCCGAAGCGGATCGCCCTGCGCCGTCCGGAGCGGATCGCCGTCGTGGTCGCGCCGCCGATGCAGACGCTGTCGCGCGTGGCCGGCCCGCTTGTCTTCGTGCTGAAGCATTCGACTGAAGCCGTGCTTCGGCTGTTGAGGCTTGGC
Source organism: uncultured Gammaproteobacteria bacterium (assembly GCA_964518995.1). Classification (GTDB taxonomy): domain Bacteria; phylum Pseudomonadota; class Gammaproteobacteria; order Steroidobacterales; family Rariloculaceae; genus ZC4RG20. The sequence goes on from CAZFJU010000169.1 coordinate 7,681, forward strand.
GGCGGTCAGGAAGCGACCGTCACCGAGGAAGAGGTCCGCATGCTGATCGCCGAAGGCACGCGTGCAGGCGTGTTTCTCGCGAGCGAGCGAGAGATGATCGAGGCCGTGCTGCGGCTCGCGGATCGGCGGGTACGCGCAATCATGACGCCGCGCCAGGATGTGGTGTGGCTCGACGTGACCGCGACGCCGGAAGAGATCGCCGCGACGATCGACGAGCATCATGCTTCCCGGTACCCGGTGTGCCGCGAGACGATCGACAACCCGGTCGGCGTCATCGGCGTCACCGACCTTGCCGCGGTGCTGCTCAAAGGCGGAACGCTGCGGCTCAGCGAGCTGATCATGCCGCCGCTGGTCGTTCCGGAGGGCGTGTATGTGCTCAACGTGCTCGATCTGCTCAGGAAGGAACGCGCGCAGATCGCGATTGTCATCGACGAATACGGTGCGACGGAGGGCATTGTCACGCTATCGGACATTCTCGAGGCGATCACCGGCGAGCTGCCCGATCCCGGCGAGGAGCTCGAGCTCGATCTCGTGCGGCGCGGCGACGGCTCCTGGCTGGTCGACGGCGCTTATCCGATCGACGAGTTCGAGGACCGGCTGCGGCTGCGCGGTCTGCGCAATGACGGTGACTTTGATACGGTCGCAGGCTACGCGTTGCACCGGCTCGAGCGCTTGCCCACCATCGGAGACGCCTTTACCACGGAGAGCGGCCGCTTCGAGATCGTCGATATGGACGGCAACCGCATCGACAAGGTGCTGTTCAAACCTGCGGCGGCGGAATCTTCGGAGTCACCGGAATCGTCCGAGTCGTCGGCGAGCTGATCCCGCACGCTTATTCCTGCGCGCGGCGTCTGGTCGGGAGCTGCCGGCAAGGCCGCGCGCCGGAGTCTCCAGCTGCCATGGCATGAAGCTTGCTCGTGTGGGCCAGTCCCCACCGAGGAACACTCATGCCTGATCGATCGACTGGTCCCTCCTGTTGGGTAGCCACCACTGCAGATCGGACGCCTTACGCGCCCCTTGCGAATGACGAACGTGCCGGCATCGTCGTCGCAGGCGGAGGTATCGTCGGCGTCACGACGGCACTGATGCTGCAACGGGCCGGCCGTCAAGTGACGCTGCTTGAAGCCGGCCGCATCGGCCGGGGCGTGACCGGCGGCAGCACGGCGAAGGTCACGTCGCAGCACGGCTTGATCTATCGAGAGCTCGAATCGCGTCACGGCCGTTCCGCGGCCGCAGCCTATGCGCGCTCGAACGAGGCTGGTCGCGATTGGATCGCGCGACAGGTCGAGACCCTCGGCATCGACTGCGATTTCGAAACGCTGCCGGCCTACGTCTACGCGACGAGCGCGGAGCAGGCCGCCGAGGTGGAACGCGAGACCGAATCCGCGGCACGCGTCGGCTTGCCGGCAACGCTTGTCCAGCACATCGACGGGCTGCCGTTCGAGGTGCGCGCGGCCATGCGCTTCGACCGGCAGGCGCAGTTCCATCCGGTCCGCTACGTCGCCGCGTTGGCGGCGGAGCTCGTCGCACGCGGCGGGACCGTGCATGAGTTGACGCGGGTCCGCGACGTGCAGAGCGGGCGACCGCTCCGGGTGGTCACCGAGCGCGGCCAGGTGGAGGCCGATGACGTCGTCGTCGCAACCCATCTACCGTTTCTGGACCGCGGCGGCTTCTTCGCGCGGGCGTTTCCGTACCGACACATGGGTATCGCGTCCCCCGTGCGCGAAGGGCGGGTGCCGCCCGGAATGTTCATCAGCGCCGATCAGCCGACGCGATCGTTTCGCACCGCACCCTGGGGCACCGGGGAGCGGCTACTGGTCGCTATCGGCGAGGCGTTCCCGACCGGCGGCGCCGATACGTCGCAGCGGCTGGCCGACATCGAAGCCTTCGCGCGGCAGCACTTCGGCGTCGAGGCACCGCGGTTCAGCTGGGGTAACCAGGACTTCTACGCCGCCGATCGGATACCGTTCGTCGGTCCCATCCTGCCCGGCGCTTCGCACATTCGTATTGCGACGGGCTTCAACGCGTGGGGCATCACGGCCGGCACGGCCGCGGCGATGATCCTGACCGACGCGATCATCGGCCGCGACAATGAGTGGGCGGCGCTCTACGATTCCCGTCGCATGGGCTTGCGGGGCGGCTCGAGCTCATTGCTGCGCAAGAACGCCGCGGTCGCGACCAGCTGGCTCGCCGAGAAGCTCGAGCAGCCGCCGCCGCGCGAGCCGGGCTCGCTGCGCCCGGACGAAGGTGCAGTGGTGCGCGTTGCGGACAAAGCCGCCGTCGC
>CAZFJU010000170.1:0-9902 GCA_964518995.1 uncultured Gammaproteobacteria bacterium
AAAAGCCTCTGGTGGATGCGATGCAAGGCGAAAACTGGCTCGAAAGCGCAGCGTATACAGGAGTACGTGAGCATTTCGAGCCAGTTTTCAACGCCGCAGCGCGCCGCCAGAGGCTTTTCTGGCTACATGCGGGTGTAGAGGGGGCCGCTGCCGCCCTCTGGCGCCACCCAAATAATATTACCCGCCGGATCCTTGATGTCGCAGGCTTTGCAGTGGATACAGTTGCCAGCGTTGATCTGGAAGCGCGGCCCGGCCGCCTCGACGACGATCTCGTAAACGCCGGCCGGGCAGTAGCGTTGCGCCGGCTCGTCGAATCTCGGTAGATTTTTCGCGATCGGCGTCCGTGGATCGACGAGGCGCAAATGCACGGGCTGATCGTCGTCGTGATGAACGTTCGCGAGATGGACGGACGACAGCCGGTCGAACGACAGCACGCCGTCCGGCGGCGGATACTCGATTCTCGGCGCCGCGTCTGCGCGAACGAGCCGGGCTCTGTCCGGCACCGGATCACGTAACGTCCACGGCGCCCGGCCGCGCAGCAGGTTTTGCTCGACGAACGCAAGCGCGGCGCCGCCAAACCGGCCGAAGCGGCTAAACCCTGCACCGAAATTGCGCGCCGCCGAAAGCTCGGTCCACAGCCATGAGCGGCGCACCCGCTGCTCGAAGCCCGTAAGCACACCGCCGCCCGGGTCGCCGGCCGCCAACGCTTCGAACACGGCTTCGGCGGCGAGCAACCCGCTCTTCATGGCCGTGTGCGTACCCTTCATCTTCGCGCCGTCGAGGAAGCCGGCCTCGCAGCCGACCAGCACCCCGCCCGGAAATACAAGCTCCGGTATCGCGTGAAGCCCGCCCTTGTTCACGGCGCGCGCGCCGTAGCCGATGCGCCGTCCGCCCTGCAACGTCGTCGCGATCAGCGGATGGTGCTTGAAGCGCTGAAACTCGGCGAACGGTGCGAGGTGCGGATTGCGGTAGCCGAGCGACACGATCAAACCGACCGACACGCGGCCGTCGCCCGCGTGGTACAGGAAACCGCCGCCGTCGGTATCGGCGGGCAGCGGCCAGCCGATCGTATGCAGCACCTCCCCTGGGCGATGGCGCGCGGGGTCGACCTCCCAGACCTCCTTGAAGCCAAGGCCGTAGTGCTGCACGGCACGGCCGCGCCGCAGCCCGTAGCGTTCCTCGAGCACCTGGCCGAGATGGCCGCGACAGCCTTCCGCGAAAATGGTGTACTTTGCTTCGAGCGCATAGCCGCGCTCGAAATTGGGTTTCGGCGCGCCGCTGCGCGCGCGGCCCCTATCGCCGGTGACGACGCCGGCGACGCGGCCTTCGCCGTCGTACAGCGGCTCGGCCGCGGCGAAGCCGGGCAATATGGTGACGCCGAGCGCCTCCGCCTGCGCTGCGAGCCAGCGGCACAGCTCACCGAGGCTGACGATATAATGCCCGCCGTTATGCAAGCTCGCCGGCACGGCGGCCCGCGGCACCGGCACGCTGCGCCGAGCATTGGGTAGCCACGCGACGCGCTCCATCGCAACCGCGAGATCGACGGGCGCGCCGCGCTCGCGCCAGTCCGGAAACAGCTCTGTCAGCGGCCGCGGATCGAACAGCGCGCCGGAAACGATGTGCGCACCGACCTCGGCGCCTTTTTCGACGACGGCAATGGAAAGCGCGCTGCCCCGCTCCGCCGCGCACTGCGCCAGCCGGCAGGCTGCGGCAAGCCCGGCGGGCCCGGCACCGACGATGATGACGTCGAACGCCATGGTTTCGCGCGGCGCCTCGGCGGGCTCGGACATGACGGCAGTGCGGACCTCGAAGGATTCGGACAGCATGGCTTCCTCGCACGCAAGCGGCGGCGTAGCCGCCCGCTTTGCGCCTGTCGCGGCCTCGGGCGCCGCCTGCGCAAATGCCGCTGGCGTGCCGCGCAGCGGCTCGGCATTGTAACATCGCGCCCCATCATGCCTCGTCAGCCGCCTCTCGCCCGCGCCATCTCAAGTGCCGCGCCGGCCCGCGAGCGGCGCAGGCGCTGAAAACCAGGATCGTGGACAGCAAACGCATCGAGCCCATCTGGCAACCCTCCGAAGCACGCAGTGCGGCAACGCAGATGCGCCGCTTCATCGACCGCGCGAGGCCGCATCTCGACGGCGACGACTACGACGCGCTGTATCACTGGAGCGTCGCAAAGCCGGAGGAGTTCTGGCCATCTTTTGCCGAGTTCGCGGAGATCCGCTTCGCTTCACCGCCGGAGCGCATCCTGGTCGACGCGGAGCTCATGCCGGGGGCCCGCTGGTTCACCGGCGCGTCGCTGAGCTTTGCAGGCAACCTGCTGCGGCCGGAGCATACGGCGCCTGCGCTCGTCTTCGCGGACGAGACGGGCCGCCGCTCGACGCTCTCGCGTGCGGAGCTGGCCGGGCGGGCGGCAGCCCTTGCGAGCGCGCTCACGGCGCTCGGCGTCGAGCCGGGCGATCGCGTCGCGGCGCTGCTGCCGAATTGCGCGGAGGCCGTGGTCGCGATGCTCGCCGCCGCAAGCATCGGCGCCATCTTCTCGACCTGCTCACCGGACTTCGGCGCGGCCAGCATCATCGACCGCTTCGGCCAGATCGAGCCGAAGGTGCTGATTGCCGCGGATGGCTATTTCTACGCCGGCAAGCACATCGACGGGCTGCCGAAACTCGCCGAGGTGGCGCGCCGGCTCCCGAGCGCTGCGGCCGTGATCGTCGCCGGCTACTGCGAGGCCCGCCCGGACCTATCCGGAATCGCGCGGGCGCGTCACCTCAGCGACGTGTTCGCCGAGCACGCGGGGGCCGCTTTCGAGCCGCGCCCATGGCCGTTCTCGCATCCGCTCTACATCGTCTACTCGTCCGGCACGACGGGCGTCCCGAAATGCATCGTGCACGGCGCCGGCGGCACGCTGCTGCAGCACCAGAAGGAGCATCTGCTGCACTGCGACATTCGGCCGGGAGACGTCGTCTTTTACTACACGACATGCGGCTGGATGATGTGGCACTGGCTCGTATCGGCGCTCGCGGCAGGCGCAACGCTGCTCCTTTACGACGGCTCGCCGCTGCACCCCGAGCCGAACGCGCTATGGCAGCTCGCGGCACGCGAATCGGTGGCCGTGTTCGGCACGAGCGCGAAGTATCTGCAAGCGCTCGAAAGCAGCGGCGCCGTGCCGCGCGACTCGGCCGATCTCCCTGCGCTGCGGGCTGTGCTTTCGACCGGCTCGCCGCTGCCGCCGGCCAGCTTCGACTACGTGTATCGTGCAATCAAAGATGACGTGCAGCTCGCGTCGATCTCCGGCGGCACCGACATCCTTTCCTGCTTTGCCCTCGGCAACCCAATGTGGCCGGTCTATCGCGGCGAGCTGCAGTGTCGCGGTCTCGGTATGGACGTGCACATCTTCGACGAAGCCGCGCAGCCGATACGCGGCCGCGGCGGCGAGCTCGTATGCCGATCGCCGTTTCCGTCCATGCCGGTCGGCTTCTGGAACGATCCCGACGGACGCAAGTACCGCGCCGCCTACTTCGAGCGGTTTCCGGGCGTCTGGCACCATGGCGACTACGCGGAGCTCACGCCCCGCGACGGCCTCATCATCCATGGCCGCTCCGACGCCGTGCTGAACCCGGGCGGCGTGCGGATCGGCACGGCCGAGATCTATCGCATCGTCGAGCAGATCGACGGCGTGGCCGAATGCATCGCGGTCGGTCAGCAGTTCGCGAACGACACGCGAATCGTGCTGTTCGTGCGCATGCGCGCAGGTCTCACGCTCGACGACCGCGTCGCGGACGAGATCCGCATGCAGCTGCGCCGCGGCGCGAGCCCTCGGCACGTGCCGGCGAAGATTCTCGAGGTCACCGACATTCCGCGCACGCGCAACGGCAAGTTGTCCGAGCTCGCGGTCCGCGATGCGATCCATGGCATCGCCGCCGCGAATCTCGATGCGCTCGCCAATCCCGAATGCCTGGCCGAGTTCCGCGACCGCCCCGAGCTGCTGGACTGATGGGGCCGCTGCAGGAATACCGGCGCCGCGTCGCGGCGGGCGAGCTCACGCGGGATGCGGCCCAGCAGACGGCCGTCGAGGCGTTCGAGCGGCTGCACCGCGAGCTGTTGGCGGCGGGTCCGCCGCCGCGCGGCTGGCGGCGGCGACTCGCACGGCGCTTGCAGCGCCCGATCGAGCCGGTGCGCGGCGTCTACCTGTGGGGCGGCGTCGGCCGCGGCAAGACTCTGACGATGGATCTCTTCCATTCGGCGCTGCCGTTCGACGACAAGCTGCGCCTGCATTTCCACCGCTTCATGGCGGACGTCCACGACGGCCTCAAGAAGCTGCGCGACCGCGAAGACCCGCTCGCCATCGTCGCGGATCGCCTGGCCGACCGCACCCGCATCGTTTGCTTCGACGAGCTCGCGGTCAACGACATCGCCGATGCGATGATCCTCGGCAACTTGTTCTCGGCGTTGTTCGCGCGCGGCGTCGCGCTCGCCGCGACGTCGAATCTCGAGCCGGGCGAGCTCTATCGCGACGGGCTGCAGCGGCAACGCTTCGTGCCGACGATCGATCTGATTCGCAGGCACACCGAGGTCGTGCAAGTCGCAGGCAGCCACGACTATCGTTTGCAGTTCTTGCAGACGGCGAACGTCTATCTGCATCCGGCAGACGCGCACGCACACTGCGAGCTCGAGCATTACTTCCGTCATGCTGCGCCGGACGGGCCCGCCGTGCCGGGCCGCATCGAGGTGCTGAACCGCCCGATCGACTACGTGCGCGCTTCAGACGGTATCATCTGGTTCGACTTCGCTGCCGTCTGCGACGGCCCGCGCAGCCAAGACGACTACATCGAGCTGTCGAAGCTCTACCAGACCGTGCTCGTGTCCGGCGTCCCTCAATTCGATGCCGGACTCGAGAATCAGGCACGCCGCTTCATCGCCCTCGTCGACGAATTCTACGATCGGCGCGTGAAGCTGATCCTCGCGGCCGAAGCGCCGCTCGAAACACTCTATCGCGGCAATCGGCTGACTCACGAGTTCGAGCGCACGCGTAGCCGGCTCGCGGAGATGCAAAGTCACGACTACCTGGCTGCCGCGCACCGCGCCTGAGCCGCTCTAAACGTATACAGGGACATGAACACCGTCACGCAGCAAGAACGCCTTCGCACGATCGTTGCCGCAGCGGATCGCGACGATCTGCCGGTCGACGCCAAGTCATTCGTCGAGCTTTATTACGCGCAGGTCGCCGCCGACGACCTGTGGGAAGAGCCGGCGCTGCTCGCGGTGGCGGCGCTCGACCATCTCGATTGGGCGGCGACGCGCCGCGCACGCACGGCCAAAGTGCGGGTGTTCAATCCGACGCTCGAGCGCCACGGCTGGGTGTCGCCGCATACCGTCGTGCAGATGGTCAACGACGACATGCCCTTTCTCGTCGACTCGACGACGATGACTCTCGATGCGCTCGGTTACGGCCTGCACTTGACGGTCCATCCGATGTTCGCCGTGGATCGCGACGCGCGCGGCCGGCTCCAGTCGATCGGCGCGCCGCACGAGGCAGCCGGCAAGCGCATCGAATCGCTGATCCACATCGAGATCCCGAAGCAGACGGATCGCGAGGTGCTGCGCCGCATCGAGACCGAGCTCACCAGGACCCTCGCCGATGTGCGCGCCGCGGTCGAGGATTGGGACGCGATGGTCCAGCGTCTCGCCGAGGCGGGCCGCGAGCTACTAGAGAGCCGCGGCACGCCGGAAGCGCTGCGACGTGAAGCCGCCGACTTTCTCGATTGGCTCGCCGCCGAGCACTTCACCCTGCTCGGCTATCGCGAGTATCGGCTGAAGCGCGGCAAGAGCTACGACACGCTGCATCCGGTGCCGGGCACCGGGCTCGGCATCCTGCGACTCGACGAGCAAGTGCCGGAGGCGACGCGCCTCGCCGGAGCGGCGCGCGAGGAGGCGCGCTCGTCGCATCCGCTCGTCATCACGAAAACCAGCGCACGCTCGCGCGTGCACCGTCCCGTCCCGCTCGACTATGTGAGCGTCAAGGTGTTCGACTCGCGCGGCCGCCCGTACGCCGAGCGCCGCTTCCTCGGTCTGTTCACCTCGTCGGCCTACAACGAGATGCCGCGCGACGTTCCGTTCTTGCGCGTCAAGGTGCAACAGTTGATCGAGCAGTCCGGCGTCGATCCTCACAGCCATCGCGGCAAGGCCCTGCAGCATGCGCTCGACACCTTTCCGCGCGACGACCTGTTCCAGGCGTCGCTCGAGGATCTGGGCCGCATCACCACGGCGATTCTGGCGTTGCAAGAGCGGCGCCGCGTGCGGCTGCTGGCCCGTCGCGATCCGTTCGGCCGCTTCTGGTCGTGCCTGGTCTACATGCCGCGGGACCGCTATACGCAACGCGCGCTCGAGCGCGTCGAGCAGATCCTGCTGCGCGGCCTCGACGGCATCGACGTCGAGGGCGAGGTGTGGTTGTCGGAGTCCGCGCTCGCCCGTATCGCGGTGAAAGTGCATACCGATCGCGGCACGCACTTTACGCCGGATCTCGACGCGCTCGAGGCCGAGATCGGCGCGGCCGTGAGAAGCTGGCAGGACCGCCTCCGCGAAGCGCTGCTCGCCGCACTGCCCGAGGACGAAGCGCTCGCGCTCGTGAATCGATTCGGCGAACGCTATTCGGCCGCTTACCAGGAAGAGGTGGCCGCCGAGCGCGCGGCCGAGGACATCCATCGATTCGTCCGGCTCGTCGACGGCGAAAGCCGGCTCGAGCTCAAGCTGCGGCAGGGCGACCAGCCTTCACGCGTCGAGTTCTCGTTGTACTTGCGCGGCGCGCCGATCCCGCTCTATGTCGCGATGCAGATTCTCGAGAACATGGGGCTGCGAGTGCTCGGCGAGCACGATTACGTGATGCGCTTCGACGGCGGCCTCGTCGCGATCCAGGTGTTCGACGCCGAGATTGCGTCGGGGGCTGCGGTGGTCGCGGACGAGATCGCCGAGCGCTTCGCGGAAACCTTCGCCCGCGTGCTCGCGGGCGAGGTCGATAACGACGCCTTCAATGCATTCGTGGTCGTGGCCGGCCTCGGTTGGCGCGATGCGATGCTCGTGCGTGCGTACGGCAAGTACCTGGCGCAAACCGGCTGGCCGTTCAGCCTGCCCTATCTGCAAGAGGTGCTGTCGAAGCACCCGGCATTCTGCGCGGCGCTCGTCGGCCTGTTTCATGCGATCTTCGATCCGGATCTCGCGGCGGAGGACCGCGTCGAAGCGCGCGCCGAGCACGAGCACACGATCGCGAGCGAGCTCGACGCGACGACGACGCTCGACGAGGACCGCATCCTGCGTGCTTTCGCGGCCGTCGTGCAGGCGACCCTGCGAACCAACTTTTTCCAGCGCAGCGGCGATGCGCCGAAGCCGTATGTATCGTTCAAGCTCGATCCCACGCAGCTGCCGGAGCTGCCGCGGCCGCGGCCGATGTTCGAGATCTTCGTGTACTCACAGCGCGTCGAAGGCGTGCATCTGCGACAAAGCAAAGTCGCGCGCGGCGGCATTCGCTGGTCCGATCGGCGCGAAGACTTTCGCACTGAGGTTCTCGGGCTGCTGAAGACGCAACAGGTCAAGAATGCCGTGATCGTTCCGAATGGCGCGAAAGGCGGCTTCGTCTGCAAGCGGCTACCGCCGCTCGACCGCGCGGCGATCCGCACAGAGGTCGTCGAGTGCTATCGCACGTTCATCCGCGGCCTACTCGACGTGACGGACAATATCGTCGATGAGGAGATCGTTACGCCGCCGCGCATCGTCGCGCATGACTCGGCCGATCCTTACCTGGTCGTCGCCGCGGACAAGGGCACTGCGACATTCTCCGACATCGCGAATGCCCTCTCGGCCGAATACGGCTTCTGGCTCGCCGATGCATTCGCCTCCGGAGGCTCCGCCGGCTACGACCACAAAAAGATCGGCATCACGGCGCGCGGCGCGTGGGAGTCGGTGAAGCGGCACTTTCGCGAGCTCGGCATCGACACGCAGCGGCAACCCTTCACCGTCGCGGGCGTCGGCGATATGTCGGGCGACGTGTTCGGCAACGGCATGCTTCAGTCCGACCAGATCAGGCTGATCGCGGCCTTCGATCACCGGCACATTTTCATCGACCCCGACCCGGACCAGGCCGTGAGCTTCGCGGAGCGCGAGCGTCTGTTCGCTTTGCCGGCATCGAGCTGGGACGATTACGATCGGTCGAAGATCTCCGCGGGCGGCGGCGTCTATTCGCGGCAGAGCAAGTCGATCGCATTGTCCTCCGCCGCGCGCGATGCGCTCGGCATCACTGCCGCGACGCTGACACCGCCCGAGTTGATTCGAGCGGTGCTGACCGCGCCCGTCGATCTGTTCTTCAATGGCGGCATCGGCACCTACGTGAAGGCGAGCGACGAGCCGCATACGAGCGCGGGCGACCCCGCGAACGATGCCCTTCGCGTCGATGGCGCAGACCTGCGCTGCCGAGTCGTCGGCGAAGGCGGCAACCTCGGCTTCACGCAGCGCGGCAGAATCGAGTTTGCGGCCCACGGCGGCCGCATCAACGCAGATTTCATTGACAACTCAGGCGGCGTCGACTGCTCCGATCATGAGGTCAACATCAAGATCTTGCTGAACGGGATCGTCGCGGCGGGCAAATTGACTCGCGCGCGCCGCGATCGCCTGTTGGCCGACATGGAGAATGACGTCGCGCTCGGCGTGCTCAACAACAACTACGGCCAAACGCTGGCGTTGTCGATGATGCGCGCGCGGGCCGCCGAGCGTCTTGGCGAAGATCAGCGGCTCATTCGGCTGCTCGAGGCCGAAGGCCGGCTCGATCGGACGCTCGAGTTCCTGCCGACGGACGAGGCGCTCGAGGAGCGGCGCAAGGCCGGGCTCGGGCTCACGCGGCCGGAGCTGGCCATCGTGCTGTCGTACTCGAAGATCCAGCTCGCGGAGAGCCTCGCCGATAGCGATATCCCCGAGGATCCCTATTTCTCGCTCGAGCTCGAGCGTTATTTTCCGGAGCGGCTCGCGCGGCGGTTCAAGACCGAGATCGCCCAACATCCGCTGCATCGCGAGATCGTCGCAATGCTGCTGTCCAGCAGCATCATTAACCGTATGGGCCCGTTCTTCGTGCTGCGCACTCGCGAGGAGGTCGGCGCGAACGTCGCGCAGATCGCGCGCGCGTATTCGATTGCGCGGGAAACATTCGACGTCCGCCGACTATGGCGCGGCATCGAGGCGCTCGACGCTTCGGTGTCCGCGGACATGCAGTACGACACGATGATCCATATCGGCCGCATGTTGCGACGAGCGGTGTACTGGCTGCTGCAACGCTTCCCCAATGCGCTCGACATCGAGCCCGCCATCGCGCGCTTGCGGCCTGCCGCCGTACGCGTGATGGAAGCCCTGCCGAAGATCGCGGTCGGCAGCGCCGGCGACCGCTTCGCCCACAACGTCGTGCAGCTCGAGCAGTCCGGCGTGCCGACGCCGATCGCCCGCCGCGTCGCGGCACTGGCGCTCGCAACGCAGATTCTCGAGATCGTGCAGCTCGCCGAGGAGCGCGGGCTCGATGCCCGCGAGCTCGGCCGGCTTTACTTCGAGCTCGGCACGAGCTTGCGGCTCGACTGGATTCGCGCCGGCATCGAGGCGCTCGACGCCAGCGACCGCTGGCAATCGCTCGCCCGCGCGCATCTGCGCGAGCGGCTCGCGCGCGAGCACCGCGCCGTGCTCGAGCAGGTGCTCGACGCCGGCGGTACTGGCGGCCTCGGCGTCTGGCTCGAGCACTCCGCGCCCCGCGTGGCACGCGTGCAGAACCTGCTCGACGAAATGAGCTCCGCCAGCCCTGTCGACTTCGCGACCCTCGCCGTCGCCCTGCGCGAAGTCGAGCGCCTCTGCCAATAACCTAAATGGGGGTCAGAGCC
>CAZFJU010000171.1:0-9718 GCA_964518995.1 uncultured Gammaproteobacteria bacterium
ATCTCGGCCGGCTCGTCATCGACGCGCTGCTGTCCAAGGTTTCGCCCCAGGACGTTACGGCGCTCGTGCGCAGCACCGAAAAGGCGGCCGACATCGCGGGCCGGGGCGTCGAGGTCCGTCACTTCGATTACGATCAGCCGGAAAGCCTCGCTCCATCGCTGCAAGGGATCGATAAGCTGTTGCTGATCTCCGCCAGCGAAGTCGGCAAGCGCGGTCCTCAGCACCGCGCGGTTATCGACGCAGCGAAGCAGGCGGGAGTGAAGCTGATCGCCTATACGAGTCTTTTGCGTGCAAGCGAGTCGCCGCTGATTCTCGCGCAGGAGCACCGCGATACGGAGCAGGCGCTGCGCGACTCGGGCGTGCCGTTCGTTGTGCTGCGCAACGGCTGGTATACCGAGAACTACACCGGGAGCGTGCCCGTTGCGCTCGAGCACGGCGCGATCCTCGGCTGTGCCGGCGATGCGAGAATCGCGTCGGCCACGCGTGCGGACTACGCCGCGGCGGCTGCCGCGGTCATATCCTCCGACGGGCACGAAGGGCGCGTTTACGAGCTCGCCGGCGATACGGCGTATACGCTGCCGGAGCTCGCCGCGGAAGTCTCGCGACAGTCGGGCAAGCCGGTCGAATACCGGAACTTGTCCCCGGCCGACTATACCGCCGCGCTCGTCGGCGCGGGCGTGCCGGAGCCCTTCGCCCAGGTGCTCGCGGACTCGGACATCGGCGCGTCGAAGGGTGCGCTGTTCGACGACGGCCAGCAGCTGTCCCGGCTGATCGAGCGCCCGACGACGCCGTTGCGCGACGCGGTGGCCGCGGCACTCAAAGGCTGACGGAGACGGCTCGGCGGCCGATCAGAGTGTGTTCGGCCGGCCGATAATATTCAGAAACTCCGCGCGCGTGCGCGGGTCCGAACGAAAGTGCCCGAGCAGCTGGCTCGTGATCATCGCGACGCCTTGCTTGCGAACGCCGCGCGTGGTCATGCATTGATGCACGCCTTCGACGACCACGCCGACGCCCTTCGGACGCAGCACGTCCTGAATGCAATGGGCGATCTGCGCCGTCATCGTTTCCTGCACCTGCAGCCGGCGCGAGAACGCCTCGACGACGCGTGCGAGCTTGCTGATGCCGACGACCTTCCGGTCCGGCAGGTAGCCGACGTGCACCTTGCCGGTGATCGGCGCCATGTGATGCTCGCAGTGGGATTCGAAGCTGATATCGCGGAGGATGACCATCTCGTCGTAGCCGTCCACCTCGTAGAAGGTACGGCGCAGAAACTCGACCGGGTCATCGTTGTAACCGCCGAACCAGTCTTGGTGTGCGCTGACGACGCGCGACGGCGTGCCGCGCAGCCCTTCGCGCTGCGGATCGTCGCCGATCCAACGCAACAGCGTCCGGACGGCCTCCTCGGCTTCTTCTCGGGTGGGCTTGCTCAAGATTCCTTCCTGCAATCGAATGGGCTGGGTGCGCCCGGCGCGGCGGGGCACGGCAGTCTAGATCGCGTGGGCAGGGCTCGCAACCGAGCTCTGGTATGCTGCGGCGCGTCATGAGCGTCCGGCGAATCATCGAAGCGTTCGAGCAATGGCGGCAGCGGGGCGAGCCGCTCGTCCTCGCCACCGTCTACGATACGCTCGGCTCGACTTATACGAAGCCCGGCCACCGTATTTTGATCGCCGCAAACGGCGACTATCAGGGGCTCGTCAGCGGCGGCTGTGTCGAGGGCGACCTCGCGGAGCGTGCCCGCGCGGCCGCCGAATCGGCGCGGCCCGGCGCCGTCACGTACGATCTTCGCGACGACGCGGACGACCTTTGGGGCCTCGGCGTCGGCTGTAACGGCCTGCTTCGCGTGTTTTTGCAGCCGTTGACGGCGGCGGGCGGTTACCAGCCGTTCACGTCGATCGCGGCTCGTCTGCTTGGCAAGACGCCCAGCGCCGTCGCAACGGTTATCGCGAGCCCGTATGCGGCCGCGCCCGTAGGCGGGACGCTGCTGATGCAGGCGGCTGACCGGGCTGGCGCCGCCGCAGCATTTGCGAAGGACCCTGTCGGCACCGCAGCGGCCAACGACACGACCGGCACCGCCCCCGCCGGCGGCGGCGATATCCACTCCATCGAGACGCATGCGATCGACCGCGGCGACGCGGTGATCGGTACGCTCGTCGAGGGCTGCCGGCGGGCGCTCACCACCGGCCGTCCCGAGCACGTGCGGGACGCCGACGGGCTCGAGGTGCTGTATGCGCCGCTGATGCCGGTGCCGCGCGTGCTCGTGCTCGGCGCCGGGCTCGATGCGGTGCCGGTCGTGGCGTTCGCTGCAGACCTCGGCTGGCGCGTGACAGTCGCGGACCATCGGCCGGCTTATCTCTCGCGTGGCGGTTTCGCGAAGGCAGACCGCGTCGTCGAGGTCGACCCCGCGGAGCTGCCGCAACAGGTTGCGCTCGACTCTTTCGCTGCGATCCTCGTCATGAGCCATCATCTCGAGACAGACCGCATCTACCTATCGCACCTCGTGCGCTCGCCGGCGCGCTACCTCGGCGTGCTCGGCCCGCCGGCGCGGCGAGCGCGGTTGCTGGATGGGCTCGGCGCGGAGGGCGAAATCCTGCGACCGCGGCTGCGCGGGCCGATCGGGCTCGATATCGGCGCCGACTCGCCGGAGTCGATCGCGTTGTCGATCGTCGCCGAGCTGCAGGCGGTATTCGTCGGTCGAACGTTACGCTGAGCGGGCTGCTCGCGTTCGCGGGGCGATCACCTGCGAAGGCGGCCACCGCGACTTCGACGCCTTTATACTGGCGGCATGTCTGTCGAGCCGAAACTGTCCGCCGGAGTAGTCGTCGTCCGCGAGACCGACGACGGCGCCCGCTTTCTATTGCTGCGTGCCTATCGCAACTGGGATTGCCCGAAGGGGCTCGTTGAGCCGGGGGAAACGCCGCTCGATGCGGCGCTGCGCGAGACGCGGGAAGAGACCGGTATCGACGATCTCGAGTTCGTTTGGGGGCGCGACTATCACGAAACGCCTCGCTACTCGGGCTACAAGGTGGCGCGCTACTTCGTGGCGAGAACGCGCGCAGAACGGCTCGATCTGCCCGTGAACCCGCAGCTCGGCCGCACCGAGCATCATGAGTATCGCTGGGTCGACTTCGGCGAAGCGCTACGCCTGACGGTGCCGCGAATCCAATCCGCGCTCACGTGGGCGGCAGGAAAAGTCGCTTCACAATACAAAGTTGTGTAACGCCTCTCGCGCTGGAGCGCGGCCGACTCGCGCAGTGGCCGCCACGAGCGTCGCCAATCGGCAACGCTTCGTGTTCAACCGAGGCTCTCACCGGTCAACTCACGGCTCAGCGTGCGCAGCCGTGCGCGGGCCTCGCCGTCGTAGGCTTGCTCGTTTGCTCGGGTCTCCCGCACGCCGTTGAAGAACAGGCCGGACACCTGCTCCAGCTCGGACGATACCGCGAGCCGCATCACCGCTTCCGTTCCTTCCGCCACGGTGCTGCGCGGCGTCGCACCGGCCTTTTCGACCATCGGCGTATCCATCAGCGTTGCCGGATGTAGGCTATTGGCGGTGACGCCGGTGCCTTCGAGCGCACGCGCGAGATCGATCGTGAACATGGTCTGCGCGAGCTTGCTTTGGCCGTATGCGCGGGTTGCGGAGAATTCGCGCTCGAGCATGACATTCTCGAAGTCGATCGGCTGCTGCGCGAGCGATGAGACGTTAACGATGCGCGCCGGCGCGCTTTGCCGCAGCAGTGGCAACAGCCGCAGCGTCAGCAGATAGCCGGCGAGATAGTTCACCGCAAAGACGAGCTCATGCCCGTCAACGCTGACGCGACGCTGATCGCTGCCGTCGGTCCAGATGCCTGCGTTGTTGATCAGCACATCAAGTCGATCGTGGCGCGCGACAATCTCGTCGGCGAGGCGGCGCACCTCGTCGAGCGATGCCAGGTCGGCGCGCAGAAACTCCGCGCGGCCTCCGGCCGCCTCCACTTCACGAACCGTTGCAGCGCCGCGCTCGGCGTTGCGGCCGTGTATCAGCACGGTGGCGCCGAGCGAGCCCAGAGCGTTGGCGACGGCGCGGCCAAGTCCATCCGTGGATCCGGTCACGAGCACGATCTTGTCGGTCATGTCGACCTCCATTGAACTGTTGCCGGTTTGGGACGCTTCGGTGCTGCGGACCTCCTGGGCGCGAGCCGTTAGCGTCGCGGCCAGGGCTGCAATACTACCGCTGGCGGCGAGCAGGAAGCGGCGAGATAAGCGGCCGGGTGTGTATTCGATACGTCTTCGTTCCATCCGAAATACTCTTGTTTCCTGTGTGTGCGTGCGATTCACGCTGCGGGCTCAAGGGCACGTCTATCGATTATGCGCGATCGCGCTGTCGCGTATGCCCTTGTCGGTGGCATGGATATTGCTCTCTTCAGGCAAGCTCGAATCGAGTTTGACGGCAAGGACTGCAAGGAGACGCCATGCGTAAGACACTCACATTGATTTCCCTCGGCCTGAGCGGGCTGGTACTGGCAGGCTGCGATACCGCGCAGGATGGTTTGGAGCCTGTGGATGACTTCGGTGCGCCGCCGCCGGCAGCCGAGCCGGATGTTCAGATCGGCCAAGGCGATCCGTTCGAGACGCCCGAGCCGGCGTCGCCGGGCACGATCGAGCGTGAGATCGAGCCGACGATTCAAGACGACCTTGGCGGCGGCATCGAGCCTGCCGACGATCCGTTGGCCGACGATCCGTTGGCCGATGATCCATTAGCCCCGCAAGATCCGGTCATCCCGCCGCCGCAGAACTAAACGGGCGCTGCACGGCCGCGCTGTCGCTCGACAGCGCGGCGCTTCCGGGAATGGGAATGGAAAATGGGGTCAGAGCCCAATTTCGCATGCGAAATTGGGCTCTGACCCCATTTTCCATTCCCATTCCCGGAAGCGCCGCGCTGTCGAGCGACAGCGCGGCCGTGCAGCGCCCGTTTAGTTCTGCGGCGGCGGGATGACCGGATCTTGCGGGGCTAATGGATCATCGGCCAACGGATCGTCGGCCAACGGATCGTCGGCAGGCTCGATGCCGCCGCCAAGGTCGTCTTGAATCGTCGGCTCGATCTCACGCTCGATCGTGCCCGGCGACGCCGGCTCGGGCGTCTCGAACGGATCGCCTTGGCCGATCTGAACATCCGGCTCGGCTGCCGGCGGCGGCGCACCGAAGTCATCCACAGGCTCCAAACCATCCTGCGCGGTATCGCAGCCTGCCAGTACCAGCCCGCTCAGGCCGAGGGAAATCAATGTGAGTGTCTTACGCATGGCGTCTCCTTGCAGTCCTTGCCGTCAAACTCGATTCGAGCTTGCCTGAAGAGAGCAATATCCATGCCACCGACAAGGGCATACGCGACAGCGCGATCGCGCATAATCGATAGACGTGCCCTTGAGCCCGCAGCGTGAATCGCACGCACACACAGGAAACAAGAGTATTTCGGATGGAACGAAGACGTATCGAATACACACCCGGCCGCTTATCTCGCCGCTTCCTGCTCGCCGCCAGCGGTAGTATTGCAGCCCTGGCCGCGACGCTAACGGCTCGCGCCCAGGAGGTCCGCAGCACCGAAGCGTCCCAAACCGGCAACAGTTCAATGGAGGTCGACATGACCGACAAGATCGTGCTCGTGACCGGATCCACGGATGGACTTGGCCGCGCCGTCGCCAACGCTCTGGGCTCGCTCGGCGCCACCGTGCTGATACACGGCCGCAACGCCGAGCGCGGCGCTGCAACGGTTCGTGAAGTGGAGGCGGCCGGAGGCCGCGCGGAGTTTCTGCGCGCCGACCTGGCATCGCTCGACGAGGTGCGCCGCCTCGCCGACGAGATTGTCGCGCGCCACGATCGACTTGATGTGCTGATCAACAACGCAGGCATCTGGACCGACGGCAGCGATCAGCGTCGCGTCAGCGTTGACGGGCATGAGCTCGTCTTTGCGGTGAACTATCTCGCCGGCTATCTGCTGACGCTGCGGCTGTTGCCACTGCTGCGGCAAAGCGCGCCGGCGCGCATCGTTAACGTCTCATCGCTCGCGCAGCAGCCGATCGACTTCGAGAATGTCATGCTCGAGCGCGAATTCTCCGCAACCCGCGCATACGGCCAAAGCAAGCTCGCGCAGACCATGTTCACGATCGATCTCGCGCGTGCGCTCGAAGGCACCGGCGTCACCGCCAATAGCCTACATCCGGCAACGCTGATGGATACGCCGATGGTCGAAAAGGCCGGTGCGACGCCGCGCAGCACCGTGGCGGAAGGAACGGAAGCGGTGATGCGGCTCGCGGTATCGTCCGAGCTGGAGCAGGTGTCCGGCCTGTTCTTCAACGGCGTGCGGGAGACCCGAGCAAACGAGCAAGCCTACGACGGCGAGGCCCGCGCACGGCTGCGCACGCTGAGCCGTGAGTTGACCGGTGAGAGCCTCGGTTGAACACGAAGCGTTGCCGATTGGCGACGCTCGTGGCGGCCACTGCGCGAGTCGGCCGCGCTCCAGCGCGAGAGGCGTTACACAACTTTGTATTGTGAAGCGACTTTTCCTGCCGCCCACGTGAGCGCGGATTGGATTCGCGGCACCGTCAGGCGTAGCGCTTCGCCGAAGTCGACCCAGCGATACTCATGATGCTCGGTGCGGCCGAGCTGCGGGTTCACGGGCAGATCGAGCCGTTCTGCGCGCGTTCTCGCCACGAAGTAGCGCGCCACCTTGTAGCCCGAGTAGCGAGGCGTTTCGTGATAGTCGCGCCCCCAAACGAACTCGAGATCGTCGATACCGGTCTCTTCCCGCGTCTCGCGCAGCGCCGCATCGAGCGGCGTTTCCCCCGGCTCAACGAGCCCCTTCGGGCAATCCCAGTTGCGATAGGCACGCAGCAATAGAAAGCGGGCGCCGTCGTCGGTCTCGCGGACGACGACTACTCCGGCGGACAGTTTCGGCTCGACAGACATGCCGCCAGTATAAAGGCGTCGAAGTCGCGGTGGCCGCCTTCGCAGGTGATCGCCCCGCGAACGCGAGCAGCCCGCTCAGCGTAACGTTCGACCGACGAATACCGCCTGCAGCTCGGCGACGATCGACAACGCGATCGACTCCGGCGAGTCGGCGCCGATATCGAGCCCGATCGGCCCGCGCAGCCGCGGTCGCAGGATTTCGCCCTCCGCGCCGAGCCCATCCAGCAACCGCGCTCGCCGCGCCGGCGGGCCGAGCACGCCGAGGTAGCGCGCCGGCGAGCGCACGAGGTGCGATAGGTAGATGCGGTCTGTCTCGAGATGATGGCTCATGACGAGGATCGCAGCGAAAGAGTCGAGCGCAACCTGTTGCGGCAGCTCCGCGGGGTCGACCTCGACGACGCGGTCTGCCTTCGCGAAACCGCCACGCGAGAGATAAGCCGGCCGATGGTCCGCGACTGTCACGCGCCAGCCGAGGTCTGCAGCGAACGCCACGACCGGCACCGCATCGAGCCCGGCGCCGAGCACGAGCACGCGCGGCACCGGCATCAGCGGCGCATACAGCACCTCGAGCCCGTCGGCGTCCCGCACGTGCTCGGGACGGCCGGTGGTGAGCGCCCGCCGGCAGCCCTCGACGAGCGTACCGATCACCGCGTCGCCGCGGTCGATCGCATGCGTCTCGATGGAGTGGATATCGCCGCCGCCGGCGGGGGCGGTGCCGGTCGTGTCGTTGGCCGCTGCGGTGCCGACAGGGTCCTTCGCAAATGCTGCGGCGGCGCCAGCCCGGTCAGCCGCCTGCATCAGCAGCGTCCCGCCTACGGGCGCGGCCGCATACGGGCTCGCGATAACCGTTGCGACGGCGCTGGGCGTCTTGCCAAGCAGACGAGCCGCGATCGACGTGAACGGCTGGTAACCGCCCGCCGCCGTCAACGGCTGCAAAAACACGCGAAGCAGGCCGTTACAGCCGACGCCGAGGCCCCAAAGGTCGTCCGCGTCGTCGCGAAGATCGTACGTGACGGCGCCGGGCCGCGCCGATTCGGCGGCCGCGCGGGCACGCTCCGCGAGGTCGCCCTCGACACAGCCGCCGCTGACGAGCCCCTGATAGTCGCCGTTTGCGGCGATCAAAATACGGTGGCCGGGCTTCGTATAAGTCGAGCCGAGCGTATCGTAGACGGTGGCGAGGACGAGCGGCTCGCCCCGCTGCCGCCATTGCTCGAACGCTTCGATGATTCGCCGGACGCTCATGACGCGCCGCAGCATACCAGAGCTCGGTTGCGAGCCCTGCCCACGCGATCTAGACTGCCGTGCCCCGCCGCGCCGGGCGCACCCAGCCCATTCGATTGCAGGAAGGAATCTTGAGCAAGCCCACCCGAGAAGAAGCCGAGGAGGCCGTCCGGACGCTGTTGCGTTGGATCGGCGACGATCCGCAGCGCGAAGGGCTGCGCGGCACGCCGTCGCGCGTCGTCAGCGCACACCAAGACTGGTTCGGCGGTTACAACGATGACCCGGTCGAGTTTCTGCGCCGTACCTTCTACGAGGTGGACGGCTACGACGAGATGGTCATCCTCCGCGATATCAGCTTCGAATCCCACTGCGAGCATCACATGGCGCCGATCACCGGCAAGGTGCACGTCGGCTACCTGCCGGACCGGAAGGTCGTCGGCATCAGCAAGCTCGCACGCGTCGTCGAGGCGTTCTCGCGCCGGCTGCAGGTGCAGGAAACGATGACGGCGCAGATCGCCCATTGCATTCAGGACGTGCTGCGTCCGAAGGGCGTCGGCGTGGTCGTCGAAGGCGTGCATCAATGCATGACCACGCGCGGCGTTCGCAAGCAAGGCGTCGCGATGATCACGAGCCAGCTGCTCGGGCACTTTCGTTCGGACCCGCGCACGCGCGCGGAGTTTCTGAATATTATCGGCCGGCCGAACACACTCTGATCGGCCGCCGAGCCGTCTCCGTCAGCCTTTGAGTGCCGCGGCCACCGCGTCGCGCAACGGCGTCGTCGGGCGCTCGATCAGCCGGGACAGCTGCTGGCCGTCGTCGAACAGCGCACCCTTCGACGCGCCGATGTCCGAGTCCGCGAGCACCTGGGCGAAGGGCTCCGGCACGCCCGCGCCGACGAGCGCGGCGGTATAGTCGGCCGGGGACAAGTTCCGGTATTCGACCGGCTTGCCCGACTGTCGCGAGACTTCCGCGGCGAGCTCCGGCAGCGTATACGCCGTATCGCCGGCGAGCTCGTAAACGCGCCCTTCGTGCCCGTCGGAGGATATGACCGCGGCAGCCGCCGCGGCGTAGTCCGCACGCGTGGCCGACGCGATTCTCGCATCGCCGGCACAGCCGAGGATCGCGCCGTGCTCGAGCGCAACGGGCACGCTCCCGGTGTAGTTCTCGGTATACCAGCCGTTGCGCAGCACAACGAACGGCACGCCCGAGTCGCGCAGCGCCTGCTCCGTATCGCGGTGCTCCTGCGCGAGAATCAGCGGCGACTCGCTTGCACGCAAAAGACTCGTATAGGCGATCAGCTTCACTCCCGCCTGCTTCGCTGCGTCGATAACCGCGCGGTGCTGAGGACCGCGCTTGCCGACTTCGCTGGCGGAGATCAGCAACAGCTTATCGATCCCTTGCAGCGATGGAGCGAGGCTTTCCGGCTGATCGTAATCGAAGTGACGGACCTCGACGCCCCGGCCCGCGATGTCGGCCGCCTTTTCGGTGCTGCGCACGAGCGCCGTAACGTCCTGGGGCGAAACCTTGGACAGCAGCGCGTCGATGACGAGCCGGCCGAGAT
>CAZFJU010000172.1:0-9644 GCA_964518995.1 uncultured Gammaproteobacteria bacterium
GCCTGCCCGGGTGGCGGAATGGTAGACGCAGCGGACTTAAAATCCGCTGGCCGCAAGGCCGTGCCGGTTCGAGTCCGGCCCTGGGCACCACCGATATGAGCTTGGCGGGCGTAGTCTCGACGGCCGCCGACGGCGGATAGCTGAATCGTTTAGCTCGTCTTTAACCGGTAGAACCAATCGAGCAGCGACCGATGCTCCGGAAACTCCCGTATTACCGACTCCGCCCGGGCTTCTGCGAGCCGAGGCGCAAGGATCCGCGTACGCCATACTTCGTGCGGATCCCAGCCGGCTTGCGGCACCTCCGCGTGAGATGCCGGAGTGGCTGTTTCACCGTCACTTTCGTGAAAATGGGTTACGCGTAAGACTTTCGCCGTCATGTTCTTGTCTCAACCTGCGCGCTTCAGCGCCGGTGAGGGGTTTGGTTTTTTGAGGCCTTGGCTATTGCGGCAGATTCTAGAATCGTTATTGATCGGCCGGACGTACACTTTAGCACGATTCGCCGTCATCTCCATGCTTCTGTCAAATCGACGCGGGCAGCGGTGTCTTTATGTCTAGTGTTCGCTGCGAAGCGACGCTGGCGGGACGGCTCGCAGCGTATGCGCAGCCGGCCGGCCCACCGTTGGTCGTCAGAATGACCAGTTCACGCCGAGCCCATAGCTCACGCCCACATCCTGCCTGAGTACAGTCGCTTTCTGGCCGCCGCTGCTGATTTGCTCGAACACGCGCTTCTCGCGCAGCAGATTGTCGAGCTCGAGGTGAATCTGGATTCGATCGCTCGGAAAGTATTTGTAGACGATGCCGAGCGAGTTGAAAGGCCGCTCAAACGCGTCCGCGTTGCCGCTTGTGCCGGCATAGAAGATGCGGTCGCCGAATGCGTTGTAGTTGAGATAGGCGCTATGGCGTGCGTTCGCGGAGTCATAGCCCAACGTCGCATTCGCAATCCATTCCGAATGACCCGAAAGCCGGCGCGTCAGGTTCGTGAGATCGGTCGCGAGCGCGGTGCCGAACGTCAGCTCCGAGTCGCTCAACGTCAAGTTGCCGGCGAGAAACATGTTCGCGGGCAGCCGCTTCAGGCCCTCAAACTCGATTCCGTAAATTTCTCCCGAGCGCGCGTTTGCGAATCCCAGCACGACATCATCGTCCGTGCCGGCGGAGCGAATCTGCTCGATCGGTGAATCGATATCCTTATAAAACAGCGACACCGTGAAGTTGTCGCCGTTTTCGTAGTAGAACTCCGAGCGTGCTTCGATATTGTTGATCGGCGACGAGCGGAGGGAAGGGTTGCCTTGCACCCGCACTTCGAGCTCCGGGTCGATGTAGACGACGCCGGCGACTTCGCGCAAGTCGGGCCGGACCACGGTTTCGCCGTAGCTCAGCCGAATCTGCTGATCGACGGCGCCGAGAAGGCCGTCGCCGTTCCAGGTCAGCGCGAACGAAGGGAAGATGTCATCCTCGGAGATCGCGAGACGCCGCTCGGAGTTGTCTAGATCACGCTGCAAGTTGCGAACCGAGTTGCCGCTGAAATCGAGCAGGTCGACGGGCAGCACGGCTTGCCGGTAGGTTTCCCAGCGTGCGCCGACCATGAGACGCCAGCGGTTGAGGTCCATGTCGATCATGCCGTAGGCCGAATCGACCGTCTGTCCTGCGATGTAGCTTTCTGTGCCGAACTGCGAGCCGAGAGAGAGATCGAAACCATGCTCGACACGGAAATTGTCCGGCCTTAGCACGTCAGCCGGTGTGCCCTGCAGGTACTCGGACTGAATACCGACCGAGTTCAGGTTTACGTAGTGCTGCCGATAGTCACGAGCCTTCTGGCTGCCCCACCAGCCACCGGAGACAGTGAGATCCATGCGGCGCAGTGACAACGGCAGACGCACGTTTCCGCCCCAGCTCGTCTGCTCGTCGTCGAGGTCGAGAAAGGAGAACTGACCGGCCGACGTCGACGCGAAGAGCTGCGTCGAGACTGGTTGACCCGAAGCATCGAGACGCGCCGACGCCTGGAAACGGGCTTGGTTCGGGATATCGGTTCGCGCCTCGCTCTGCGAATAGAACCAGTCGAATTCGAGATTCTCGAGGACCGTGTCGGCGACGAGGTCGGAGATCAGCGGCGTATCTAGAAAAGTATGCTCGCCAGAGAATTGCGTGAGCGCGAGCTCTCGTTCCTCGAGGCGGGTTGCGTACTGCCGGCGCTGATCCGGAAACTGGATGTTGCTGTCGAAGCCGCGAGTGATGGTCGCGATCTCCTCGTTCGTCTTGATCAGGTAGTGATCGAGTCGAAGCGAGTGATCCATCATGTAGTCGAGCCCAAGGTTGACGGACCCGACCATGCGCTCTTCGTAGCTGGTGCGCTCGATATTGACGAAGTTGATCGAAGGGCTGCCGATCCCCTCCCGGTACTGATCCTGGTTACGATGCTTGTCGCCGTAGTTGACGTTCGCCAGAACGCCGAACCGCCACCCGTCGCCGATATCCCATGCGTGGCCGAGCGTCACCTTCGCGCTGAGGTCGGGATCGAGCGACTGGCGCCTGGGAGCGACGTGGGTATCGAGGCTGTCGAGCAGGCTCTGATGGATCGCGCGTGCTTCGCTGATCGGCGCGAGCGGCTGCGCGATTCGCAGCGCCCTGAAGATATTCGAGATGCCGATGTTGCCCTGGTACGCATCGATGGCGTTCACGATTGGCTCCGGCAGGTCGGAGCCCGTCGCGTCGAACACCAGACCCTTATCGTTGCTGATGCCGTTCACGCCCATGCCGAGATCGAAGCTCACGACGACATCGTTCGGGATGCTAAGCGTACGGATGTCGATCATTCCGCCGCCAAAAGCCGCCGGCACATCGGGCGACGGCGACTTCTGAATCTTGACGGATTCGACGATCGACGTCGGGAAAAGATCCAGCGGGATGACGCTGCGTGTCAGCTCGGGCGACGGCACCGCCGCGCCATTGATGAGCACCGTCGAATACCGTTCGCCGAGGCCACGAACGTAAACGAACTTGCCGTCGACCAGCGTCAGACCCGGCACGCGCCGCAGCGCCGCACCGATATCTGGATCGCCCGCTCGCGCCATCACTTCCGGGCTGAGGAAGTCTGCCGAGACCGGCAGGCGCAGGCGCTCCTCGGTCAAGGATTCCGCGGCGCTTTGCAAGCGCCCGACGGCGAAGACCTCTTCCATCACCGGGAGCGGAGCCGGCTGCAGGGGCGGGGCTTCCTGTGCCTGTGCGGCGGTGGCGGCTAGAACTGCCGCGATCGACAGCGGTAGCGTACGGAATCGCTTCGGCATGCTGTTGAGTGCTTCCATATGTGCAAAGACCGTGACTCGTCGAAGTGTCAGGTGGGCATCCGGACGCGCGAGCCGGCGGTGTGGGTCGACGACTCGCGCGCGGGGCGGCAGAAGAGGGAACCAATCCTGGAGCGGTTACGGGATCAGGGGCTGGTCCAGACCCACGGTCCACCCTTCGAGCCAGTCATCAGCGGCCGTGGCTCCGCCGAGGTAGGTCGGCGCGTCGAAGAAGTCGCCGAGTACCGAGACATCGAAGAGCTGCGTGGCCGCGTTGAAAATCTGTGCGCCGTTCGAGTCGGTCAACAGATCAAGCGTCCGGTAGCCGCGGCTGCCAACGCCGCCTTGGATGAGGCTCGCGGGCAGGTGCGTATCGATGACGACATTATTGTCGTTGCTGTTCGTCGGCGTGGTGGCGGAGCCGTCGCCGCCGGCGAGCCAGACCGCGAGGTCGAAGCCTGCATTGGCCGGGTCGGCCCCGACCTTCAATGCTTCGCCGCAGGCAATGATATTGCTCCGCGCGATGCTGATTCCGGCCTTGGCGGCGCTGATCGTCTGCGGACCCTCCGTATCCTCGAGCTCCAGGCACTCATTGCTCGCCATCATCAGGTCATTCGACGTGACGATCGAGTTGTAGAGCTCGAAGTGCGCGCCTTCGCGAAACAGCAGCCCCTCGGCGTCACCCTTCGGCGTCGGATTCGTGCCGGTGTTGATGTCGACGTTGGTGACGATGCAGGTCAGATTGGAGATGCGCATCATCGTCGTCGGCGTCGTGTCGTCACCGCGGCCCGAGCCTGCGTTGTCGGCCTCGACGCAGCGGTTGCTGCCGGACGTCTGCACGACGACAGCATACTGGATGTCGCCGACGTAGCCTTCGGAGTAGTCGATCGAGTCGTCACCGACGTTGACGGCGACGATGTGGTCGAGATTCACGGCGCCGCCGAACATCTCAAAGCCGTCGTCCTGCGTGCTGTACACCTGCACGTGGCTGATCGTCGTGCCGCTGCCGACACCGTTCAGCGTCAGCCCATTGAGCTCGTCGCCGTCAACGACTTCATAGCCCGCATGCTTGATGACGACGTACGTCATCACGCCGGAGCTTTCTGAGTTGTTGTTGCCGCCGTAGGTGGCGGGCCGGCCCTCGGCCGTGACGTGGCAGTTATGAACGTTATTGGCGGTAGGGGCAAAATCGCCGCCCGGGTAGTTCGGGTCGGCCGGCCCGCTGACGAGAGGAGCTGCGCCGCCGCGCGCGCCGGTGGGGCTGCCATCATCGCACTTGTTGGTCCGGCCATTACCGCTGATCTGGATGCCGCCCCACAGGCCGCGGTCGCTCTCGGTCGCGGTGCCGAGCACCGCATCCTCATACGCCGTGAAGGTGATCGGCGCATCTGCGGTTCCTTCGGCGAAAATTTGCGATCCGCGCGCGATCCGCACGTAGGAGTCGGCCGCGGAGAACACCATCGTGTTGCCGGGCTCGATCATCAGGCGGGTGCCTTCGCCTTCCTGCGGAATGCGCTTGCCGTTGGCGGCTTCGATCGCGTTGACATCCTCACCGATAAAGAGGCTGCTTTGGAAGATATGCAGCCCGCCGAAGTTCGGGAAAGTAATCGAGCTGACGCGAATCGGCCGGCTCGAGCTTGTAAAGGTCGAGTTGTAGAAGCAGTTGCCGTCGGCATCGAGCACGCCGCGATAGCTTTGCCCCGCCTCCTCGTAATGCGCACAAGGGTTCTGCTCCCCGCCGCCGCCCGTGCCGCCGGTCGAATTGTCGATTGTCGTGGGCTGCAAGTTGATGTCGCCGCTTTCGCAGCCCATCATCAGAATCGCAGCACCGCCGAGCGCCGCCAGCTGCCTAATACTCATCTCTGTCTTTCTCCAAGGCGTTCTATTCGGAATGAGCGGATGAGGGCGACGGGATCGTGATCCCCTCCGCGGTGTATCGCTACCGGCGAGGACGATAGGGCGGGGATGTTGACGATCGGTTACGGCGGTCTTACGGAAATGTGACCCTCACGAATCCGGCCGCGGCGCCAGCCCGAGCCAGCCGTTCAGCCCGACCCGCCCCCTCGCCGCCCCGTCGCCGCCCCGTCGCCGCCCTGTAACGGCCGGAATCCCTTATCATTCGCCACCATTGTCGCGACGGCGGGCGCGCTCGACCTCCGGGCGGGCGCTCTGACGGTAGCGGCCCAGTCACCCAATCGTTGCGCCGCCGGCGCTGATAGAAATGGCGCCAAGAAAACACTACAACCCGTTAACCCCGCGTGGTACGTCGGGGCCCGAAGAGGGCCGTTCATGACGCCCGTCTTGCACGAGGACAGTGCCGAGCCGCGCCTCGAGGCCCACGGGGTCGCCATTTGGCGCGGTGACCACTGCTTGTTCGAAGGCCTCGATCTCGCCGTGCGGCCTGGGCAGATCGCGTTGATCGTCGGCGCGAACGGAGCGGGCAAGACGACGCTGCTGCGGGCGCTCGCGGGGCTCGCGTTACCCACGACCGGCCAGATTCGCTGGCGGGGCATCGATGTGCGCACCCTGCCGCCTGAGACGCGCGCGGAGATCGCCTATCGAGGACACGCCGATGGGCTCAAGCGCGATTTCACGGTGCGCGAGAATCTTGATTTCGCTCGCCGCATCTGGCGGGCGGATGGCGCACTCGAGCCGCTTGCGGCGGATCTGCGGCTCGATCTGCGGCTCGATGTGCGTGGCCGGAGTCTTTCGGCCGGGCAGCGGCGACGCTTGGGGCTCGGCTGTTTGAAGCTCGGCGGGGCGCGGTTATGGATCCTGGACGAGCCGACCACACACCTCGATGAGGCCGGCCGCACGCTCGTGCTCGACTGGATTCGCCGTCACGCGGATGAGGGCGGCTGCGCGATCGTCGCGACCCATCAGCCGGACGAGCTGTCACGAGCCGGCACTCTGATCGTCGAGCTATAGCACGGACGCCGCCATGAGCAGCTTTCTTACTCTCGTCGAACGCGACCTCAAGCTTTCCTTTCGCCGCCCAAGCGAAGTCTTTAATCCGCTTTTCTTTTTCGTAATCGTCGCGTCACTGTTTCCGCTCGCGTTGACGCCGGACGAGACATCGCTGCGCACGATCGGCATCGGGGTGCTGTGGGTGTCGGCGCTGCTCGCGCAACTGCTCGGGCTCGACGGCTTATTCAGACAAGACGCGGACGACGGCAGCCTCGAGCAGTTGCTGCTCTCCCCGGTGCCGCACGGCGTGCTCGTGCTTGCAAAGATTACCGCGCATTGGGTCGTGACGAGCCTGCCGCTGATCGTGCTGGCGCCGCTTGTCGCCATATCGTTCCGCTTGCCGGAGGGTGCGCTGCCGACGCTCGTAGCGGCGTTGCTGCTCGCGACGCCGGCGCTGAGCGTGTTGTCTGCGGTGGGGGCTGCGTTGACACTCGGTGTACGGCACAGCGGCGCGATCATCGGTCTGCTCGTGTTGCCGCTCGCGAGCCCGTTGCTGATTTTCGGTGCGCGGGCGACCGATCTCGCAGCCTACGGCGAGCCCATTGCGGGGCCGCTCTACCTGCTCGCAGCCCTTGCCGTGTTGGCGATCTCGGTCGGACCGCTGGCGGTCGCCGCCGCGCTGCGAGTCGGGGTGGAGTGATACTTGTGGCCCGATTCGCGTTTCCCCTACAATGTAGGCGAAATGAGCCGCAATACTTATCTCGGCGAGTTTGAGCAGATCGTCCTGCTAGCCATCCTGCGCCTTGGGGGCGACGCTTATGGCGTCACTATTCGCGAGGAGATCCGGCAGCGCACGGGCCGCAGCACTGCGCCTGGCGCACTTTATACGACGCTCGACCGGCTCGAGCACAAAGGGTTGGTCGCATCGAGGCTCGGCGAGCCGACTCCCGAGCGGGGCGGGCGGGCGAAGCGCTATTACACCGTCAGCGCCGCCGGCGCCGACGCGGTCGAGCGGGCCCAACGCTGCTACCAAAGTTTGCTCGAAGGTATTCGACTACCCCGGAGCAATCATGCATAAGGCCTTGATCGCGCAAAATTTGCTGGCGTTTACGTCGCCGCCGGATCGGGCCGAGTCAATGGCCGGCGATCTGGCAGAAGAGGCGCAGGCCCGCGGTGCACTGTGGTTCGCCGGCGCTCTCGGCGGTGTGTGGCTCGCGATGTTCTTTCAGGCCTTCGGCAGCGCCCGCGCACGTATGCTACGCGTGCTCGGCCTCGGGCTCGCCGTCTGGTTTACGCTCTACGTGGCCGTGCGGGTCGCCGCGGCGGCGCTCGGCGTCCATCCGCTCGCGATCGATACGCATGACTTCGCTGCATTGCCGCTCGGCACGCTGATGTATCTCGGCATGCTGCTCTTTGTGAGCAGTTTCTTGACCGGCGTGCTGCTTTCGTGCACGACGAAGTCGTTGCAAGGCATGAGCCCGGTGGTGCCGCTCGTCATGTTTTGGGCGTCGGCCGCGTTGATCGGGTTCTGCGCGGATCTCGCTGCCGGTAGGTCGTCCGCGCAGTGCACGCTCATTTATTTCGGGGCCGTGCCGCTGCTTTACATCGCGCCGCTGTTGCTTGGCGGCAGGGTGGCACGCACGGTGAGCGAGCACCGGCCGCTCGGAGCGTCACGATGACGCTACGGTTTGCCGCATCGGGTCGTCGGGAACTCGCGCCGACCGCCATCGTCTGCTTGGATTGAAATGCTGGGATTACCCGTCTGGTTTCACCGCTTTGGGTCGCCGCCGTATGTTTACCGGCTGGCGGAGCGCCTGCGGCCGTGGTTCGGCTGGCTCGCGGTGCTGACCATTTCCGTCGGCGCGTTCTGGGGGCTCGTGCTGGCGCCGCCCGATTACCTCCAAGGGGAGGTCTTCCGCATCATCTATGTGCACGTGCCAAGCGCCTATCTCAGCATGATGGGCTATACGATGATGGCGGTCGCGGCAGCGATCGGCTTCGTGTGGCGGATCAAGCTCGCGCACGCAGCGGCGGCCAGCATTGCGCCGATCGGCGCGTCGTTTACGTTCCTGGCTCTGGTCACGGGCGGCATCTGGGGGCGGCCCACGTGGGGCACCTACTGGGAGTGGGGCGATGCGCGCCTGATGTTCGAGCTCATCCTGCTCTTTCTTTATCTCGGCTATATGGCGCTGCGCGCGTCGTTCGAGGATCGCGAGAAGGCCGACAGGGTGAGCGCGATCCTCGCCGTGGTCGGGGTCGTGAACGTGCCGATCATCCACTACTCGGTGGAATGGTGGAGCACGCTGCACCAGGGGCCCACGATCACGAAGTTCGATAGCCCGTCGATCACGATGGATATGCTCGCGCCGCTGCTCGTGATGATCGTCGGTTTCTCGCTATGCTTTGGCTGGCTCGTGTTGAACCGCCTGCAAGGCGAGATTGTCGAACGGGAACAGGACGCGCGCTGGCTCCGGCAATTCAGGGCGGAGGCGGCGGGATGACCGAATTTCTGGCCATGGACGGCTACGCAGCTTATGTGTGGTCCGCCTACGGCATTACACTTCTGGTGATACTGCTCAATATATGGGCCGCGCGACGCGCGCGCGTGCGTCCCCTCGAGCGAATCGCGACGACGGCCGATGATATGCGCCCGCGGCGGCAACCCACGGTGAGGCAGGTAGAATGACAGCGAGACAGAGACGAATGACGCTGGTCGCAGTGGTGCTCGGAGGCGTCATTGTCTCCGCCACGTTCGCGCTGCGGGCCTTCGAGCAGAATCTGCTCTATTTTTTCAGCCCGACGGAGATCGTGGCCGGCGAGGTACCGACGGATCGGACGTTCCGGCTCGGCGGTCTCGTGCAAGAGGGCAGCGTCGCTCGCGATTCCGGCAGCTTGACGGTCCACTTCGTCGTCACCGATCACGCCAATACGGTTCCGGTCACTTATACCGGCGTGCTGCCCGACCTGTTCAAGGAGGGGCAGGGTGTGGTGGCTCGCGGGCGCCTCGAGCCGAACGGGCTGTTCGCCGCAGAGGAAGTGCTGGCGAAGCACGATGAGAACTACATGCCGCCCGAGGTGGCCGACGCGCTGGAAAGAGGGCGGGCGGCCAGCGGCCAATGATCCCGGAATTTGGCAATTTCGCGCTGATCCTCGCGCTCTGTCTCGCGCTAGCGCAAGCGGCTTTGCCGCTTGCAGGTGCGAGCACCGGTAATCGCCAGTGGATGGCGCTCGCGCGGCCGGCCGCGGCCGGGCAATTCGTGTTCTGCGCGGTGGCATTCGCCGCGCTCGCGTACGCGTTCTTGACGAACGACTTCAGCGTCCGCTTCGTCGCCCTGCATTCGAACACCGAGCTGCCGATCTTCTACAAGTTCGCCGCGGTCTGGGGCGGCCACGAAGGCTCGTTGCTGTTCTGGACGACCGTGCTCGCCATCTGGACGCTGGCCGTTGCCGTCACCGGCC
>CAZFJU010000173.1:0-9629 GCA_964518995.1 uncultured Gammaproteobacteria bacterium
ACATGGACGCAAGCGGTATCGCCAAGCAGATCGTGGCGTTAACCGCGCCCGGTGTGCAGATCTGCGATCGCGACACCGCGACGGCGCTGACCGTCGACTACAACGATCAGCTCGCCGAAGGCTGCAGGCGCTATGCGGACCGGCTCTATCCGCTCGCCGCCGTGGCGCCGCAAGATCCGGAGCACGCGGCGGCCGAGCTCGAGCGGGCCGTGACGCGGCTCGGCATGAAAGGCGCGATCATCAACTCGCATACCCATGGCGAGTATCTCGACGACGAGCGTTTCTGGCCGATTTTCGCGGCCGCCGAAGCACTCGACGTGCCGGTGTATCTGCACCCGCAGACGCCGCCGAAGCAGATGATTCAGCCGTTCCTCGAGCGCGGGCTCGATGGCGCCATCTATGGCTTTGGTGTCGAGACCGGCCTGCATATGCTGCGGCTGATCGTCAGCGGCGTGTTCGACCGCTTCCCGAAGCTGCAAGTCGTCGTCGGCCACCTCGGCGAAGGTATTCCTTATTGGCTGTTCCGCATCGATTTTTTCCATCGGAATATTGTCAAGACGGGGCGCTACGCGAGCGTCCGGGCCCTCGAGCGCACGCCGAGCGAATACATGCGGGAAAACTTTCACGTCACGACCAGCGGCATGGCGTGGGAGCCGGCAATCCTTTACGCGCGCAACGTGCTCGGCGCCGACCGGGTGATGTATGCGATGGATTACCCGTACCAGTTCGTGCCTGAAGAAGTGGCGGTGACCGACGATCTGCCGATCAGCGATGAGGAAAAGCACGCGCTCTACGCGGTAAATGCCGAGCGGGTGTTCAAGCTATAGACTATATTCGTCCGTCCGATGAGGCCGACGCCGGGTGGTAGCAGCCCGGCATGGGGGGGAGATGACGACGAACGACCGGCCGGGGCGCGAATCGATCAGCGCGCCGAACAAGCGCATGTTGACCTCGTGCTTTCTCGGCACGACGATCGAGTGGTACGACTTCCTGCTGTACGGCTTCCTGGCGCCGCTCGTTTTCGATCGGCTGTTTTTCCCGAACTTCGATCCGACCGTCGGCACGATCGCGGCTTTCGGCGTATTCGCGATCGGGTTCGCCGCGCGGCCGATCGGCGGCCTGTTCTTCGGGCATTTCGGCGACCGCATCGGCCGCAAGCCGATCATGGTCATTACGCTGACGCTGATGGGCGTCGCGACGACGTTGATTGGCCTCACGCCGACCTACGCGATGATCGGCGTCGCGGCGCCGATCATCCTCGTGACGCTGCGCTTCGTGCAGGGGTTCGCGCTCGGCGGCGAATCGGCCGCGGCGCCGCTGCTCGCAATGGAGAGCGCCCCCGGTCATCGGCGCGGGCTATTTGCGGCGTTCGTGCAAAGTGGCGCGGCGGCCGGCACCGTCCTCGGCGCGCTGGCCGCGTTCGCGGTCGGTCTGCTGCCGGACGAGCAGCTCGTCTCGTGGGGCTGGCGGGTCCCGTTCCTCGCGAGCGCGGTGATTTTCCTGGTCGGTTTGTACGTGCGGCTCAAAGTGGCCGAGTCGCCGGCGTTCGAGGCGGCGATCCAGCGCGAGCAGCCGGAGCGCGTACCGCTCGTCGCCGTGCTGAAGCGCCGGAAGATCCCTACGCTGCAGGTGCTGTTCTGCGCGATGGCCGAATCCTCGACCTTCTACTTCACGGCGGTTTTCGGCTTGTCGTACGGGCTGCAGAGCCTCGGGCTCGACAACAGCTTGCTGCTCGGCGGCATCGTCATCGGCAACGTGATCGGGATCATGACCAATCCGCTGTTCGGCGGGCTCTCCGACCGCATCGGCCGCCGACCGCTGATCGGCGGCGCGTACGTGCTGTCGGCGCTGTATGTGATGCTGCTGTTTTTCCCGATGCTCGCATCGGCTCAGCCCGTGCTCGTGGTGCTCGCAATGGCCATTCCCGGCGCGGTGCTGCAGCCGATGTCGCTTGCGGTCACCGGCAGCTTTTACGCGGAGTTGTTCGACGATCCGCGGCTGCGTTTGTCCGGGGTGTCCCTTGGGCGGCAGTTCGGTACGATCCTCGGCGGCGGCATGATGCCAATGATCGCGGCTTCGCTGCTTGCGCTCTCCGGCGGGGCGCTCGGCTGGGTCATCGGCTATTTTGTCGCGATCTGTGCCGTCGCGCTCGGCGCGGTGCTGAGCGCACGGGAAACCTCCGCGCGCTTCGCGGCGCCGAGCGGCGGGCTCGATGTGTCCGCCGAGGCGGCGAGCCGGCCGTGAGGCCCGGTGCCCGGCAACGACGGTCGATGGGGGCCGCCCGCCTGGAGCCGCGCGGCCCGATTCGTTAAGCTCGTAAGGATCTGGCCGCTTGGCGGCCGGCTATGGAAGGGGACGGTATGAACACGCTTACATCAAAATCCATGCTTACGTTGAGCGGTGCGGTGCTCGCACTCGCGTCGCTGCCTGCGATCGCGCATCACGGCTGGGGCGGCAACAGCGAAGCCATCGAGCTGTCCGGCACCGTGGTCTCGGCGGTCGATCTGTCCGGGCCGCATGCGACGATGCAGATCCGCGACGCCGAGGGGCAAGTGTGGGACGTTACGCTGGCGCCCGCGCCGCGCACCTCCCGTGCGGGGTTGGATGCGGACAAGGTGCCGGTCGGCGCGGAGGTGACGATCAGCGGCATGCGCAACGACAATTCGTCGCGCTTCGAGGTAAAGACGCGCCGCGTCAGCCACGACGGCACGAATTACGACGTCTATCCGGCGCAAAACTGAGTGGTCGGACGCTGAGTCGGCTGGCGGGTGAGCCCGTCCTGAGTTGAATCCGCGGGTCGGCTGCGGTCCGCCGCGGCATTGCAAGCTCGAAGGAGCACGAAAGTCTTGATCTCATGTTCGAGTTGCTGAGCGCGCTCGAGGGCTCTGCGCTTGGCAACACGCTGCGCGGACTCGGCGTCTGGACCTACGGGGTGCTCAATCTGGGGCACGTGCTGGGTATTAGCTTGCTGATCGGCTCGGTTGTCCTGCTCGACCTGCGCCTGCTCGGCGTCTGGCGTCAAGTGCCGCTCAGCGCGCTCACTCGGCCGACGGTGCCGACGGCCGCCGTCGGCATCGTCATCGCGATCGCGAGTGGGTTCTGCATGATCGCGTTCAACGCGAGCGAGTACTATGCGAACCCCTTCCTGCTGCTGAAGTTCGGCGCGATCGCGCTTGGGCTCATCAACGTGGGCATCGTCTCGCGGTTGCCGGCCTGGCGCGCGATCGGCAAGCGCGAGCTCTCGGAGCGGGAAGCGCGACAGCTCGCGATAGCCGGCGGAGCGTCGCTCGTGTTCTGGCTGACCGCCCTTGCGTGCGGCCGGATGATCGGCTACTGGTAGTCGCGGACGGATGATCGGCTAAGAACGGGTTGCCGCGCTGGGTGGCGGCTGGGCGGAGGCGGCAACGCGTCGAGTGCGTGAGCGAGTGTGCGTCACGGCTCGCGGTGCGTCACGGCTCGCGGACGCACATCGCTACGCCGTCCGGGAAGCGCTGGAAGCTGTAATACTCGATGCCGCTCGCGAACAGCAAGCCCCAATAGTAACCGCTGAGATCGTTACTCGGATCCGGCAACTCGCCCTTTGCCTCGGCAGGGACCTCGGCAAGGCTCGTCGAGCTCCACGCGCAGCAGTCGCCGAGCTCGAGTTGTGCGGGCAGGCCGGACTCCGCGGCGGCGTCGTGCACCGCACGAAGCTCCTCGAGCGTCGGCAGCCGCCAGTCGTCGAACCCGGCGTGCTCGAGCGTCGCGCAGTATTCGTTAGCCTCGGTCCACGGCACGCTCTCGCCGGGCTTGCCGACTCGCCATAGCAGATCGTTAACGGCGACCGTGCCCTCCGGCACATCGGCGTAGGTGGCCACCGTGCCTTCCGGCCCGTCGGCGCCTTCCTCGGCTGTGGCCAAGCTCGGGCCGCCGCATGCGAGTGCGATCACGGCTGCCGAGGCCCACGCTGCAGTACGTCTTTTCACTGTCGTCATGGCCACCGAGAGTAGCGGAGTCGCGTCGGCGCGGCAACGTGGTGTTGGCCCCTCGAAGTCTGCTCGCCGCGAAGCGGGCGGCGGCGCCTTGCTTCCGCCGGCCTCGAAAGTCATTCTGTGTCGCCGCGGGCGCCCGCCGCGCGCGCCACGACGGCGGGGCGGCTCGGCGACAGGGCGCCGGTACGGGGGAGGGCGGCAATGTTCGGCATTCGGGCGGATCTCGCGAAGCGGATCGATCTCCGGCCGCTCGAGATGCGCGACGCACCGGCCATTTTTCGTGCGGTCGAGGAATCACGTGTCGACATCAGCCGTTGGATGGACTGGTGCCGGCCCACCTACGCGCTGGTCGACGCGGAAGAGTGGATCCGCGCTTCACGGCGCGGGCGCGAAGACGGCTCGTGCTTCCAGTTCGGCATCTTCGAGGGGCGGCACTTTCTCGGCTCGTGCGGGCTGACCCACATCGACGAAGCGGCCGGCGTCGCAAACCTCGGCTACTGGATCAGAACGAGCGCAGCGGGGCGGGGGCTCGCATCCGAGGCCGCGCGGCGCGTGATCGCGTGGGCCTTCATTCATACCGATCTCGAGCGCATCGAAATCCTCGCTGCGGTGGGCAACCGGCGCAGTCAGCGCGTCGCGGAGAAGGTCGGCGCGGTGCGCGAAGGCGTGCTGCGTTCCCGCCTGGCGGTGTTCGGGCGACGGCACGATGCCGCGATCTATTCGGTGGTCCGCGGCGATTGCGTGGAATGAGCGGCGCCGTTGCCGGCATCGATGGCGAGCTCGAACGATTGGTAATGCGTAGTATCG
Organism: uncultured Gammaproteobacteria bacterium; assembly: GCA_964518995.1. GTDB lineage: Bacteria > Pseudomonadota > Gammaproteobacteria > Steroidobacterales > Rariloculaceae > ZC4RG20. The sequence goes on from CAZFJU010000173.1 coordinate 4,779, forward strand.
CCGAACGGCGACTTGTCATCGTTGCCCGCGTTCGCCCAAAGCTCGAACACGATCGGCGCATCGAGCGCGTCCGGGGCATGCCATACGAGCGGCCACTCCGCGAGGCCGGGCAGCGTGGAGCGCGAGCCCGCTTCCGTGGAGCGGGCGCGGGCGCCGTCAGCCGCGACGTTGCCGTCGGACGGCTCGAAGCGACCGGCTTCGACAGCGCCGACCCCGTCCCGCGTCCGCCATGCGGCGAGCATGAAGCCGGCGTTGACGAGCGCTTCGTCCTCGAGCCGCACGACGAGCGGGTAGCGCGCCCCGGGCTCGATGCGAGCCGGCAGGCCGCCGAGCGACAGGGCCGAGGAGGGTGCGACCGGCGGCGCGTCGAAATGACATTGGTGGCAGCCTTCGCCGCCGGCGGCGTCCCAAGGGGCGCCTTCCGGGAACGCCAGCACGGCGGGTGCAGCCAGGGCGGCCGCCATGGTCGCCCCGAGGCCGGCGCGCCACGCGCGCGCCAGCCCGCTGTGCCGCGCCGGGACGCCCCGGCTCACCGCTCAGCGGCGAGCGCGCGGCCGAGCGTTTCTTCGTCCGTGCCGAACCAGATAGACCCGGACGGCTCGTGATAATGCATGTGCCGCACGGCGCCGCCTCCCGATGGAACTTCCGTGACCGAGAATATTTCGTCGCGGGCAGTATCGAAGCCTATGAACCGATTCGGCACTGCCCCAGTCTCGACAACATATACCTGACCGTGCTCGTCGGATGCCATGCCGTAAGGTTGGGACTGCGCACCGCCAGGCAGCGCCCATTCGTCGAAGGTGTCGGAGCCGGGATCATACATGCCGAGATAGCCGCGTCCGGTGTCGGCGTACCAGATTCGGCCGTCTGCAGTAATCTCGAGCCGACGCGGTCGTGAGGCCTCGTCCGGCAGAACATGCTCGGTGAGCTCGAGCGACTCCGGATCGATCGACGCGATCTTATTCGTACCGAGCAATACGACCCAGGGCGTGCCGTCTGTGGCGATCTTGATGCCGTACGGGCGTGCACGCGGAGTGGGCACCGGGATCAGCTCGACCGATTCGTCTGCGAGCGCCAGCCGGCCGACAAAGTTGCCGCCCTGCACCGTGAACCAGATGTGCTCCTCGCCCTCGTCAAATACCAGCGTATGTGGATCCCGTGCCGCGGCGTCCGGCATCTCGATTTTTCTGATCTCGTCTGTGCTGGGATCGTAACGTCCGATGTATGTCAGCAGATTGCCGGCATACCAGACGATGCCGTCGGATCCGACGATCAGGTTATGCGGGCCAGCTTGATCCGGCAGGTCTTTCTTGAAGAACTCGCCGGTTGACGGCGTGAAGCGGGCCAGGTAGTGGCCGCGCTGCCCAACGAACCACACTTCGTCTTCGCCCGCCGCGAACGGATCACGTGCGCGTCCGTCGGCATACGGCACCTCCCATTCTTGGATCTCGAGCGGGTTCGTTTCCTCCGCCGCCACTGGCGCCGAGGCGCTCAAGGCCCAGCAGGACAATACGGCGGGAGCCAGAATCGACGCGACTTTGCGGTGCGCTTGCATCGAAATACCCTCCAAGCTGCGATCAACGGCGATTATGACGGGACCGGGACGCGGAGCGGCGCGTTCTTTCGAGCTGGATTCTGACGCACTCCGACGCCAGAAAATACCGTATCCTGCCAACCAATGCGAATGGCCACTCAACGTGCCGGGGCGCGTGTAGTGACGACCCCTGGCGGAACTCTGGCCAATGCTCGGGCCAACACTCTCGGGAGCGGCGTATGACCCACTTCGGCAGCTGCCATTGCGGCAAAATCACGTATGAGGTCGATGGCGAAATCGATCGCGTCATCGAGTGCAACTGCTCGCACTGCAGCCGCAAGGGGTACCTTTTATGGTTCGTGCCGCGTGAGCAGCTGCGCCTGCGCAGCGGCGAGTCCGAGCTCGCTACCTACCTATTCAACAAGCGCGCCATACACCATCAATTCTGCCCCGTGTGTGGGGTCGCGCCGTTCGGGTTCGGCGAGCATCCGCCCGGCACGGCCATGGTGGCGATCAATGTGCGCTGTCTCGAAGGTGTCGAGCTTGGCGAGCTCGAGATCATGCCGGTCGATGGGCGGTCATCGTGATAACCGCTGCCGCCACCATCGGCGCCGAGATTGCCGCCGCGTGAACACCTGCGTGGCCGCCGCATGAACGCTTGGGCGGCCGGTGTGGCCGCGCTCGCAGTCGGCTTCGGTGTGCAGATCGGCAACGGCGAGGGCACGAGCGCGCTCGCTCAGGACGCCGACGCCGGTATCCGCTGGGAGGCGTCGCGACCGCTCGAATGGGCCGATTTTCGCGCCCGGGTCGATCCAGATGCGTCGCCGCGGACGGCGGCGCTCGCGGCGGTGTCGATCTCGCTCGGATACGAGCTTGCGGTGAGCCGCGGGCGTGGCTGCTCGTATGAAATCACCGCGATAGAGACGTCCGCGGAGTTTCATCCGGATCACTCCTGGGTCCGGGATGAAGCGCGCACGGCCGCGATTCTCGAGCACGAGCAGGGCCACTTCGATCTCGCGGAAATTTTCCGAGTCATCCTCGCGCGGGAGGCGCGGCCGCTCGTCGGCGCGTCGCAGCGCTGTCCGGAGCGCGACGACATGGCGGCGGTCGAGGCCGAGGTCGGCGAGCGCATCGGCCAGATTCGCGAGCGGATATTCGCGGAGCTCGAACGCGTTCAGGCCGAGTACGACGCGCAAACGGGTCATGGTACGCTCGCTGCGCCGCAGCGGGAGTGGACCGCCCGCATTGCCGCAGCGCTACGCCGCGGGGCTTGGTGACGGCAGCGCCGGATGCAGCGCGCGCCGTAGCACGGTGTGACGCTCGACGATGAATTGCTGCCCGATCCGGCTGCCGACGCCGAAGACGTCGAACGCATGACAGGCGCCCGGGTAAACGTGCAGCTCCGCGGGCACGCCGGCCGCGAGCAGGCGGCGGGCATACTCTACGTTCTCGTCGAGGAACGGATCGAGCGTGCCGACGGCAAGGTACGCCGGCGGCAGGCCGCGCAAGCTCTCGGCGCGCGCCGGCGCCGCGTACGCCGGGACGTCGCCGCCGCCTGCGGCTGCGCCGACATACGCACGCCATGCGTCGATGACGTTCTGACGACTCAGGAAGAGCGTTTCCGGGCGGTCGGCCGCCGGCGGGCCTGCCGCGCGGTCATCGAGCGCCGGATAAATCAGCAGCTGGAACGATGGTTGGAGCTCGCGCTCGTCCCGCGCCAGCAATGCAAGCGCCGCGGCGAGGTTGGCGCCCGCGCTCGCTCCGCCGACTGCGATGCGCGCGGCGTCGACCCCGAGCTGCGCGCTTTCCGCGCTGAGCCAGCGCAACGCTGCCAGGCAATCGTGCAGCGCAGCAGGGTGAGGATGCTCCGGCGCAAGCCGATAGTCGACCGAGACGACCACGCATTCGGTGTCCTTGGCGAGCTGTGCTGCCGCGAGCGCATCGAGGTCGATGCTACCGAGCACCCAGCCGCCGGCATGCATCCATAGCAGGGCCGGCAGGGTTTCGGTGCGGCCGCTCGGTGTGAAGACGCGCACGCGCACGGGCGGCGCGCCGTCGACGCCTGGCACTTCGACGTCCCGCGTCTCGACGCCGTCGAGCGGCGGCGCCTGCGCTTTGACCGCCGCGATAACGCCGTCCATCGTGGCGCGCGCCGCGGCCACGTCGCCGAAGTCGAGCCCGCCGCCGATCGCGCCGAGAAACCCCTGCAGAGGGGCGGCGAGCTCGGGATCGAGCAGATCACTGGAATGCGTCATCGATTGTCCTCCTGGCAGCCTCGCGCGGCGATACGTTGCCTACGCCATACGCGACCGACGTGGGTTGAATCAACGGTCGGCGGCCGGCCGTGCATCACGGCGCCGCCGGTGCTGCTCGCTCGATCATCGCCGCTCGTCATCGTGGGTGGCAAGGTCATGCTCACGGACGATCTCGAGGAAGCGTGCGCCGTACCGCTCGAGCTTCGCTTGGCCGACGCCGTTGATCTCGAGCAGAGCGCTAGCGGAGCGCGGCTTCGCTGCGGCGATCTCACGCAGCGTCACGTCGTGAAAGATGACGTAGGGCGGCACACCTTGCTCGGCGGCGATCTTGCGACGGCCCTCGCGCAGCGCTTCCCATAGCGCTTCGTCGCCGGGTGCGACCTGCTCCACGGCGGCCGGCGATTTCTTTCTCGGCACCGCCTCTTTGCGATCCTCGCGCAGGCGCAGTGTCATTTCTCCGCGCAGCAGCGGACGGCTCTTCTCCGTGAGCACGAGGCCGCCGTAGCGCTCTGGATCGGCCCGCAAGAACCCCAGCACGACGAGCTGGCGAATCACGGAACGCCAGGAATGGCTCGATAGCTCGGCGCCGACGCCGAATACGGATAACGCTTCGTGGCGGTGCTGCGCGACCTTCGGGGTTGAATTACCGACGAGCACGTCGACGACATGCGCGGCGCCGAAGCGTTGGCCGGTGCGATAGACGGCGGAGAGCAGCTTGCGGGCGGCTTCCGTGCCGTCCCACGTCGCCGGCGGGCTCGAGCAATTGTCGCAGTTGCCGCAGGTTTCGGCCGCTTCCTGGCCGAAGTATTCGAGCAGCGGCTGGCGCCGGCACGATGTAATCTCGCACCAGCCGAGCAGCGCGTCGAGCTTCTGACGCTCGCGGCGCTTGTGATCTTCTTCTGCAACGGAGCTGTCGACGATCTGGCGCAGCTGCACGACGTCCTGCACGCCGTAGACCATCCATGCATCGGCCGCCTCGCCGTCGCGGCCGGCGCGACCGGTCTCCTGATAGTACGACTCGATGCTCTTCGGCAGGTCGAGGTGGGCGACAAAACGCACGTC
>CAZFJU010000174.1:0-9611 GCA_964518995.1 uncultured Gammaproteobacteria bacterium
CACCGTCGGCACGGCGTACTTCTCGGCCACGTCGGCGATCGCACGCAGCTCCTGCGGCGACGTTACCCCGCCCCACATCCGCGGCACGACCGAATAGGTGCCGTCGCGCTGGATGTTGCCGTGCGCCCGCTCGTTGATGAAGCGCGACTGCTTGTCGTCGCGATACTCGCCGGGCCCCGCGCACAGCAAGTAGAAGTTCAGCGCCGGACGGCACTTATGGCACCCGTCCGGCGTCTTCCACTCGAGGAACTGCATCAAATCCAAGATCGTCTTCAGACCATACTCGCGAAGCGCATGCCGCACCTCGTCGTGCGTGTGCACGGTGCACGGACATACCGGCTTCTTCGCTGGCGAGACCGAATAGTCACCGCCGAGCGTATTGGCGAGCAGTTGCTCGACGAGACCCGTGCAAGAACCGCAGGAAGAGGAGGCCTTGGTATGCGCACGGACCTCATCGAGCGTGAACAGCTTCTTGGCGGCGATCGCGGTCACGATCTGACCTTTGCTGATGCCGGCGCAGCCGCAGATTTCCGCGTGATCGGGCAATGCCGTCACGGCGTCGACGCCGGCGGTGCCCGATTCGCCGATGTGGGCCGGCCCGAACAGCAGGTGCTCGCGCAGGTCGGTGATCGGGGTCGCGTCGCGCATCAGCTGGAAGTACCAGGCCCCGTCGACGGTGTCGCCATACAGGACGGCGCCGCGAATCTGGTCGTCTTTGACGACGATCTTCTTGTAGACGCCGCGACCTAAGTCCTGGAAGGTCAGCGCCTCGCTGTCGTCGTCGCCGACGAAATCGCCAGCCGAGAACAAATCGATGCCGGTGACCTTGAGCTTGGTCGAGACGGCGGAGCCGGTGTAGCGGGCAATGCCGAGCTCGGCGAGGTGGTTCGCGACCACCTTGGCCTGCTCGAACAGCGGTGCGACGAGACCATAGGTCGCGCCTCGGTGCTGCACGCACTCGCCGAGCGCGTAGATCGCAGGGTCGAAGGTCTGCATCGTATCGTCGACCAGCACGCCGCGATCGCATGTAAGTCCCGCACGCCGAGCCAGCTCGGTGTTCGGCCGAATGCCAACGGCCATCACCACGAGATCCGCCAGGAGCTCATCGCCGTCGTCGAACCGCACCGCCCCCACAGCCGAGAAAATGGGCTCTGACCCCAATTCCGACCCCGAATTGGGGTCAGAGCCCAATTCATGTGCGACGATCTCGACCGTGCGTGCCGGCATCTTGAACGCGATGCCGCGCGCTTCGAGCGAGCGCTTCAACAACGCGCCGGCCGGCGGGTCGAGCTGACGCTCCATCAAGGTCGCGCCGAGATGCACGACGGTGACGCTCATGCCGCGCTTCTTGAGGCCGTGTGCCGCTTCGAGCCCGAGCAGCCCGCCGCCGATCACGATCGCATTGCGGCAGCGACGTGATGCTTCGACCATGTAGTCGACGTCGCGCACATCGCGATAGGTCACGACCCCCGGCAGATTCGCGCCCGGGATCGGCAGCACGATCGGGCTCGACCCCGTCGCAAGAATCAGCCGATCGTAGGGTGCTCGCGCGCCGGCGCTCGTCACGACACACCGCTTCGCGCGGTCGATCGACACGATCTCGACACCGGCGTGCAGCGTGATGCCCCGCTCGGCATACCACGCGGGCCGATGCAGCATGATGGCGTCGAGCGTCTTCTCGGCGCTCAGCAGCGGCGACAACAGAATGCGGTTGTAGTTGCCGTGCGGCTCGGCGCCGAACACGGTGATCTCGTAAGCATCCGGAGCGAGCTCGAGCAGCTCCTCGATGGCACGCATCCCGGCCATACCGTTGCCGACCAGCACGAGGCGCCGCTTCCGCAGCGGCGTCTGTGCGCGCACTTCGCGGCCCGCGATCGCTCCAGCTGCGGCATTGGGCCCCGTCCTCATAGACATGTCGTTACTCCTTCTAACATCCGGGGGGTTCGGCGGCGCTCATGCCGCCTCGGCGTTGGTTCGCGTGCGCCCGCGCTCGCAGCCGGCCAGGAAGTCGAGCAGCTCGCGCCGATAGCGGTAGTAGCTGGCGTCCTCGAGTAGCAGCTTGCGCGTACGCGGCCGCGGCAGATCGATCTCGAGCACTTTGCCGATCGTTGCGTTCGGCCCGTTCGTCATCATCACAACGCGGTCAGCCAACAGAATGGCCTCGTCGACGTCATGCGTGACGCAGATCGCCGTGACGTGCGTTCGTGCCCACACTTCCATCACGAGCTCCTGCAGCTCCCAGCGCGTGAGCGCGTCGAGCATGCCGAATGGCTCGTCAAGCAGCAGCAGCTTCGGGTTCAATGCGAATGCGCGCGCGATGCCGACCCGCTGACGCATGCCGCTCGAAAGCTCCCGAGCCGGCTTCGCCGCATGCTCGGCGAGGCCGACCCGCGCGAGGTAATAGGCGACGATGTCGTCGCGCTCCTCGCGGGTCGCGTGCCGATAGACGCGGTCGACGCCGAGCGCGACATTCTCCGCCGCGCTCAGCCACGGAAAGAGACTCGGCGCCTGGAAGACTACCGCTCGATCCGGGCCGGCCGTCGACACCTCGCGTCCGTCGACGACGATGCCGCCCGAGCTCACCTCGGTAAGACCCGCCGCCATCGACAGAACGGTAGACTTGCCACAGCCGGAGTGGCCGATCAGCGAGACGAACTCACCTTTGCGCATCCGCAGATCGAAACCATCGACCGCCGTCACCGGCCCTTCCGGAGTCGGGAAAACCTTGCGCACCTCGAAGAACTCCACGTAATGGCTCAGCGGCCGTGTCTTGGCAGCGCGCGCATACGCACGCGGCGGCTCCCTCGGCACGATCGGCGTGACATCCGGCAAGCGCGCTGCGCGCCCCATCGGCGCCGTGGTCGCGGCGTGCCGACGGCCCGCGTCCAGGAGATGACGAGTGATTGCGCGGCGCAGCCGCCGAAACTCAGCATCATCTTCGATCCTGTGCCGATCGCGCGGGCGCGGCAGCGCCACGGCAAACGACTCACCGAGCGTCGCACGCGGCGATGGCGACAGCGGCACGACACGGTCGGCGAGCAGAATGGCCTCGTCGACATCGTTGGTAATCAGCACGACGGTCTTACGTTCGCGCGCCCACAGCTCGACGATCTCGTCCTGCAGCCTCGCGCGGGTCAGCGCGTCGAGCGCCGACAACGGCTCGTCGAGCAGTAACATCTTTGGCGCCTGTGCGAGCGCTCGCGCGACGGCGACGCGCTGCCGCATCCCTCCGGAGAGCTCAGCCGGCTTGCGCTTGCGAGCGGCTGCGAGGCCGACCATCTCGACATGCCGCGCGACGTGCGCGCGTCGCTCTGCCCGCGGCCAATGGCCGAACACCGCGTCGACCGCGAGCGCGACATTGTCTTCAACCGACAGCCACGGCATCAGCGAGTAGCTCTGAAACACGACACCGCGCTCCGGCCCCGGCTGCGTCACCGGCCGACCTTCGAACGTGATCTGCCCATCGGACGGCGTATCGAGCCCTGCCATCAAAGACAGCAGCGTCGTCTTACCGGCCCCGGAGAAGCCGACGATGGCCACGAATTCGCCGTCCGCAATCTCGAGATTCACGTCGTCGAGCACCTGCACCGCGCCGCGGCCTTCGCCGTAGCACTTCGCGACGCCCGCAAGCCTCATCAACGGCGCGTCTGCTTCGTTCGACGGGCGCATCAGCGTAGGGCCTCGGGCGAGACTATCGTCTGCAATGCGAGCATCACGCGGTCGAGCAGAAAGCCGACCGCCCCGATCGTCAGCACGGCGACGAGGATGCGTGCGAGCGACGACGACGAGCCATTCTGAAACTCGTCCCAGACGAACTTGCCGAGGCCCGGGTTCTGCGCGAGCATCTCGGCGGCGATCAGCACCATCCAGCCGACGCCGAGCGACAAGCGCAGACCCGTGAACATCAGCGGCAGCGCAGCCGGCAGCACGATCTTCGTGAGCCGGGTCGGCCAGTTGAGGCGCAGCACGCGACCTACGTTGACCAAATCCTTGTCGATGCTCGCGACGCCGAGCGCGGTGTTGATCAACGCCGGCCACATCGAGCACAGCGTCACCGTGATCGCCGAGTTGACGAACGACTTGTCGAACAGCGGCTGCTCGCTGACGTAAACCGCCGATACGACCATCGTGACGAGCGGCAACCACGCGAGCGGCGACACCGGCTTGAAGATCTGCACCAGCGGATTCACAGCGGCGTTAACCGTCTTCGAAAGCCCGGCTATCAGCCCGAGCGGCACGGCGATCACCGTCGCAAGCACGAAGCCCGCGAATACCGTTTTCAGGCTGGTGACGATCTGATCGAAGTATGTCGGGGGCCCGGTGTACTCGCGAATGCGGATCTCCGCGGCCGGATTCTCGGCGAGCAGCGCCGCGTTGCGCTCGCGCTGGCGCTCGAAGAAGGCCGCACGCCGCTCGCGCGCGGCGCGATGATCGGCGACGAGATGCTTCGCCTCCTCCCAGACCGCCGCCGGCCCCGGGAACGCACCGAGGCTTGTCTCGATGCGCGCCGCGGTCTGTCCCCACAGCACGAAGAAGCCGAGCAGCGCGAGCACCGGAATGCCGAGCGACGGCCACAGCGACTTCAACTGCGCGCGCGGGCGGTCACCGATCGCGAGACGCCCGATCGACGCGAGCCATGCGAAGCCGAGCACTGCGAGCGGCCGCTCCGCCCTGTCAAGTAGCGCGCGGATCCGCTCGAGCGGCGCCGCCGCGGCCGCGGCGAAGCTGTCAACGGCCATGGTCGTTTCCTCCAACGACCTGTCCGCCGATGATCCGTTCGTCATCGCGAAGGCCGATCGCGAACTGCTGCAAATAGGCGTTGGGCGTGCGGCCATCGAAGACGATGCCGTCGATGAAGTCGTCCTGCGGCGGCCGATAGCCGTCTGAATCCCATGGGAAGTCGGCGGCATCCGCGACGCCGGAGTCGACGAGCTGCCGCGCTGCTTCAAGATAGATATCCGGCCGATAAACCGACTTCGCGGTCTCGTGATACCAGTCGTCCGCCTTGCCCTCGTCGATCTGCCCCCAGCGCCGCATCTGCGTCAGATACCAGATCGCATCGGAGTAGTAGGGATACGTGGCGAAGTGGCGAAAGAAGACGTTGAAGTCCGGCAAGTCACGGGCGTCGCCTCGCTCGTACTCGAAGGTGCCCGTCATCGATGCGCCGATCACGTCGAAGTCGGCGCCGACGTACTCTGATCGGGACAACAGCTTTGCAGCCTCGGTGCGATTGCGGTTGCCGTCGGCATCGAGCCAGATCGCGGCCCGCAGCAGCGCCTTGATGAGCGCGACGTGCGTGTTGGGGTGCGCGTCCGCCCACGCCTTCGTGACGCCGAAGACCTTCTCCGGATTGTTGCGCCAGATCTCGTAGTCCGTGACGACCGCGACCCCGATGCCCTTGCGCACGGCCTGCTGATTCCATGGCTCGCCGGCCGAATATCCGTGGATCGTGCCGGCCTCGAGCGTCGGCGGCATCTGCGGCGGCGGCGTCACGGACAAGAGCACGTCCGCTAGCACCTGGCCAGTCACGTCCGTAGGGGCATAGAACCCTGGATGGACGCTGCCCGCCGCGAGCCAGTAGCGCAGCTCATAGTTGTGCGCCGATACCGGGAACACCATGCCCATGCGAAACGATTCGCCGTCTGCGTGGTAGGCCTCGACGATAGGCTTCAGCGCGTCCGCACCGATCGGATGCAGCGGCTGGCCGTGCACATCGGTCGGCAGCGCCGGCTTCATCGCGCGCCACACCGGATGCGAGACCGTAATCGCGTTGCCGTTGAGGCCCATCGAGAAGGCCGTCAACAGCTGCGCTTCCGTGCCGATGCCGATCGTTGCGCCGAGCGGCTGGCCCGCCAGCATGTGCGCGCCGTCCAGCTCGCCCGTGATGACCCGGTCGAGCAGCACCTTCCAGTTCGCCTGCGCCTCGAGCGTGACGAACAACCCTTCGTCTTCGAAGTAGCCGTGCTCGTAAGCGATCGCGAACGGCACCATATCGGTCAGCTTGATGAAGCCAAGCCGCAGCTCGTCCTTCTCGAGCTCGGCCGCAGCCAGACCGGTCGACAAGGCGAGAAGTCCGGCGGCGCCGCATGCTGCGGCCGCCGATGCCCGGTAGCCGTGCCCCAGGCTACGTGCCGCCGCACGGCGCGGCGCCGGCGTCTTCGGCGATGACGACTCCTGCTCTTTACTCGGTCTCATGCGTTGCTCGAGCCTCCGTCTGGCCGCATCGGCCTTTCGTCCGGCGCATCCACCGCGCCGATAAGTTCCCGTAGAAGAAATAAAGCCGCTGAACGCTTCCGTGCGAAGCGTGTCAGCGGCGTTGCTGCTTGACCCATCGTCGGGACGTTCGAGCCATCTATTACAAGGGCCGTGCCAACCGCACGTCGGTGCGCTAATGGTTTGAATTGCTACGAAACTTTACGGGTTTGCAGCGGGCGCCAGAAGGTTGCGCACGATGCCGATGCACCACCGCGAGGCAGGTCGAGCTCTGGAGTGTTTCGCCGCGGTGCGGCGCCGTTAACGCGAGGAGACGGCGGCAGCGTCGACGATAATGCGGGCGAGATCGGCGATGCGCCTGTTCTGGCTCATCGCCGAGCGGCGCAGCAGCGTATACGCGTCCTGCTCCGTCAACCCTTCGCGCTCCATCACAATGGCTTTCGCCCGCTCGATCAGCTTGCGCTCGCGCAGCGCCGTATGTGCGCGCGCAAGCTCGTTCTCGAAACGCCGCACGACTTCATACCGGCTGATCGCGAGCGCCAACAGGGCTCGAATGCGCTCCTGACGCAGCCCATCGACGACGTACGCCGCGATACCCGCTTCCACGGCCCTGCGGGTGGTCTCCGCGTCCGAGTAGTCGACGAAGACGACGACCGGCCGTTTCACCGCCGCGATCACGAGCGCGAGCACGCCCATCAGCTCCGGGCTCGGCTCGCGCAGATCGACGAAGATGGCCTCCGGCTGCCGCGCCGTGATGTTCCCCGCGAGCGAGGCCAAGCGCTCGATACGGTGCACGACGAATCGCGTGTCGTCGGCCGCCTCTCCCTGCGCGTCGAGTCCTGCCTGGATGACGGCCGCGCGCGCGTCGTCCTCCGCGCAGATGAGTATCTCCATGCTTCGCTTCCGGCGATTCAAGGCGGCATGCCTTCGCGGCGACGCGGCTGCAAGAAGCATGCGCAGTCACCGCGGACCCATCGGTGCCGGCGCGAAGCGCAACCTCCAACGCGACGCAAGGGTGAGAGAGCCGCGACACGCGCCACCGACCGGATGAAGCCCGACTCCGCTGCACTGGATCGAGTCACGGATCACGCCCGGTTGCGCCGTAAGCGCGCAGCGGCGCTGCCAGCATGCTGGCAGCGAATCGCGGCGACCGACGCAGCGGGCTTTCGGCTCAGACCGTTTTCGGGTCGCCGGACATCACCTTGGGACCGTGAGCTTCGGCACGCGGCAGCGGGCGCTGCGCACCGAGCGCGCTTTCCACCGCATATACGTATACCGCCGGGATGATCGGCAGTGCACACCAGAGCGCCTGGGACTCTGGCCACCACAGCGCCGCGACGAGCGCGGCTAAAGCAATACCGCCGAGCACGAGCGGACGTGCGCGGCGACCCGCGCTGCGAAGAATCGGCAAGCCGACCGCCAGCAGCAGCGCGATGAAAACCCCGCGCAAGTTGACTGCGGTGCCGAGCACTATCGGGTCCCAGTCGTGACGAATGGCAGTCGAGCCCAACGAGGCGGCGAGATACCACGCAAAAAGCAGGACGACGGCGGCCGGAGCGGCCGGCCGGAGACGTAGAAGCCGGCGCAACACGAGCATGGCGCCGCTGAGATAGCATACCGACGCGAGCCAGTTGGCCGGCCCGCCCGGATAAGGCAGAAAGAACGTGCCGATGACGAGCAGCGGCGCGAGGGCGATGGCGGCGTAGAGCAGCGGGCGACGATGGTTCGCGATCTCGATCGGTTCGCCGCCCGGCGTCCCGATAAGAAGTCGAGGGTTGCGGCTCGAAGCCAGCACGAGCAGAAGAATGCCCGCAAGCTCGGTGCCCTCCTCCACTGCGCCGCGCACGCCATAAATCACAGAGCTCGGCCATTCCCGGCTGTGCTGGATGATCTCTTGAATCGGCACCGTGCCGAGCAGCGCGAACGCGAGCGCCAGCAGCCATAACGTGCGCCGATCGAGGCCGGAGCGAAGGAACTGCCAGGCCGCATACACCATCGCCACGAACAGCGCGAGCGCGAAGATGCCGAGGTATGCGCGGTCGATGCTATCGAGGTATTCATGCAGCGACGCTACCTCGTCGAACGACAGAACCAGCAAAACGCCGGCCAGCGCGAGCCAGCCCTTACGCTCTGCACCCGGCTTGCCCGCGACGGTGCCGTCGAGCGCGAATACCGCCGCGACGAACAGCAGCGCGCCGGACCACCAGGCGCCGACGTTGTTCTCGCCGGCAAGGCCGAGCCAGAACAGCAGCATCGAGAGCCGCCCGGTGTTCTCCGTCGCGAAAGCCACGAACGTGATGCAAACGAACGCCACGGAACCCAAGGCGAGAATTCCGAACCAGCGTCTGCCGAGCCCGGCCAGGAGAGCAACTGCCGACATCGGACGTCTCCATATTATTGTTGTTATCGTTCTCGCGCCCCGGGAGCCCAGCATCCAGGTCTAGCGCCCCAGCGAAACCGCAGCTGGACCCGCCGACCACACCCGTGCTACGGGAGCGTTGCAGCCAGATTACTCTCGTCGAGGCGCCGCTAGAAGTGATCCACGTCGCAAAGCGCGGCTAGGCCTCGACGAGCGGTTCCCCCGCGTTCGGCGTCTGCCCGCGCCGCTTCCGCCGTCGCGTCCGCTCCGTCGCAGGGTCTGGGGTCTCATGATGCAGGCGGGCGGCGCGATCGCCTGCTCGGAACGCTCGCATGGCTGTGCGCAGCCCACGCTTGACTTCCGCGTTGCCCTATGTCTGGTGTGCTCGGCGGCACCGCTCGTCGAGTCTGTGACGCTCGCCGTTTCCCGCGGCCGTTCGCGCCCCTTTACAATGCCCCGCTTCCAGATGACACCGAGACCATACCGAATGGCTGATACCGAGGCGAATATCCGGCAGATCATCAATGATGTCGAGCGGCGCAACCCCGCAGAATGTGAGTTCCATCAAGCCGTTACAGAAGTAGCGGAGACGCTCGCGCCGGTACTGCAGAAATATCCGCAGTATGCCGAGCACAAGATCATCGAGCGCATCTGCGAGCCCGAGCGGCAGATTATCTTCCGCGTCCCATGGCAGGACGACCGCGGCGAGGTGCACATCAACCGGGGTTTTCGGGTCGGTTTCAACAGCGCGCTCGGCCCGTACAAGGGGGGGCTGCGCTTTCATCCGTCCGTGAACGTCGGCATCGTCAAGTTTCTCGGCTTCGAGCAGACGTTCAAGAACGCCATCACCGGGCTGCCGATCGGCGGGGCCAAGGGCGGCGCCGATTTCGACCCGAAGGGGCGCTCGGACGACGAGGTCATGCGCTTCTGCCAGAGCTTTATGACGGAGCTCTACCGCCACCTCGGCGAGTACACCGACGTCCCGGCCGGCGACATCGGCGTCGGCCAGCGCGAGATCGGTTATCTGTTCGGGCAGTAC
>CAZFJU010000175.1:0-9594 GCA_964518995.1 uncultured Gammaproteobacteria bacterium
CTTCCCGACCTTCGGCGGCCCACTGGCGCCGGGTGCGGTCGGATTCAACGGCACCGGCGACTGCCGCACTGCCGGCGACTTCGGGCTCGCGCAAATCACGGCCAGGCGCGTGCAGGTAGTGGATGTGGAGCAACAAATCGTCATGATGTCGGTGGTGTTCCTCCGGCGGCCCGATGACGACCGTTGGCGCAACCATTTCACGCACACGATCAGCATCGAGGACGGTTTGATCCGCCATGTCCATGGCGCCATGTTTTATGCGCCGCCAGACAGGCCGGTACCGAACTGGCCGCCTTATGACGGGAATTTTCCGCTGCGGCCTTGATCGATTCGGAAAGGGAAACGTCACAAGGCGGCTAACGCCGCGAGCTTCGCGAAGGCCTGGCGCGCCGTCGCCGTGTACAGACCGAGCGTGTCGGCGTCTAACCGGCCTGCACGCCGACGCCGGTCAGCTCCGCGCTGATCGCCCACAGCCTGCGGCGCGCTGCAGCGTCGTAGGCTTGCGCGTGCGCGATAGCGTCGCTCAGCTGATCGAAGCACACGCCGTCGAAGTCCCGCTCGAGCATCAAGCCGTCGAAGTCGATCGGCGCCTGCCCCATCGACGAGACGTTCACGGTCCGCGCCGGCGCGCCCTGACTCGTCGTGCCGCGCGGCACGTGTTATCGCTTGACGAAGGCCAGCAGGTCGGCGTTGATCACGGCGGCCTCGGTCGTGCACATGCCGTGCGAGAAACTCTTGTAGACCTTCAGCGTTCCGTCGTTCAGCAACTTCGAGGACAGCAACGCGGAATCGGCAATCGGCACGATCTGGTCGTCGTCACCATGCATCACCAGCGTCGGCACATCGATAGCTTGCAGGTCCTCGGTGAAGTCCGTTTCCGAGAAGGCCTTGATGCCCTCGTAGTGCGCCTTGGCGCCCCCCGCCATTCCCTGTCTCCACCAGTTCTGGATGACGCCTTGCGAGGGCTCGGCGCCCGGCCTGTTGTAGCCGTAAAAGGGACCGCTCGCTACGTCCAGATAGAACTGCGCACGATTGGCTGCCAGCTGCGCGCGAAAGCCGTCGAACACCTCGATCGGCAATCCCCCCGAACTCGCAGGAGTTCTGACCATGATCGGAGGCACGGCGCCGATCAGCACGAGCTTTGCGACACGCCCTGCCTTCTGCCCGTGACGCGCCACGTAGCGGGTCGCTTCGCCGCCGCCCGTCGAGTGCCCGATGTGAATCGCGTCGCGCAGCTCGAGATGGTCCACGACAGCGGCGATATCGGCAGCGTAATGATCCATGTCGTGACCGTCGCTGGCTTGGCTTGAACGACCGTGACCGCGTCGGTCATGAGCGATGACGCGGTAGCCTGCATCCAGGAAATAGAGCAGCTGCGCGTCCCAGTCGTCCGCGCTCAGCGGCCACCCATGGTGAAATACCAGCGGCTGCGCGCGTCTCGGTCCCCAGTCCTTGTAGAAAATATCGACGTTGTCTCGGGTCGTAATCGTGCCCATGCTTCTCTCCGGTGGAGGCTGATCGATCTCGCGGCTTGAGAGGTCGAGCGGTTAGACGGCCGCTACCGTGACTATGCGGTCACTGATCCACGCTTTGATGTCGTCTATGACGACTTCCTTGCCAATGTCGTTCAGCAGATCGTGGTAGTGGCCCTCGTAGATCTTGAGCGTCTTGTCGCTGGACCCTGCCTTCTCATAGAAGAACCGGCTACCGGCGGGCTTCGTCACCTTGTCGTCGTCGCCGTGAAGGATTAGGACCGGCAGCTTGATCAGGGGGAACTCCCACTTGAGCCTCTCGTCGGCCCGGACCAGCTCGGCAACGGTTTTTGTCGGCTGCACCTCGTCGGCGATCAGGGAGTCGGCATCCAGAGCGGCGACGACATTCGGATCACGCGAAAACTCTTTATTCGGCAGCCTGAGAACAGGGACGTGCGGTGCCAGGTAACTCAACCCTTTGATCACGGCTAGGGCGAACTTGGGCGCGGGTACCTGGAACGCAAAGCTTTCGCAGATGAGGCCAGCGAGCTCCTTCTGGTTCTGGAGAGTGAACACGCATGAAATCACGCCGCCCGCGCTGTGGCCGAGCAGGAAGACCGGGAGGCCGGGCTCGCCTGCCGTGACCAGCCGTAACAGCGCACCGACGTCGCTCAGGTAGTCGTCGAGACTGTTGAGGAAGTACCGCTCACCGTCGGACCGACCGCGGCCATGAAGATCGAGCGCATAAGTGGCGAGGCCTTCCCGCGCGAGTTGCTCGCCCACCCAGAGGTAGTGGCCGCTGTGTGAGTTGAATCCGGGGACGATCATCACCGCCGCACGTGACCGACCGCCCGGCCGCCATGACCGGACGAAGAGCTTGAGCCCGCCGGCGCCGTCGATTCGCTCTTCGATCGGCATAATCGAGTGCTGTTCTGCCGTAGCCATCGTCCTTCCTGTTTCTCCGGCGGCCGAGCGACCGCAAAGCCGTAAAGGAGAGTTGAGCACGCGTCCCGCGGCGCGTCTCTTGGACGATGGTGTAGGGGATACTTTAGTAGGGATGCAAGACTGCCGCTGCGTCCTACCGTCAACGGCTCGCGGTTAGTGGCAACTCGAGACGCGAAGCCATCCTGACCAGATCTGCCAGCGAGCGGGCGCGCATCTTCCGCATCACCTGGCCACGATGGGCCTTTACGGTGATCTCGCTCATCCCGAGTTCCGCCGCTACCTGCTTGTTGAGCAGACCGGACGCGACGAGGCCCATCACCTGCTTCTCTCGGGGCGTCAAGGAATCGTAATCAGACCACAATTGTGCACGCGCGGTCTGCGCGAGGCACATCGTCCGGCTCTTCTCAAGCGCATGCGCGACAGCGTCGAGCAATGCCTGATCCGAGAACGGTTTCGTCAGGAACTCCGTCGCCCCCGCTTTCATCGCTCGCACCGACATAGGAATGTCGCCGTGGCCGGTGATGAAGACCACAGGCACGGCGGCGCCCTCCTCCGCCAAGCGGCGCTGGAGCTCGAGCCCGTTGAGACCCGAAAGTTCGACATCGAGCACGAGGCAGCAGGCCCCGTCCACCTTCGGATGCGCCAGGAACTCCCGAGCCGACGGGAAAACGGCGGCTTGCCATCCGGCAAGACGCAGCAGGGACTCGAGCGACTCCCGCACGGAGACATCATCGTCAACCACATAAACGAATCCGCCGGCGTCCCTCGCCGCCAACGCCGCGTCAAGAGCATGCAGCAGAGCTTCGTCGCTGAACGGCTTGCCCAGGCAGTCGACGGCGCCCTCCCGCCGCAGCGCCTCGCACAGCTCGTCGTCACTGTGAGCTGTGATGAATACGACAGGCACGTTGAAGCCGCGGCGTAGCAGCTCTTTCCAGAGCTCCAGGCCGCTCAAGCCGGGCATCGTGACGTCGAGGATCACGCAGCGCGCGTCGAAAAGGCGACCGGATTCGAGAAAGGACTCCGCCGAGGCAAACGCCGCGACGCCGAAGCCGTACGATTCGAGGAGAGCCGGAAGCGCTTCTCTCACCGACTCATCGTCGTCGATCACTGCAATCAGCGGACTCGCGAGCACTTCTACTCTGCCGTGGTCGGCAGCCTGAACACGAATGTCGCCCCAGCCTCCGCGCCCGGCTCGATCCAAAGACGGCCGCCGTGGCTCTCGACGATTGAGCGGCTGATCGACAGCCCCATTCCCATTCCTCCGCTTTTCGTCGTGAAGAAGGGTTCGAAAGCGCGCTCCAGCGACTGCGGGTCGAACCCTTTGCCCGTGTCGCGAACATTGACGTGGACACCCTCGCCCCCGGATCGCGTCTCGACGGCTAGCTCGCGCCGGCGCTCATCGACATCGCTCATTGCTTCCAGCGCGTTCAGAACCAGATTCAGCACGACCTGTTGAATCTGCGTGCGGTCGCCGGTCACTATCGGCAAGTCGTCGAAACTCGTACGAACGACGGCCTTCGAGCGCTGGATCTCGCTCGCCGCCAGCGCGAGAACCTCGCGAATCGCATCGTTGAGATCCAGCGGTGCGCATGCCACGTGCTTCTTGCGAAACAGTGCCCGCAGTCTTGCGACCACCTCTGAAGCGCGGGTTGCGTCCCGCATAGCACGCGCCGCGGCATCCGTAGCGCCCTGCAGGTCCGGCGGCCGACGCGCCAGAGATCGCACGCACACGCTCGCATTCGTGACGATGTCCGCGAGCGGTTGACTGACCTCGTGCGCGATCGATGCGGTCAACGCGCCGACGGTAGCGACGCGCGAGACGTGGGCCAGTTCGGCCCGCACTCGGTTGAGCGCAAGCTCGCGCTGCTTCAGGTCGGTCACGTCGCGTACCGCGCCGACGAACTCGATCGGCTTGCCCGCCGCATCCCGCTCGGCGCGCGCGACCACCTGCACGTGCTTGACCGCACCACCAGGCATCAACAGCCGGTGCTCGAACTTCAGATCCGCGCTGTTGCTCATCGCCTGCGCGGCGACCTGGTTGAAGTGCGGAAGGTCCTCCGGATGAAGGCGCTCGCGCGCGATTTCGAGAGACGGTTTAACTGACGGATCCGTTTCGTAAATTCGATAGGTTTCGTCCGACCACGCGACTTCGCCGCTCGAGGGACGCCAGGAGAAGCTCCCTGTTTGACTGAGCCGCTGCGCCTCAGCGAGATAGGCTTCGCTCCGGCGGAGCTCTTCCTCCTTCCGGCTGCGCTCGATCGCGATGCTCGCGAGATCGGTGAACTGATCGATCAGGCTCTGATGGTATTCTGTCGGCCTGCCCGGCTCGAGGAAGGATACGGCGAACGTGCCAAGCACTCCTCCCTCGCTCGAGCGGATCGGCGTCGACCAGCATGCTCGCAGCCCGAGGGCAAGCGCGGCCTTCTGCCAGCCGGATGACCGAAAGCGCACATCGGCTTCTATATCGACGGCGAGGATCTGCTGGTTCGATTCGGCTGCCATGCCGCACGGCCCGTCGCAAAGCCCGTCGATTCCATCGACGAAATCCGTGTAGCTTCTGGGCAAGCTCGGCGCTGCGATCGAGTGCAGTCGCTTCCTATCCGCATCATATTGCAGGATCGAACATCGACTCCGGGGCGCCGTCGCTTCGAGAAAGCGGCACAAGGTATGCAACACCTCGTCGAGCGGCCTCCCACGCGCGACCATCTCGAGCAGTTGCTTTTCGCCGCTCAGCAGCGTCTCTGCCCGCTTGCGGTCCTCGATATCGATCGTTTGGCCGTACCATTTGACCAGTCGCCCTTCTTCGTCGTAAAGCGGCACGGCACGAAACAGAAACCACCGATATTCACCGTCGAACCGGCGCAAGCGCGCCTCGGTCTCGCCGGGCGCACCGGCCACGAGCACCGACCGCCAGTAGGCGGAAAGATCCGAAAGATCCTCGGGATGAACGGCCATTTCCCAACGCCAGCCGCTGGCCTGCTCGAGCGTCAAGCCTGTGTACTCGAGCCAACGTCGATTCAGGAAGTCGATGTGGCCTTCGGGCAGCGCCGTCCAGACCAGACCAGGGATCGTATCGATTGCAAGCCGAAGCTCGCTTCCGAGCGGCAGCGAGCCGGGCGTCGGCGTGAGCGCACCGACCCGGTCCTCTCTCATGGCCACGGGCACGACCTGTCGGTTAGCCGGACTTCGAGAAGCATGGCCGAGCACCTGATTCAAGTCTACCTATACTTTGGTCTCGGAAGCGCGTTCCCACCATCACGAGCCGGGAGGCGTGGTATTCGACGTCGAGAATCTGCTGGCGAACCCCTCCAACGAAGGTTTCGTGCCGCTGACCGGTGCTACAGCCGCGATGACTTGATCGCCGTCGCCAACATCTATTTCTCAGCGGACGGCGCGGCGGCCGATGCCGATCACCCGAAGGCTGTCCCTCTCCGGCGACTCGATCACGAGCCGGTTCCCAAGCCGCACTGCGCCAGCGAGCATGGGGCGCTCCGCGTAACGTGCAACCTCGACGACTAACCCGCCGCGCTCCTGCAGCAAGCCGATCGAGCCATCCTCCCATGTAGCGATGACGGCTTGCCGGCCGAGCGCTCGGGCCGGCTGTAGATCGCGGGCCGCCTCAACCCTACGCGAGCCGTCGTCCGTGTCGGCAGACCTCCACTCGATGCCGCTGCCTATGCCTGTCGCGCGCGCGAGCAATAGCCGCGTGTAGAGCGGCCCGACGCCGGATATTGCGTCCTCCCATTTCATCGTTTCGGTCACGGACAGGTCTGATGCCAGCCGCAACACGCGGTCCGCCATGACGAGCCGGACTCCGTCAGGGCCGCTTGCAGCTTCAAGGACCTGCTCGCGGATGGAGGTCCGCGAAAGCACTCCGCGTCGGTCGAGCACCGACACACCATCGGCTCCGATGAGCAGCGTCCCTCTTGGCGATTGCACCAGACTGCGGAACCGCCCCGGCCACGAGGCTATCGCTCCCGCCGGGGCGCCGGCTCGCACGTCATGCACCTCGACCCGATCGTCGAGCAGCGCCACGACCGCGGGACCTCCGGCGAGCTCCACGAGGCCAAGGGCGTGGTTCGTTCCCACCAGCGGTATCTCGCCTAACACAATGAGGTCCGTCTGACGGACCTCTAGCCCTCGTCCCATAGCCTGGTCGTGCCCCGGAGGCTCTCCGTCGTGCGCCTCGCCGGCGCGCACGATGGACAGCTCCGCGCCCTCGACTGCCGGCTCGACAACCACCGAGACACGCGCGGCGCGCCCGGCTCCCCTGCCCGGGGCCATCGCGAGAGTTCGACCGTCGCGCCCTCGCAGCTCGATCCGTTCGTGCTCAGGCAAGCCTGAAACCACAACCTCCCAATGGTGTAGTACGCCGTGTCCATCCTCGGGCGGGCGCGGCGACCAATGCGGGTTGTAACCGCCGTGCAGTTGGAACCACGGGTCCATGAGCTGCTGGCAGTCGCCCACCTTCACTAGCACGCCCGCCTTCATTCGCTCCAGATCCTCCTGCGTGACGACTGGCGGCGGGTCGAACCGGATGAAGCGCGTCCCGCCGTTGGTTCGCACCATCAGTTCGATGGGGAACGGGGCTTGGTAGTACGTCGCGGCCGGGGGCCCGATATCGATGGAGATGTCGATCGGCAACCCGACCTCATCAACTTCGATGTTGGCGGGCTGCACGGGCCCATCCATGCGTTGGAGCGCGGGCGGGCTACACAAGCGGAGCGGCGCGGTCCCCCCGTTTCCGAGACTGACGCCGGCTTCCAGGATCGCGAATCGAGAGGGGTCTTGGGCAAATAGCGCGATAAGCGCCATAGAGGCCGCTCCGCACGAGATATCCGGTACATGCTTCTCGAACGGCGCGACGCCGAGCACCTGCACCACGGCATTCGTCGCCTCGGCGATGGTGAATGCGCCGGCCAGGGAGATCCCGTCGGCTTGTGCGAGCAGATCGGTGATGTTCGCGTAGGCGACACCGGCGACGCCTGGAAGCACCACATCTCGTTCGACCCGAACCGTGCTTGCAGTTGGCTGCGTGACGACGAGGTCCGGCTCCTTAGCGAGTATGTCGACCACCGCGGATCCCACAAGGTGGTAGAGGAATGCCCGAGCCGGGATGTTGAAGGCGTCGACGAGCGCCACCGCCAGCGTGCTCAGCGCGCCGACCGGGTTGACCAAGCCGGCGAAGTCCAGCTGGAGAGTAAGACGGTTGACCTGGCCCACCGCGATCTCGAGCTGAACCCGCGGCTGGGCGGAAACGGTGATGTCGAGGTCGACCTCGTCGACTTCGACCAGGTGGTAGATGAGAAGCACCTCGATGTCAAAACGCGCCCTATCGGGTAGCGGCACGTAGGCAGCGCCTGGGTATGCCTCCAGGTCGTCGTTCTTCGGCAGGTTTTGCCACAGCTCGTGCGTGATCGAATGGCTGATGTATGCGGCCGGCACGAACAGCGCCCAATCCCGTCCCTGGCGACGATCGACGATGAACCCACGGTAGAAATTCGTCCACTGCCCCCATTGGAGATCCTGCGAAGCGCGGAGTTGGACACGAATAGCCAGCGTCGAGCCCGTGCTGTCCACTGTAAGCCCCGCATTGAGAAACTCGGTCGGCAGTTTCAGAGCATCGAGACCCAGCTTGACCGTGCCCGACGGGGCGAGAACCCGGAATTGCTCCGACACGAACGCGTCGAGCATCGCGACGATCGCGGGGGGGATGCCAACAGGTAGCTCTGGCGGAGGACCGAATTCAACGGCGACTGGCGCGGCTCGGAGACAACAGTCATCGAACAACGGAAACGCCGACAACTCGTAGAGCACCGTGACAGGCCACGCGAATAGTGGCGGATCCGCGTTCGGGTTGGCGCGGATGTCTGAATCCGTGGTGAGCTGTAGCGTCAGCTCCTGGGCGAGCACCGTCCGGAATCCTGAAGCCGCGTCTTTCTCGCCCACCACCTCGCCACCCAGCCGAACGTACCAAACGTCGAACCTTGCAGGCTCGTCGTGGCGCAGGCTACTCGGCCCAACGTCGACGCGGTCGACCACAATCTGGACACCGGCGACCGAGGGAAGGACCGGCGGACATAAAGCAAGGCGTCGCAGGTAAGAACGCTGGGCCGCGAGGAAGCGTCCGGCATCGACCTGAAAATCGATCGTCGTCATCGGTGATCATCCCTTGAGCGGGCTGACTGCGTGGCACGCGGCGGCTCGCTCCGCGGCGCACGTGACTGACTTTTCATACCGGGGCTACGAGATCGTAGCGGCAATAATTCTGGCTGACAATCTCACGATCGCGTTAAAAAATCTCGCGCACCCTCCGGACGCGGGCCATCAGCACGCAGAAAAGCCCCCGGCTCGCGCCGGGGGCTTCATTCAACTCACCAGAAGATCCTTTACCGGCTGACGCTGACCGAAGCCTGCCGCTGCAACGGCATCGCCGGCACCGCGGGCGGCGTATCAACCACCACCTTCACCCACAGCGAGTCCTTGTGCTTGAAGTACGAGGTCTCATTGGCCTGGCGCAACGCGTCCAGGCTGTCCGCCTCCTTCGCGGAGTCCGCGTTGGTGAAGCCCGGCAGCTCAAAGACCACCCACGAGCCCAGCTCCATTTCACTGAGGCTGAGGGAGAACTCCGGCCGTTCGGTCTTCACCGTGACCTCGGTGCCGGCCTTCACCGTGGCCCCGTTGCCCCGGAGGCGGATCTCCTCACCTTCGCGGCTGAGGACGACAGGCGGCTGCGGAGCACCACCGCCGCCGAACGCGAATCCGCCAGCGCGGGGCGCTGCGCCCGAGGCGGTACCGGCGACCGCGGGGCCACCGATGCTGGGGCCGGAAGTCGGATCGGACCCTGGGGCACGCGGCGCACCAGGAGCGGCCGGACCTGCACCGCCGGCACGCGGGGCACCGCCGACACGACCGCCGAAGCCGGCGCGCGGGCCACCGGCGCCGCCAATATTCAGGCGCCCGACGTCACCCGTGCACAGCGAGGCGTTCCAGGTCCGCTCGATCCTGCAGGTGCTGTCCGTGGCGACGCTGTTGTTCTCGCCGTCGTAGAGCAGGATGTAGGAGTCACCCATGCCGGTCACCGAGCCGTCCAGATCGTGGATGGCCAGGCTCTGCCAGGCACCGGCGCCGCGGTTGTCATTGTCGAACCGCGTATCGATGTTCGGGAAATCCACCG
>CAZFJU010000176.1:0-9586 GCA_964518995.1 uncultured Gammaproteobacteria bacterium
ATGGCCAGAACGATCAATGCGGCGCCGGAAAAGGTATGGAGTTTCATTGGATGTAACCCTGCAAAGTTACGAGGCGGTCGATTGGGTTTGGGGCTTCAGATCGGCGGGGACGGCGCTCTGCGGCTCCTCACCCTTCCAGCTGAAAGCCCGCTCCTTCAACGTGCGGAACTTCTCGGAGACGCCCTCGAGACGCGCCTCCCATTCGGGGTCAGGCACCTGACCCGCGGTGACTTTGAAGAAGACCTGCATCAGTGCCGTCATCGCGAAAGGCTCGATCACGGCCTGCTTCACGCCCCATGCGAACACCACCGCAATGATCAGCGTCAGCATCCCCGCGGAGCCCGGAAACAGAGCGACGATGCCGGCGGCCGGCGCGAGCGCCAGCAGGAACACGGCGAAAGTCAGCCCCCAGATCACGAACGCGAGGACGAATGCGTTCTTCAGGAAGGCCTTGTAATTCTGTGCGTAAAGGATCAGCGCCGATTGGCCGGACCGCCAAGGGTTATCTGATCGGGTACGCATATTGTGCGCCAGGATGACTTCGTCGAGATACGTCAGCGAAAGCGTGACGACCGTGTTGACGAACTTGACGAGGCCTTGCACGCCGGGGATCGGAATCAGCGCCGAGAGGGTAAAAAAGGTGCGGTTGAAGGCGCTCAGCACCCCCTTGATCAGCTGGTCGAGGCCGAACAGCACCGACGATTGGGCGAAGCGCTCACGCACCATCGATTGAGCGTATTCGATCTGGGCCCGACCGGCCGGCAGCGTCTTGCCATCCAAGAGCTCGACGAGGACGGCAATATGCCCAGCCTTGACGAGGTACAGCAAGTATTCGCGCAGCAGATACACCGCGGCGCTCACGAGCCCGAACCCGAACAAGCCGCCCCAGACGCTGAACGTGCCCGGGTCGTCGCCGATTTGCCCGACGAAGTAGCCGACCCCCATGCCGACGCCGGTAACGAGAACGTAGGCGAGCGTGATTCCGAAGTAGATCAGAAATCGGAACACGAGAAACGGCATGGTCCGCGCAAGCAGACCGATGACGTCGGAGATATTGAAATCCTTCAAGTCCATGCTCTCCGGCAGGTTGGAAAAATGCCGGCCGAGCATACTGCCGCGAGGGCGGGAAGTTCAACGTCCGCCATCGCAATTCGGAGGACGGCCGCGGAACAGGCCGTCCTCCGCGGGCCCGGCTCAGTTGCGGAGCCGAAACCCAATCGAATAGGCACGCCCGATGGCGTTGTACGCCCCGGGATAGCCGAACAAATCACCCGGATCTTTATCGAACACGTTGCTGACCATCCCGTAAATCGAAATCGAATTCGCGAAGCGATCGAGATCGTAGTTGACCCGAAGGTTCGATACCGAATGAGACGGCACCGAGTTATCGTCGATATCGACCCCCTCTTGCCATAACGCGTTCACCTTCGCCGAGCTGATCCAACGTTCGGTCCACGAAACATTGAGCGGCCCGCGCATATACGATGCCGCAAGCGTCACGTTCCAAGGCGCGGCCACGCTCGCTTGACCCGCGCGGTCGATCTTCGGCGCGTCGAACGGCGTCGTGGAGGACTCTGCGATATAGCTGCCGACCGTGCGCACCATGATATTGCCGGCGCCGACGGGCCGCCGCCAGGTGGCTTCGACGTCGGCGCCGCGGGTGCGAGCCTGATCGACGTTGATATACACGTTGAAGATGCTCTCGACGGTTCCGTCTGCCGTCCGCACGATTTGATCGCAGAACGCTCCGAACTCGTAGCAGTAGTCCATGATGTTCTGATTGCCGATCTGCGAGATGGCGCCGTCGATCTCGATGTCGTAGTAGTCGACCGACATCGCGAATCCGGGCGCCTGCAGCGGCTGGAACACGAAGCCGAACGTCGTCGTGTCCGCGTTCTCCGGTGCGACCTCCGGATTGCCGCCGATGATCGTGCGGATCGTGTAGGTCGGCTCGTCTTCGAGAAAGCGGTCGATGATGTTTGCGCCGGTGCCGGTGGTATCGAATCGCTCGGACAAACTCCCGGCGCGAATGTCGCGCGAGCGTGTGGCTCGGAAACGCCAGGCGTCGGTAATCTGCCAATCGATCCCGGCCTTCCACGCCCAGACGCCGCCGCTGCCTTCGTAGTCCGCGTAACGCGTGGACAACGTCAGATCGACTCCCTCGGCGGCGCGCGCGCCCCGCGCGAGCGGGATCAACGTCTCGGCAAAGGTCTCCCATACCGAGAAGCCGCCCTTGATCGACACGCCGCCGGCGCGGTCGATCAGGTTGTAGCCCTCGTAGACCGGCGGCAGACCGCGATAGAGCAGGTTGCCGCTCTCGTCGTACGCCGTGACCGGGCCATCCGGCGGCTCCGGGATTGGGCTCCCGCCCGCATTGCCGCCGAGCTGGTCGAGCTTGTCGCGCCGCCAGCTTGCGCCGGTGGCGAGGAAGATCGGACCGGCCCAGGTTTCGCCGAGATCGCCGTTGACCACGAACTCGGCCGCATGCTGCGTGACGTCTGCGTTGAGCCACATCGAATCATGCACCCACGCTCGGGCTTCCGCACTCTCGTTGCCGAGCCCGAACGGATTGATCGGCACGCAACCGTCATCCGGCTGGATCAACGTCGAGCTGCAGACGATCTCGCCGGTCACCGGATGATGCACGGCGTCCACGCCGCGGAAGAACCGATCGACTCTGAAGCCGTACAAGTCGAGGTCGCGATTCGCGGCCCCATACTGGTAGTACGCATCGTAGCTCCACCGATCCGTCAGCCGCCCCTCGACCGCGGTCGTGATCGAGAACATATCGCCGGTGAGCGGGGCTCCGCTGTTGTTCAGCGGGTCCCGCTCCGGAATCTGCTTGTGCAGCTGGAATGACGATACGCCCTCTGCGGCCATGCGCGCCCTGATCTCGTCCGGCATGAAGGGGTTGTCGTCATGGATGACCAGCGGCCAGGGAGTGGTAAAGACGTAGCCGAACTTGCCGTTCTCGATCTTGTTGTAGCCGTAGATGCCCTGCACCGATACCCGCGTGTCGTCGTTCACGTCGAACGTCGCGCGCGCGAGCATGCTGCCCCGCTCCTGCCCGGCCATGACCAGGTCATCCCGATCGCGCTGGTCTCCGCAACCGCCTACATGAAAACCGGCGATTTCACCGCGGGCCTGCGCGGCAAGCGCCGCCGAATCGAGCATCTCGCCGTCGCAGAACGATGCCGGAGTACCATCCTCGAGGAACCGAGTCCCGGCGAGCGGCCCGGTGCGGATCAAGCCGCCGTAGGTGTATGTGCGATCGACCGTATTCGCGATGCGGACACGCTGCGGCAGCTGATTCGGCACGCCGCCTGGACCGGTACCGTAGTTGATCGTCCCCCAGCTTTCGTACCAGTCGCGATCGTCGTAGTTCGGAATACCTTCGGCGCGATAGTACTCGGCACCGAAAATGACATGCGTCCGCTCACCGACCGGCAGCCCGCCGGCAAAGGACGCTCGCGTGTTCTCGGCGTCTCCGCGTTCGCTGATGCCGCCCTGCAGGTTCGCCGAAAAGCCGGTGAAGGTATCGTCGACGATGAAGTTCGTCACGCCCGTGATCGCGTCGGAGCCGTACGCAGCCGAAGCCCCGCCGGTCACCACCTCGGTGCGCCGGATCAGCATCTGCGGGAACATGTTGATGTCGACCGTGCTCAACCGGTTCGATGGCACGACGCGCCGCCCATCGAGCAGCACGAGGGTGCGGTTCGAGCCGACGCCGCGCAGATTGAGCGTGCTTTGCCCGCCGACCGTCGTCCACGAGCCAGCCGTCTCGACCGTGTTGTTGTTCAGGAACAGCGGCAACTGGTCGAGCGAATCCATGAGCGTGCCGGGCGCGAGCATCTCGAGCTCGTCGGACGTCATCACCGTCACCGGCGTCGGCGTATTCATGCCCGTTTGCTGGATACGCGACCCGGTGACCTGGACCTCCTCGATCACCTCCCCCTGCGCGTAGACGGCGCCGGCGGCGATAGCGCAAGCCGCGCCGATGCTTGCGCGAAGAAGGCTTGTCCGCCGCAACGCGTTGCAAGTGCGGCGAATTTCAAGTCGAGAGCTCGAGCCCTGCGCTCGGCGATGATGCTCGCTCATATTTCCCCCTATCCCTGTGAGCCGACGAAACAATCCTGGCCCGACGGGCCGCGCGGACCCTCGGCGTTCGCGTCGTCGAGTGAGCTGAATTCGCAAGGGTAGCGAATCAAACGGGGACTGCCAATTGTAGGGGCAACCATTAGGGTATCTTGCTTACCCCCCGCCGCTCACAGGCGACCGGGCTCAAGTCGGCGGACAGCATGCGCGAAGCAGCCGAAGCCGAGACGCTGCGCGTCTAATCCGAGCAGCTTTGCAATTCTTGGCATTGATCTATCCTGTCCCCGCACCGTCTCAAGGAAAATGGATGCGACAATACGGATAAGGACGGGGAGGTCATGCAGAACACGAAGGCACGGGTCAGTGCGGCCTTGAAGACGGCCGCTACCGGGCTCGTTTGCGCGCTCCTCGGAGCTTGCAGTGGGCCCGACACCGCGTCCATCGAGAAGCACTCTGCGCTGCTCGAAACCTACTGCGCCGATTGCCACAACCCGCTCGACTTCGCGGGCGACTTCGCCTTCTCCGCGCTGCATCTCGACGACGTCGGCGCCGACCAGGAGATCTGGGAAGAGACGATCGGCAAGCTGCGCGGCCGCCTCATGCCGCCCGCCGGCGCGCCGCAACCTTCCCAGCCGGAGGTGGACGATCTCGTCTCGTATCTGGAAGCCGCGGTGGACCACAGCGTCACGGCACGGCGAGTCGGCCATGTGCCGGTTCAGCGCTTGAACCGCAGCGAGTTCGCCGCGTCCGTCAAAGGGCTGATCGGGGTCGACGTCGATCCGGAGGAAATTCTGCCGCGGGAGATCGAGGTCGAAGGCTTCGACAACATCGCCAATGCGTTGGTCTCGTCGCCGTCATTCCTCGAGCAATACATCTCCGCCGCCCGCCTCGCGGCGTCCCAAGCGCTCGGCACCCCCGTGCCGAAGTTTGCGAAGGTCATGTATCCCTTCGATCGCGGCAATCAGACCAGCCATATCGAAGGTTTCCCGCTCGGCACGCGCGGGGGCATGCGCTTCACGCATGTGTTCCCGTACGACGGCGAATATCGCTTCAATGTCCTCGACATCGATGCGGGGCTTTATCCCCGCGGCATGGAGACCGCCGCGACGCTCGTGCTGCTCGTCGACCGTGTCGAGGTCGCGCGCCTCGATATCGGCGGCCCCGAGGATCTCGCGCTGGCCGATCGGGACGGCCCCGAAGGCCGAGCGGCCATCCTCGACAAGCTCGCCGGAATTCCCGCCTACATCGAAACAGGCTCTCGCGAGATCATCCTGACATTCCTCGAGCGCTCCTGGGCGCTCAGCAACGACGCCACCGGCGGCGGGCGACTCACCCGCGTGCCTCGTATCGGTTTGGGCGTGGAGGTCGAAGGGCCGTTCGAGCCGGCCGGGCTCTCGTTGAGCGCCAGCCGCGAGAAGATCCTGGTCTGCCAGCCGGAGACGGAAGCCGTCGAACGCCCGTGCGCGGAGCGCATCGCGTCACACCTCGCCACTCAGGCCTTTCGGCGACCCGTTACACAGGAGGATCTGGACTGGCTCATGCCGTTTTACGACGTCGGCCGCGCGGAGGAAGGTGGCTTCGATGCCGGCGTGCTCGAGCTGGTGACCGCAATTCTGTCGAGCCCTGACTTCCTTTACCGCGCGATCGAGTCGGCGCCGGACGAGCCGCGGCTGCTCAGCGATCTCGAGCTCGCCACCCGGCTCGCGTTCTTCCTCTGGAGCCAGGGGCCGGACGAGCCGCTCATCGCGCTGGCGACGAGCGGCGAGCTTTCGCGGCCGGGCGTGATGGAGGCGCAGATCCGGCGGATGCTCGCAGACGATCGCGCGCTGGCGCTGGTCGACAACTTCGCGTTCGCGTGGCTGAACGTCGACGAGCTCGAGCAGGTCGAGCCGACTCAGGGCGATTTCAACGCTGCGATGCGGACGAATTTCGAAACCGAAATCAGGTTGTTCATCGCCAGCATCTTCCTCGAAGACCGCAGCGTGCTCGATCTGCTGACGGCCGATCACACCTTCGTCAACGACGCGCTGGCGCGTCAGTACGGCATCCCGGACGTTCGCGGCTCGCAGTTTCGACGCGTAACGGTCGACGACGCCAATCGCTGGGGCCTGCTCGGTAAGGGCGCGGTGTTGCTGCGCACCTCGTACGGAGACCGCACATCCCCGGTGCTACGCGGCGCCTGGGTGCTCGAGCGCATACTCGGCACGCCGCCCGCGCCGCCGCCGCCCGATGTCGTGACGGATCTATCCATTCAGGAAGGCGAGGTTCCGACCACCGTGCGCGCGCGGCTCGAGAATCACCGCACCAGCCCGAACTGCCTCGGCTGCCATGGCATCATCGATCCGCCGGGTTTCGCGCTCGAGAACTTCGACGTGACCGGTCGTTGGCGCGACGAGGATGTCCAGGCGCGCGCGCCAATCGACGCAAGCACCGAGCTTTCGAGCGGCATCGCGCTCAACGGCCCGATCGAGCTGCGCGAGTATCTGCTGAGCCGACGGGATCAGTTTCCGACCACGATCACGAAGCGGCTGATGATGTACGCCCTCAATCGCGAAATCGAATACTTCGACATGCCGCAGGTCCGTGGCATCGTGCGCGCGGCGGCTGATGACGATTACTCGCTGGCCGCTATCATCACCGGCATCGTCAATAGCGATGCGTTTCGGAGGCAGGGGCCGGAAGAATCGACGAGCGCGCAAACCGCGCTGCTGGCGACAGTCGATGCAGCAGCTGGAGACCTGAGATAAAGGGAGAGCAACCATGGCGACGTTCCTGACGAAGAAGCACCTATCCCGGCGCGCGTTGCTGCGCGGCGGCGCCGTTGCCGTAGGCTTGCCGTTTCTCGATGCGATGGTGCCGGCCGGCACGGCACTCGCGCAGACCGCGGCCCAGCCGAGAACGCGCGCCGGGTTCTTCTATCTGCCGCACGGCGCAATCATGAACAACACGCCGTTCGGCAAGGAAGTCGACGCTTGGACCTCGAGCGGATCGGGTGACAGCTTCGAGCTCGGCCACATTCTGCAACCGCTCGAGTCGCTCAAGTCCTATGTCACCACGTTCGAGAACCTCGAGAACCGGGCGGCGGCCGGCTCGGTTCATACGCTGAATCCGGCCACGTGGCTGTCTTGCGTGCGTCCCGACACGAGCTTGAAGACGCCGAATTTGGCGACGACGCTCGATCAGGTGATCGCCCAGCAGCTCGGCCAGGAAACCGCCCTGCCGTCGCTCGAAGTGTCTTCAGAGACAACCGTGCAGGTCGCCGCAGGCAACGGCGGCTTCTACTCTGCGACCACCTCCTATGCAGCGCACAACAAGCCGCTGCCGATGGAGTTCAACCCACGTAAGGTGTTCGTCCAGCTGATGGGCGAAGGCGATACGGCAGCCGAGCGCGACGCGCTGCTGCGCAAGAACTCGAGCATCCTCGACATGATCGCGGATCGCACTCGAACCCTCCAGACTCGGCTCGGTTCTTCGGACCGGGCGCGTCTGTCGGACTATCTCGACACCGTCCGCGAGATCGAACGGCGCATCGCGATGGCGAGTCAACGCGATTTGAGCAACGTTGAAGTACCGGATGCGCCGGTGGGCGTGCTCGAGGATTTCGACGCGCAGGTCAAAATGATGTTCGATCTGATCGCGCTCAGCTACCAGGCGGATCTCACCAGGGTCGCGACCTATGTGATGGTAGCCGAGGGCACCGACCGCACCTACAACCACGTCGGCGTGCCGGATAGCTTCCATCCGGTCAGTCATCACAGCAACCAGCGCGACCGTATCGAGAAGCTCATCGTCATCCAGCGGTATCACTTAGAGCGCTTCGCAGACTTCGTCGCGAAGCTTGCCGCCACGCCGGACGGCGACGGCAGCATTCTGGACCACTCGCTGTTTCTGTACGGCTCAAACATGAGCAACAGCAATGCGCACGACAACTATGCGGTGCCGGAGATACTGATCGGCGGCGCTAACGGCGCGCACGTCGGCGGCAAGAACGTCGCGCTGCCGGAGCGTACGCCTCTCGCGAATCTCCATTTAACGATTCTCGACAAGCTCGGCATTCCGCAAGAGAGCTTCGGCGACAGCACAGGCGTCTTGTCCGAGGTTTGAGGCGGAGCACGGCATGCATGATTCAGCAAAGCTCGGTCGCAGGACATTACTGCGCATCGGGCTGCAAGGTCTCGCGAGCGCACCGTTAATCGGCCTTTACCGGCCGGCGACGGCTCAGTCGCTAGCGCCGCCGGCCGCACGGGCTTTGACGAGCCGCCTCAGGCTGATTACCGGCGTGCCGGGCAATGCGCTTGCGCTCTCCACTGACAGCGGTGTGCTGCTCGTCGACACTGGCGCCGCCGAGCTCACGCCGCTGCTGCAGGCGGAGCTCGACGGCGCTGCGGTGCACACCGTCATCAATACGCATTACCACCGGGATCAAACCGGCGGCAACGCGCACTTCGGCCGCGCCGGCGCGACGATCCATGCGCACGAGGTCACCCGTCAGTGGCTATCTTCCGACTACTACGCGCCCGCGGAAGATCGATGGGTCGAGGCCCTGCCCGCAGCCGGGCGGCCCACCGAGACCTTTCGCGTGAAACATGAGCTTACCGCGGGCGCTGAGCGCATCGAATGCGGCTATCTTCTCGAGGCACATACGCGCGGCGACCTCTACGTATTGTTCCGCGATTCGAACGTGCTGGCGGTGGGCGATGTCGCGTCGCCATTGCGTGATCCGGCCCACGATTGGTACGCCGGCGGTTGGCTCGGCGGCCGCGTCGATGCGCTCGACGACTTGCTCGAGCTCGCCGATAGCGAGACGCAGATCGTCCCGGCCTACGGTCCGGTCATGTCACGCGCCGAGCTCCAGGCGGAGCGGGACATGATGCGGCATCTGTACGAGCGCACCGCGGCGCTCGTGAACGCTGGGCGCAGCGCGGAAGACCTGCTCGCCGCCGGCGTCCTGGACGAGGTCGAGAGGACGTTCGACGACCCATATCGATTCCTCTACGACGTCGCGAAGGGGTTGTGGGCGCACTATACGAATTTCGGCGGGAACGTCGTATGACGCCGTCGTCCGTCGGTGGAAACAGAGCGTGGAGAGCCGCATGAGATCCTGGAAGCCGACCGCGATGGCAGTGCTCTTGGCGGCGACGACGGCGCTTTCCGGCGCAGCGCTGGCGCAGCAGTCATTGGCCGACTACGCGCGTGAAGGCAGGCGAGACATCGTGCTCGCCGCCATCACGTCGCCCGATGTCGATGTCGACCAGGCCGAGCCGGACGGCTCAACGGCGCTGCACTGGGCGGTCTACTCGGTCGATCACGAGATGACGCGCGCCCTGCTCGCCGCGGGCGCAACGGCGCACGTCGCGAATCGCTTCGGTGCGACGCCGTTGAGCGAAGCCGTCAAGCTCGGTGATCTCGAGCTCGTGCAAATGCTGCTCGACGCCGGCGCCGATCCGAACTCGCCGAACCACGAGAACCAGACCGTGCTCATGCTCGCTTC
>CAZFJU010000177.1:0-9490 GCA_964518995.1 uncultured Gammaproteobacteria bacterium
TTAGCGGCGCGCTCGCCGCGCCATGATGGCGCGGCCGCCGTGTGCCGGCGGCTAGGACAACGGCGCATCGCCTTCGAAGCTCGCCAGCGTGCCGCCGGAAGTTGCTCAGTAGGTGCGCGTGCGCCGCTCGAGCCCCATCTCGCTCAAAATCCTGCTCGCAATTTCTTCGATCGAAAGATGCGTCGCATCGATATGCGGAATTCCGAACCGCCTGAACAGCGATTCTGCGGCGCGCAGCTCGAAGCCGACCTGCTGCGGGCTTGCGTACCGCCCGGTCGGCAAGCGTTCCAGCCGGATCGTGCGCAGCCGCTCCGGCGAGATCGTGAGGCCATACAGTTTGTCGCGATGCGCGGCGACGGCTTTCGGAAGCCGATCGGATTCGAAGTCGTCCTCGTCGAGAGGCGAGTTGGCCGTGAAAATGCCGTACTGCAATGCGAGATACAGACAAGTCGGCGTCTTGCCGCAGCGTGATACGCCGATCAGGATCAGGTCGGCTTGCGAGTACAGGCGCTCGCCGCGGCCGTCGTCGGTGGCGAGCGCGAAGTCTGTGGCCCGCATGCGGTAGTTATAGAAGCGTGACTCCGAGATATCGTGGGGACGCGTGTGCGTCGGCAGCGACTTGACCCCGAGCGCTTGCTCGAGCGGATCGAGAAACGCAGAGAAAAGATCGAGCATCACACCGTTCGCGCTCGCCACGATGGCGCGTACTTCCGGTAGAA
Source organism: uncultured Gammaproteobacteria bacterium (assembly GCA_964518995.1). GTDB lineage: Bacteria > Pseudomonadota > Gammaproteobacteria > Steroidobacterales > Rariloculaceae > ZC4RG20. Next base: position 720 of record CAZFJU010000177.1, read on the forward strand.
ACAGGGTCGAGAACACGATCGGCGGGCGTCCTTCCGCGGCCGCGGTGCGGTCGATGATCTCGGCCACCTTGGCCGCCTTCTCCTCGCTATCGATGAAAGGCAGCGTGACCGCCTTAATATCCGGCCCTTCGAACTGCGCCAGCAAGCTATTGCCGAGCTGCTCGGCCGTGACGCCGGTGAGATCCGAAACGAAATATATCGTGCGCCGTGCCATAGTACTGCCAGTGTGCACGCTGAGCGGGCGCCGGCAAGGAGTTTCGATGACCCTATACATTATTCCGTTCGCCGAATGCGGCATGGCGGACGTCGCTCGGGTCGGCGGCAAGAACGCGTCGCTCGGTGAGCTGATCAGCCAGCTCACCTCACTCGGCATTCGTGTGCCGGATGGTTTCGCGACCACGGCCGACGCTTACCGCGAGTTTCTTGCGACCGGCGGCCTCGATCGCCGTATACACGCTGAGCTCGGCACGCTCGATATCAATGACGTCGCAGAGCTTGCCAAACGCGGCCGCTCGGTGCGCGAGGCGATTCTCGACACGCCGCTGCCGCCGCCGCTCGACGCGGCGGTGCGGTCGGCGTGGCGCGCGATGACCGACGATCCGGACACGGCGTTCGCCGTGCGCTCGTCGGCCACCGCGGAGGATTTGCCCGAAGCCTCTTTTGCCGGTCAGCAGGAGACCCTGCTGAATGTCGTCGGAATCGACGCGATCATCCGCGCGATACACGAGGTCTTCGCTTCGCTATTCAACGATCGCGCGATCTCCTATCGCGTTCATCATGGCTTTGCGCACGAGGACGTGGCGCTGTCCGTCGGCGTGCAGCGCATGGTGCGCAGCGATATCGGCTCCGCCGGTGTGATGTTCACGCTCGATACGGAGTCGGGTTTTCGCGATGTCGTGTTCATCACGTCGTCGTACGGGCTCGGTGAATCCGTCGTGCAAGGCGCGGTGAATCCGGACGAGTTCTACCTGTTCAAGCCGGCGCTCGCGGCCGGCAAGCTCGCGCTGGTCCGCAAGAATATCGGCAGCAAGGCCACGCAGATGGTGTACTCGAGCGACCGCACGCGGCGCGTCGAGATCGTCGCAGTCGACCCGCACGAGCGCGCGCGGTTTTCGCTGACCGATGAGGATGCGGCCGCCCTCGCGCGCCAGGCGCTCGTCATCGAGCGGCACTACGGGCGTCCGATGGATATCGAATGGGGCAAGGACGGCGAGACGGGCGAGCTTTTCATCCTGCAGGCGCGGCCGGAGACCGTGCAGAGTCATCTGGCCGGCAACCGGGTGAAGTTCGCGCTGAAGGAGCGCGGCGAGGTGCTCGTGGAGGGACGCAGCATCGGGCAGCGCATCGGCTCCGGCATCGTGAAGATCGTCACGGACTCGAGTCAAATGCATCTGATCGAGGAGGGCGATGTCATCGTTACGGACATGACGGATCCCGATTGGGAGCCGGTCATGAAGCGGGCCGCGGCCATCGTCACGAATCGCGGCGGCCGCACTTGCCATGCGGCGATCATCGCACGCGAGCTCGGCATCCCCGCGGTCGTCGGCTGCACGAACGCCACCGAGACGGTACCGGATGGCGCAGCGGTCACCGTCTCTTGCGCGGAGGGCGACGTCGGCTATGTTTTCGCAGGTGCGCTCGCGTTCGACGAGCAGGCGATCGAGACCGGCGAGATGCCGGAGTTGCCCGTCAAGATCATGATGAACGTCGGCAATCCCGACCGGGCATTCTCGTTCGCGGCGATACCGAGCGATGGCGTCGGGCTTGCCCGGCTCGAGTTCATTATCAACCGTATGATCGGCGTGCATCCACTTGCGCTGCTGGAATACGACGCGCAGGACACGGCGGTGCGCGAGCGCATCGACGAGCAGATGGCGGGCTATCCCGATCCGATTACATTCTTTATCCATAAGCTCGGCGAGGGGATCGGCAGTATCGCGGCCGCGTTTGCGCCGCAGCCGGTGATCGTGCGCTTGTCGGATTTTAAGTCGAATGAATACGCGAACCTCATCGGCGGGCAGCGTTACGAGCCCGCGGAGGAGAACCCGATGCTCGGCTTCCGCGGTGCGGCGCGCTATCTCGATGCCCGATTCAAGCCGTGCTTCGAGCTCGAATGCCGTGCGCTGCGGCGCGTGCGCGAGGAAATGGGGCTCGAGAATGTCGCCGTCATGGTGCCGTTCGTGCGCACGGCCGACGAAGGCCGGCAGGTCGTCGAGCTGCTGGCCGAGAACGGCCTCGTGCGCGGTGAGAACGGCCTTAAGATCATCATGATGTGCGAGATTCCATCGAACGCCCTGTTGGCGGATACGTTCCTGGAGCACTTCGACGGTATGTCGATCGGCTCGAACGACATGACGCAGCTGACACTCGGCCTGGACCGCGATTCCGCGCAGATCGCTGCGTTATTCGACGAGCGCGACGACGCGGTGAAGATGCTGCTCGCAATGGCCATCGAGGCGTGCCGGCGCCGCGGCAAGTATGTCGGGATCTGCGGCCAGGGGCCGTCCGATCATGCGGATTTCGCCGAGTGGCTGCTGGAGCAGGGGATCGAGAGCATCTCGCTGAATCCCGATACGGTCGTCGACACGTGGTTGTATCTCGCGGAGCACATGCCGAAGAGGTAAGCCGTCTTTGCGCCGTGCGGCCGCTGCGTCGCGCCGCCGGCTCCGCCGCGCTGTCGTCCAGTTTGCTTCCGAAACAGTGCGTGCGCGCGTCGCTGCATCGCCTTGACCCCCTCTGACGCGCGCGCGATACTCGCTGTTGCAATAATGCCGCAGTTCTGGGGGGATCTGCCGTGATCAATACGAAATGCGCCCACGCGGGCCGCCGGGTCTTGTTGTCGTCATCGATTGCGACAGCGCTCGCTTTCTCCGCGCAAGGGCCGGTGCTCGCGCAGGACGCTTCGCTCGAAGAAGTGGTCGTAACCGGCAGCCGCATCGTCCGGCGCGATTTCGAGGCGCAAACCCCGATCGTCACTTTGGACGCCGAGGCGTTCACCGAGCGGACCAATATCGGGCTCGAAGCCACGCTCAACCAGCTGCCCCAGTTCAACGTCGCCGGCACGCAGGCCTCGGCGAGCCCCGCGGGAACGCCGTTCCCGCAAGCGGGTGCGGCGCCCGGCGCGGCCACGGTCAACCTACGCGGTCTCGGCCTGAACCGCACACTCGTGCTCATGGACGGGCGGCGCGTGCAGCCGATCAATGGCCTGCTCGTCGTCGACCTCAACTCGATCCCGGCCGCGGCGATCGAACGCGTCGAGATCATCACGGGCGGTGCGGCGGCGGTCTACGGCGCGGACGCGATCGCCGGCGTCGTCAATTTCATCCTCAAGCGCAACTTCGAAGGTTTCGATGTCAATGCGCAATACAGCATTACCGAGGAAGGCGATGGAGCGGAGACGTCGGTCAGCGGGTTGTTCGGCGCGAACTTCAGCGACGGCCGCGGCAATGTCCTGCTCGGCGCCGACTTCAGCGAGCGCAAGATCATCTATGCGCGCGATCGAAGCTGGATTCGCAGAGGGTGGGAGGACCCCGGCACGACGCCCGGCGGTATCGGCAGCTCGAATCTCTCGCAGTACCAGCCCGACGCCGCCAATCGTCCCGCGCTCGATTTCCTGCCGCCGGGCCGCAACTACGTCATCGACCAGAACGGCAGCGTGTTCGATGCGCTCGATCCGCTCAATCCGAATCATCCGTACACGGGGCCGATGGGCGGAGATTCAGGTTTCAAGCTGAACCCGGCGGATGGCTCGCTCGGTTGGAACGATTTCGAGCATAGCTATCTACAAATTCCGCTCGAGCGCTACGCATTGTTCGGCGCCGGCCGCTATGAGCTGGCCGACAACGTCGAGGTATTCGTGGATACGCGCTTCTCGGAAAGCTTCGTGACGTCACAAGGGTTCAAGTCGGGTGTCTTCAACGTGTGGTCGCCCACGGTGCCGTTCAACCCGCTCTACGACGATCCGAACTCTCCGACTTTCGGCCCGCCGCCGGACGGCTCGGCGTGGCATCCGGTGCCCGCGGAGCTCGGCGCGCTGCTCGCGTCGCGGCCCGATGCGGACGCGCCGTGGACTTATGTCGGCGGCCTGGATTACCTCGAGAACTTCCGGACGGAGACGACCAGCAACGTCTTTCAGGTCATCGGCGGGCTACGCGGCACCGTGGACGTCGCCGGTCGGGAGTGGTCGTGGGAGGGCTACGCTTCGCATGGCAAGACCACAGTGAACGCCCGGCAACCGGAGGGGTTTCCGCACTTGCCGCGGCTGCAGAACCTGTTCAGCGCGAACCTGTACGGACGAGACTTCGATGTCTCGACGCTGCCCGGCTACGTACCGCTTGCGGTGACCGGCCATTGCACGTCCGGCTTGCCGATCTTCAACGAGGATGGCAGCGTCAATAATGCGCCCACCGTGTCGAAGGACTGCGCCGATTACGTCGTGCTGCGGATGAACTCGATCACCACGCTGACGCAGGATGTGATCGAAGGCAACGTGACCGGCCGGCTGGCCAACATGCCGGCGGGCGAGCTGCTGTTCGCGGCCGGCGTGGCCTATCGCGAAGAGAACTTCGAGTTCAACCCGGACTCCGGCTACAACGCAAATCAGGACTACCCGAACGTCGTGCAGAACATCATTCTGCCGGTGGGCGTCGATGGCGCCACGGATGCGAAGGAAATCTACGCGGAGTTCGCCATCCCGCTGCTGCGCGACAAGCGGTTCGTGCAGCGGCTCGAGCTGAGCCCTGGCATCCGCTTCTCGGACTACAGCACGGTCGGCTCGGTCGAAACCTCCAAGGTGCTGTTCGATTGGACGGTGAACGACCGGCTGCGCTTCCGCGGCGGCCGCCAGGTCGCGAATCGTGCGCCGAATATCACGGAGCTGTTCACGCCGCGCGGCGGCAGCGCGCTGGTCGGCAATGCGCAGGATGCGTGCGGCTCGTGGCCGGCGACGCAGACTTGGGGCAACGTTCCGTCCAATCCTCACCGCTTGAACTTGCAGACGTTGTGCCAGCATCTGATGGTCCGCGACGGCGCCCCGCCGAGTCTCTACGAGCCCGGTCAGCCGAGCGCAAACAATTGGATGTACAACGTGTTCGGCGCCACCGGCAACTTCCCGTTCTCGATCGGCATCACCGAAGGCAATCCGGGTCTCGCGTCGGAAGAGGCCGACACCTTCACGCTCGGCTTCGTCGTGAATTTCGATCAAGTGACGCTGTCGCTCGATTGGTACGAGATCGAGCTCCAGCAGGCGATCGGGACGCCGGCGTTCGCGACAGTGTATCGGCAATGCATGGATCCGGCCTTCAACCCGCTGATGGCGTCCGCGCCCGGCACGTACAGCGGCGCGGAGCTCGCGGCCGGCAACTCGTTCTGCGCGCTCATCAACCGCGAGTATGTCGGCGGCGATCCGATGAGCCCCGGGAATTTCGGCGCGGCCCGGACGTACGATGCCCGTTACATGAACCAGGGCACGGTCATCTCCGAGGGGTTCGACGTGCAGGTGGATTGGCGTTTCGATGTGGGTAACGTCGGCTCCATGAGCGTGAACGTCGTGGCGAGCATCTTGGATGCGTATACCGAGTCGGCATTCCCGGGCGCAGAGCCCATCGACTACACCGGCACGCTGTTCAATTCGTCCTACGACTACCAGGCGTTGACAACGCTGCGATATGACCGGGGGCCATGGTCGTTAGGGTTGCGCTGGACGCATTGGCCGTCGATCAATACGCAGCCGGGTGCTTCGGTGGATGCGTTCGGGACGAAGTCCCACGACCGCCTCGATCTGTTCGGCAGCTGGAATATCAGCGACCGCTACCGGTTGCGAGCGGGCATCGACAACCTGCTGGATGAGGATCCGGCCGTGGTCGGCGCCACCTCGACGAATAACGCGCTCGGTTCCACCAACACGAACTACGACCCGTTCGGCCGGCGCGTCTTCGTTGGGCTTTCGCTTTCGCTGTGACGTAGTAAGCGAGCCGAGCCGCCGCGCGCAGCAGGGGCGCGCGGCGGCTCGCGCGCTCAGTCGACCGTCAGGATGTCGTAGCCGACGGCGAGGCTGACGAGCGGATTGCGGCCGGGCGTCGGCCGATACTCCTGCGAGATGAAGCCGTCGTACCCCATGTCGACGATCTCCCGCGCGATGTAGCGATAGTCGAGCTCGCTGTGGTCGATCTCGGCGCGCGACGGCACCCCTGCGACATGCACGTGGCAGACGAGATCGAGGTTGTCGCGCATCGTGCGCACGACGTCGCCGTTTGCGATCTGCACATGGTAGATGTCGTAGACGATTTTGACGTTCGGCGAGCCGGTGCGGCGGCAGACGTCGAAGCCCCAATAGATGTCATCGAACACCTGGTCCGTCCGATTGTCCGCCTCGACCTTCGAGTTCGTGATCTCCATGCACAGCACGACGCCTTTTTCTTCCGCGTACGGCGCGACTCGCGACAGGATCTCGACCGCGTGGTCCGCGCCTTCCTCCCGCGACATGCCGCGCCGCTCCCCCGGCAGAGCGATCAGATTCGGGCAGCCGGCCTCGGCGCACATGTCGATGCCGGCGCGGGTCGCTTCCTCGATCTGATCATGCAGCTCGCGGCGGATCAGCCCGTCCTCGAACGTCGTGCCGGTGCCCGTCATCATCGCGGGTGTCAGACCGTATTCTTGCAGCACGGGAATGTCGTTCGGCTGCGGCAAGTCCATGCCGGCGAAGCCGAGCGCGGCGAGGACCTCGCAGCGCTCAGCGATGCTGAGGCGGAGATCGCCCCAGACTTGCGCCATCACGCTTTGCTTGAGCTTCCCTTGTCTTACGCCCGGCTCGAGGGCGCGGGCCGCTTGCGTCGCGAGCAACGGCGATGCGGCGAGCGCCGCGAGCAGCTCTCGCCGGCGCAACGTTCTTTTTTTGACGATGACGTGCATAGTTCTCCCCTTTGACCGCCGGCGCCTTTTCGAACGTCGTGCTTCGCCGCGGCTCCCGCCTGGAGCGTACCGCACCCGCCGCGTACCGGAAAGGATCGGCAAGCTCGGCGCAGGGCTGCTAAAGTGCCGGTCGTTCGATTCGATGCGGAACGCTAACAAATGAATATTCGCACCCGGCTCGCTGCTCTGGCTCTTGTCATTTTCGCCCCAATTCCTCTGGCCGCTCAGATCGGCGTGCCGGCGCGGCCGCTTCCGGCCGAGCCGTTCGTGATCGACACGGCCGAGCAGGGGCCCGTGCGGGTGACCGTGATGCGCGGCCTCGAGCTGCCGTGGGATCTCGTATTCCTGCCCAGCGGCGACATTCTGGTCACGGAGCGGTCGAGCCGCCAGCTGCGGCTCGTGCGCGATGGCGCGGTCGACCCGCAGCCGATCTCGGGCTTGCCGGAGATCGGCGTGGTCGGCGGCGGCGGGTTGATGTCCGTCGTGATCCACCCGCAGTTCGCCGAGAACGGTTGGGTCTATGTGTCCTATACCAAGGAGGCGGCGCGCGGCTCGCGCGCGGTCGGCATGGCCCGCGGCCGGCTGGACGGCATGGCGCTGACCGAGGTCGAGGAGCTGTTTGCGGCCGAGGAGCCGGGCGGCGGCCCCGCGCCGGGCTTACCGCTGATCTTTGGGCCGGACGGCTATCTCTATATGGGCGTCGGCGGCGCGAACGACGAGATCGCGCAGCGCGGCGATTCCTACTATGGCAAGGTGCTGCGCTTCAATGACGACGGCAGCGTGCCGGAGAACCCATTCGCCGATCTCCCCGGCTTCAAGCCCGAGATTTATACAGTCGGCCACCGCAACATGGTCGGTATGACCATTCATCCGACGACCGGTAAAGTCTGGCAGAACGAGAATGGCCCGCTCGGCGGCGATGAAGTGAACATTCTCGAGCCGGGCGCCAATTATGGTTGGCCGCTCGTCAGCTACGGACGGGACTACAGCGGCGCCCCGGTGTCGCGAATGCGCACGATGGTCGGCGTCGAGGATCCGGTGCTGTTTTGGAATCCGTCGATCGCGATCTCCGGCATGACGTTTTACACGGGCGACCGCTTCCCGGCCTGGCATCACAATCTCTTCGTTGGCGGCTTGCAGTTCGGGCGCATTCCGCGCACCGGGCAGATGCAGCGCATCGTGTTCAACGAGAATTGGGAGGAGATCCGCCGCGAGGCGCTGTTCGTGGAGCTGCGGCAACGCATTCGCGACGTCGAGCAGGGGCCGGATGGTCTCCTATACGTGCTGACCGACGAGCAGGACGGCGCGCTGCTGCGCCTCGAGCCGGCGGAGTAACCGCGATGGAGATCAAGAAGGTCAATCCGTGGACGTGGCAGGATGCGTTCAACTTTTCGCAGCTGGTCGACGTGCAGGGCGCGACGCGCACGGTGTATCTGGCCGGCCAGACCTCGGTCGACCCGAGCGGTCGGCCACTGCACCCGGGCGACATGGCTGCGCAGCTGGCGCAGGCCTTCGACAACCTCGAAACGTTACTGACGCAGTCGGGGCTGTCGCTCGAGAACGTCGTGCGCTTGAATTATTACGTCACGGACATACCGGCGTTCTCCTCCGCGGGCGATGTCGTCGCCGCCCGCCTCGGCAAGCTGGCCGTGAAGCCCTGCGGCACCTTGCTCGGCGTAGCGTCCCTCTCTCAGCCGGAGCTCGTCGTCGAGATCGAGGCCACCGCAGTCGCGTAGAAATTGGGGTCAGAGCCCTTTTCGTGAAATTGGGGTCAGAGCCCAATTCCAAGAAAGGGCTCTGACCCCAATACGCGGCACCCGACCGCAAAAAGGGCTCTGACCCCAATTTCCTCAGCGCGGCGG
>CAZFJU010000178.1:0-9410 GCA_964518995.1 uncultured Gammaproteobacteria bacterium
CTCCACGGCCAAACGTCGGGGCAAGACCTGCCACCGTCGGGCCGTGTCAGACGCGGGCTTGGTTATCGAATCCGATTAGTCCGAGGCTGCGCACCACCTTATGCGTGAGGTAGCCGGTTTCGTTGGTGCAGGCCGAGGCGGCCAGCATGCCGGTGGTCGTCCAGCGGTTGACGGCGAGGCCGTCCTCGGTCTGCGCGACGAAGTTGGCGTCCCGGTCGTCCTTCATCAGCCGCGCGATGCGATCGAGCGCCTCGTCCCAGGAGATCGTCTCCCAGTGATTGGAGCCGGGTGCGCGGTACTCCGGCTGCATGAGCCGGTTCGGACTGTGGATGAAGTCGATCAGGCCGGCGCCTTTCGGGCACAGCGTGCCACGGTTGACCGGGTGATCCGGATCGCCCTCGATATGGACGATGCTCGCCGCGGCGTTCTTGGCGCCATCGCCGAGACCGTACATCAGCACCCCGCAGGCGACCGAGCAATAAGGGCAGGTGTTACGAGTCTCGGTCATGCGCGCCAGCTTGTACTGGCGCACATCAGCGATTGCCGTATCAGAGACGGCGCCGAGAAGCGCCATGCTGGAGCCGGCAAGGCTGGTGCCCGTGACTTTGAGGAATTGGCGTCGATTCATGCCGACCATGAAGCGTCCTCGCGTCGGAGTATCTGCTACACCGCAGCATAGGCGGCTCATCAAGGAAGGTAAACCTTGGCAGCTTCCGGCGACCCGTTTCCTTCGCACCTCCGCGCCGATCGCGTATTGCGGAAGTACGGGCCGTTCGCGTCGAGCCGGGAGCGCGCACGCCCGGCGCTGTTGTGTTTCAAATGCAATATCAATTGTGCTTTGATCTCACCCGGAGCGCGGCGGAGAGCATCCGTCGCAACAGGGGGAGTAACAATGAAGGACCATAAGAACCGGACTTCGGCTGCGGTTATCGCGGCGATTGCGTCGATCGGCGCCGCCGGCAGCGCTGCTCAAGCCCAGCAGCGGGCTGACGACAGCGCGACCGTGCTCGAGGAAGTCACGGTCACCGGCACGCGTATCCAGCGCGCTTCCGGCTTCACGTCGCCCGTGCCGGTGACTGCCGTGACGAGCGATGAGCTGATCGAGTTTCAACCTGGAGGCACGATCACCGATGCGCTCGACGCGCTCCCGCAATTCTTTGCGACGCAAACGGCGCAACGCGGCAGCGGAGCACTGTTTGGCACCGCAGGAATCAGCACGCTGAACATGCGCGGGATGGGCCCGCAGCGGACGCTGGTTCTGATCGACGGCGCACGCACCGTGCCCGCGGACCGCAACAGCCGCGTCAATACGGACAACATTCCGAGTGCGCTGATAGAGCGCGTCGACGTGGTGACCGGCGGCGCGTCCGCGGCTTACGGCGCCGACGCGCTCGCCGGGGTCACGAATTTTATCTTGAACCGCGAATTCGAGGGCTTCGAGGTCGATCTACGCGGCGGGCAAACCGGTGAAGGAGACGGCGGCAACTGGAACCTCTCACTCGCCGGCGGCACAGCGCTCGGGGACGCCGGGCGCTGGCATCTGACCTGGGGCGTCGAGTCGCAGAAGATCGGCCAGATCTACAGGAGCGCGGCAGAGCAGGACGTCGGCGACTACTTTCAACGGTACGGCTTCGTGCAGAACCCCGCCTGGTATCCCGGCGCCCCCGCCGGCATACCGCAGCGCGTGATTGCGCCGGAGGTGCACTCGACCCTGCACTCGCCAGGCGGTCTGATCAATCAGCCGGGATTCGCGTTCGATCGGCATACCTTTTTGGCCGACGGCACCGCGACGCGGCTGTTCGAGCTCGGCGACCTGGGCTGCTACGGTGTCGCCGGCTCCGGCTGCACGATCAACTCCACCTCGGGCGGGCGCGAATACCACAACTCGGCGGCTGCCTTCGACGGCGGCCCTTATGGAGCAGAGGTAAAGCGCGCCAATCTGTTCGTCGGCCTGCAATTCGACGTCAGCGATCGAATGCGCGTGTTCGGGCATCTGCTCGCCGGCGAAACGCAGTCGAATCAGAAGAACCGGCGCGGCAATCCGCACCTGATGGGCGTGTGGCACGCGACCATCTTCAGTGACAATGCGTTCCTGCCGGAGAACATTCGTCAGGCGATGCAGCAGGAGGGCCTCGATTCGATCCGCGTAGACAAGCTCGGCCAGTTGCGCGGGCCCGGCCTCAGCAATTTCAATGACGGCGAAGAGCAGCGGAACTCCTTCGAGACATGGTCGTTCGCGCTCGGCTTCGACCGCGATCTCTTCGGGAGCGGCAATTGGCGACTTCGCGGACAGCTTCAACGCGGAGAAACGGACAAATCCACCGCGGTGCTGAACGAGCTCCGGGTCGACCGGATGTTCTTGGCGATCGATGCCGTTCGCGACCCGCTCACGGGCGGCATCGTCTGCAACGTTCAGCGTTACAACCCGACCGAGGCGCAGCTTGCGGCGGCCGTCGCGGATGTGCGCGTCCCGGCGCCTATCGGCGACGATTCGCTTGGCGGGCCTGAAGACCTCGTCCCGATTCCTGGGCCGGTCGGCTTCGACAACACGATTCGCGATTGCGTGCCGTTGAACATCTTCGGTACCGGCAACGTGAGCCCGGAGGCGCAGCGCTATCTCGTCGGCTATAAGGAGGGCATCGGCACGGTCACGCAGGAGTTCGCGGAGTTGCTCGTGACAGGCGACATCGCGGAGGGCATCGGCGCCGGCCCATTCTCGATGGCGGCCGGCGCGTCGTATCGCGCGGAGTCGTTCTGGCAGCGCAGCCTGCCGCGCGATTTGATGGCATTCGGCCCGCCGACCAACGTGCCCGAGCTTGGCATTCGCGGCATTTCGGCTGGATGGGCGGGTAACCGCAACGTTCACCAATTCTCGGACGTGCCCGCGATCAACGGCAAGTTCGATGTCACGGAGCTCTTCACCGAGCTCGACTTTCCTCTGCTCGCGACGGCACGCGGCCGTTCGCTGTCGACGAACCTCGCGTGGCGCTACTCCGATTACTCCCTCAGCGGCGGAATTCATTCCGCGAAGCTCGGCTTGGATGTGGGTATCAGCGAGTTTTTACGGTTTCGGACGACATTCTCCCGCGACGTACGCGAACCGACATTCTCGGAGCGCTTCGACTTCCAGGGCGGCGGGGGCAGCATCGAAGACCCGCTCTTCAACGGGCAGCAGTTTCAGACTACGAGCATCAACGGCGGCAATCCCGGGCTCGATCCGGAGGAAGCGGACACGCTCACCGCGGGCTTCGTCGTCCAGCCGAGGGCGATACCGGGGTTGCAGGTGTCGCTCGACTATTACGAGATCTCTTTGACGGATGCCGTGGACCAGCTTGGCTTGCAGGCCATCGTCGACCAGTGCTTCGAGACTGGAGCGCTGTGTAATCAGGTCGATCGGGATCCGACCACGAACGTTGTCACGCTGGTTCGCAATCTGTATCTGAATGTGGCGGACGCCTTCGTCAGCGGCGTCGATCTCGACGTGCTCTGGAGCTCGGACATCGACCTCTTCGAGCGGCATGACGAATCGTTGAACCTGCGCGTGTTGGCAGGCATGCAGCTTGAAAATAGCGAGACGCCGGCGGGCGGCCGAAAGATCGATAACTCGGGCGGCATCAACTTCCCGGAGCTCACTGCGACCGCGACCCTGAACTACCGCGTCGGCCCCTACCGGTTACGATTGCAGCAGCGTTACATCGATTCGACGATTCTAAACGTCAACTGGATTGAAGGGATTCACGTCGACGACAACACCGTCGAATCGCAAACCTGGACCAATGCCTCATTCGCCTACGCGCAGGATCTGGGCAACGGCGCGACTTGGGAAGCATCGCTGAGCATCAACAACTTGTTTGACACACAGCCGCCTCCGATCGCGTCTTACGGCGACCGCGGCGGCGCCCAGACGGTAAGTAACAACTACGATGTCTTCGGTCGACGCTACTCTTTGGGCTTCAAGTACAACTTTAGGTAGCACATAAAGCACGATGCGGAGACATTCTGCCGAGCCCGACTGCGGTCGCGACGAACAACAGCCAGGTCGGCGGCTCTCGCGACGGCGACGTTCGGGCGGCGGCATTGCCTGTCTCGTGGGGCGGCGGTTAGTATGCCGACATCCCAGATCGAGGGTGAACCCGCGTGCACGACCGTTCGCAGAAGACGTTAGCCAAGAAGCCGCGGATGGATGGCGGGGTAGAGCGGGGCGGGCGCCGCAATCCGATCGTGCCGCTGATTGCCTCTGCAGTGCTAGCGGCCGGGTCACTCGCAGCCTGGTCGGCCCAAGCGCAACATGAGACGGCGTATGACGTCGCGGACGGCGCGAGCGCCTACCAGGCGGTGTGCGCGAACTGTCACGGTCCGGACGGTGACCTGATTGCCGGTATTGACTTCAGCCGCGGCGTCTTTCGCCGGCCGCTGACGGACGACGACATCGCTCGGATCATCATCAACGGCCTGCCGAACACACCGATGCCGCCGACGCCGAATATGTCGGAGACGCAGGCGATCGAGATCGTGGCGTACCTGCGCTCGATGCCGATGGCCCGCGGCAGCGCCGCGGGCCATGGCGACACGATCCGCGGCCAGGCGCTATTCGAAGGCAAGGGCGGCTGCATGGATTGCCACGCCGTCGCCGGACGCGGCGCTCGACTCGGACCGGACCTCACGCAGATCGGCGCGCTGCGCCGCGCGGCCGAGCTGGAGCAGTCGCTGCTCGATCCGCAGGCCGAGGTACTGCCGCAGAATCGCTTCTATACGGTCACTCCGCAGGGGAGCGAGCCGATCACGGGGCGGCTCCTCAATCATGACTCGTTCACCGTGCAGCTCATGGACGCGGACGAGCGTCTGCGTTCGTTTCAGAAGGCGGACCTGGTCGAGCACGGATTCGCGGAATCGCCGATGCCGTCCTTCGACGATAAATTGAGCCGGGAGGAGATCGCCGATCTCGTGAGTTATCTCTCGAGCTTGAACAGCGGAGCGACGCAATGAGAACCTTGTTGAGCTTTTCGAGATCGATTGCATTGGCGGCCGGGCTGCTGGCTTGCGTGCCGCTCAGAGCCGATGTGACCTTCGAGCGAATCCTGAACGCCGACGAGGAGCCTCACAATTGGCTCAGCTATTCGCGGACGCTGACGAACCAGCGCTATAGCCCGCTCGACCAAATCAACGCCGAGAACGTTCAGGCGCTCGAGCTTGCGTGGATCTGGCAGGCGCGTTCGCTCGAGAAGTTCGAGGCCACGGCGCTCGTGGTCGATGGCATCTTGTACACGGTGCAGGCGCCGAACGACATCGTGGCGCTCGACGCCGAAACGGGCCGCGTGTTCTGGACGTACCATCACGAGCCGTCGCCTGATGCGCGACTCTGCTGCGGCCGCGTCAACCGCGGGCTCGCAATCCTCGGCGACACGCTCTACATGGGCACGATCGACGCGTACCTGCTCGCGATCGACGCGAAGAGCGGCACGCTCGTATGGAGCACGAAAGTGGCGGAAGCCGCGGACCGCTTCTCGATCACGATGTCGCCAAACGTGATCAAGGATAAGGTGATTATCGGCACCGCTGGCGGCGACATGGGTATTCGGGCGCACATCTCGGCCTTCGATGCGAAGAGCGGCGAGGAGGTATGGCGCTTTTACACGATTCCCGGGCCCGGCGAGTTCGGCAATGACACGTGGCTCGGCGACTCGTGGCTCACGGGCGGCGCGGCGGTGTGGAACGCGGCCGCGTACGATCCGGAGACGAACCTCGCGTTCTGGGGCACGGGCAATCCGGCCCCGGACTGGGATGGCAGCTCCCGGCTCGGCGATAATCTCTACAGCAATTCGGTCGTCGCCCTCGACGTCGACACCGGCGAGCTCAAATGGTGGTATCAGTTCACGCCGCATGACGAGCTCGATTACGACGCGACGCAGGTGCCGGTGCTGGCCGACATCGATTGGCGCGGCGAGCCGCGCAAGGTGATGCTCTGGGCGAACCGAAACGGCCTCATGTATGTGCTCGACCGCGTGACCGGCGAGTTCCTATTCGGCAAGCCATACGTCGTGAACAACTGGTGGGCCGGCTTCGGCGAGAATGGCCGGCTGCTGCGCAAGCCCGAGATGGAAGTCACGCCCGAGCCGAAGGTATTCATGCCGCACGTGCACGGTGCAATCAACTGGCAGGCGCCGTCGTACAGCCCGAAGACCGGTCTTTACTACGTCTCTCATTGGGAAAATTCCTCGATCGTCGGCATCGAGGGGCAGTTCCCTCAGGCGAACGGCGTGAACCGCAGACAGACCGCGATGGGGCAGGTCAACCTCGAGCCGTTCTTCAATACCGAGGACGAAGCCTACGGGGTCATTCGCGCGTACGATCCGAGCACGCTCGATCCGGTGTGGGAGCACCGCATGGCGGACATCACTTGGGCGGGCGTCGTCTCGACGGCCGGCGACCTCGTGTTCGGCGGCGGGCGAGAAGGCTACTTTCTCGCGCTCGATGCACGCGATGGCGAGCTACTCTGGCGGGCGCCGCTTGGCGGGCAGATCAACGCAGGCCCGATGACTTATGCGGTCGACGGGCGTCAGTACGTCACCATCGCGGCCGGCAGCGCGCTGTTTGCGTTCCGGCTGCGCGACGTTCCGTAAACCGAACCGGGCCGCTCCGCCCCCCGCAAGCTCGACAACGCCGCCGCGCGGCATCGGTCCGGACACTCGTCGATCGCGAAGGCCGCTTGCACGCCGGTCGGACCTCGGCGTCCGGCGGCGGTCACTTGCTCTCCCGGCGATCACGTGTAAAGTCGACACGCTGGCAACTGCCCAAAATCGGCCGAAGAAACGCGAGCAACCTCTGCTGCCGGCGCAGTCCCCGCCGGCGCATCGAAGTCGTCTGCCGCAGCACGGCCGGTAGGGCTGAAGGAGGAATGATATGCATTTCAAACTGCTGATCGTCTTCGTCGAGGACCGCAAGACGGACAACGTGCTGCAAGCCGCACGCGCAAGCGGTGCAACCGGCTGCACCGTGATTCGTCACGCGCGCGGCGAGGGGCTGAAGAAACAGAGCACGTTTCTGGGAATGTCCCTGTCGGCACAACGCGATGTGCTGCTGATGCTTGTGGAGGAGCACCTCAGCCGCAAGATCCTGGAGCATGTGGCGGACGTCGGCGAGTTCGACGTGAAGCCGGGGACCGGCATTGCCATTCAGCTCGACGTGGAGGACGCCGTCGGCGTGATGCGCCAGGCCGAGGAGCTGGTGGAGGTCGTCGAGGAGCAGCTGTAGCGGCGCGGCGCACCGCGGAATCCGAACCGCCCTTGCCGCAAGCCGCGACGTTTCGATGTGCGCCAGTCGGTCTTAGCCAGCCGTGCGGCGGCCTTACGGTACGGCCGCGTGCCCGCCGCCCAATAACGATGCCGCAGCCGAGCCGGCGAGCTCGAGCGGCAGGCTCGGCTGAAAGCCGAAGTACACATTGAGCAGCACGCTGACCCAGAGCGTGGTGAGCATCCACCAGGGCGCTTCCTGTCGCTCTTCCTCGCTGGCCGCGGGCAGAAACCACGCGGCCTCCACCACTCTCCACACATAAACCACCGCAAGCACCGAGGCCGCGAGCACTGGCGCGATCAGCCAAGCGCCGCGCGGCCCGAGCTCCAGAGCGCTGAGCACCAGATACCACTTGCTGACGAAACCCACGGTTCCGGGCACGCCGATCAGGCTCAGCCCGGCGACGACGAAGCCGGCCATCGTGATCGGCATGCGGTGCGCCGCGCCGGCGAGCCCATCGACCGAAAGATCGCTGAGCCTCATAGCCAGGCACGCCACGGCGAGGAATAGCGCCCCTTTCGCGAGCGCATGACTGAACATGTGGGTGACGCCGGCCGTGAGGCCGGTGGCCGAGATCAGGCTCACCGCGAGCAGGATGTAGCCGACGTGCGCGACCGACGAGTAGGCGAGCAGCTTCTTCAGATCACGCTCGAATACCGCAATGGCCGACGCGATCAGTATGGCGATGACGGCAAGCGGCAGAACATAGGAGCTGAACTGCTCCACATTTCCCGGCATATTGCCGCGGAATACCTGGAAGTCGAAACGCACCAGCACGTATAGCGCGACCTTGGTCGAGCACGCGGCGATGAAGACCGTTGCCGCGTGCGGCGCGAAGCGGTAGGCATTCGGCAGCCAACCGTGCAACGGGAAAACGGCGGCCTTGAGCGCCATTCCGACAGTGATGAAGCCGGCGGCGATCAGCACCGGCCGGAGATCCGACACACCGTCCAAGCGCGCGGCCATGTCGGCGAGATTCAGCGTGCCCGTCATCATGTAAATGAGGCCGACACCGATCAGGTAGAACGTGGCGCCGATGGTCCCCATCATCAGATACTTGAAGACCGCCGGCAGCGCCTCGCGGCGCGGCCCACCGGCGATTAGGACGTAACTCGCGAGAGACGAGATCTCGAGGAACACGAAGATGTTAAACGCATCTCCGGCCACGACGATTCCGATAAGCCCGCCTAGAGCGAGCAACCACGCCGTGTAGAACAGAGGTTGGCGGGCCGCCGGGATCTCGCGTTCGAGGCTCGTCCGGGCCACGAGCAGCGCAGCCGTCGATGCGCCCGTGACGATCAGCAGCAACAAAGCTGCAAAGGCGTCGACGACCAGCTCGATGCCGTAGGGCGCGGGCCAGCCGCCGAGGTCGTACGTCAGCGATTCGCCGGCGCGCGCGAGACTGACCAGGTGCACGGCCATTGCAAACGTGCACACGGACGCCGCGACGGTCGCCGCCCATGCGAGCCCGCGCTCGCGCAACAGCATCACCAGCGGCGCCGTGATGAGCGGGACGACCACCGGAAGCACCGGCAGATGGCTTGCGGAGATGCTCATTCGCGATTCATCTCGAGCACCTCGTCATCTTCGACGGTGCCGTACTCTTCATGAATGCGCACCGCAATGGCGAGCCCGAGAGCGAGCGTCGCGATTCCGACGACGATAGCGGTAAGAATCAGGACCTGCGGCAACGGGTTCGAGTAGAGCTGGTTCTCGACGTCTGCACGCAAAATCGGCGCCGTGCCGCCCTCGACCTTGTCCATGCTGATATAAAGCAGAAACACGGCCGATTGAAAAATCGAAAGGCCGATCAGTTTCTTGACGAGGTTCTCGCGTGAAATCATCACGTACAGACCAAGCATCAGCAGTGCCACGAAGATCCAATAGTTGTACAGGCCGAAAATAGACATCAGCGGCGCTGCTCCCGACCTGCGAAGGTGTGAAAGATCGTAAGCAGCACGCCGCTCACCGTAAGGCCAACCCCGATCTCGATCAGCAGAATGCCAAGATGTTGGCCGGCAATCGGATCGGCGGCGAGCACGGAATAATCGAGGAAGCTGCCGCCACGCAGCATGCAGACAGCTCCGACCCCTGCGAACAGCAACGCCCCAGCCGCCGTC